>NZ_JBEZHV010000031.1:0-84161 GCF_040650755.1 Streptomyces sp. NPDC048623
CCTCCCCATCTCCACCCCCGCCCCCGCGCTCGGGGCCGCCACGGGGGCGCCCCCACGCGCCCGCGCACAGCGGTGCGGGCCCCGGTGGCGACCGCCACCGGGGCCCTCTCCTCTGTCGTCTCCTACTCCGGGCCCAGCCGGAACAGCGCCCACACCACCTTGCCCTGGAGCGTGCCCGCGAGCGGGTGCCAGCCCCAGCTGTCGCTGAACGACTCCACCAGGAACAGCCCGCGCCCCGACTCGGCGGCGAAGTCCTCCCCGCCGGCCCGGGCCTCCGGACTCTCGCGGCTGGGGTCGCGCACGGCGCACACCAGGCGCGAAGCCCAGCGCATCAGATGCAGGCGGACGGGCGGATTCAGGCCTGTTTCGGGCGCCGTCGCCGTGGCCGGATCGGTCCCCGCGGGCACCGCGTGGCGCAGTGCGTTGGTGACCAGTTCGGAGACGACGAGGGCGACGTCGTCGAAACGCTCGGTGAGATCCCAGTTGTGGAGCGTCTGACTGGTGAACTTCCGCGCGCCGCGCACCGCTTCGTAGCGGGGCGGCAGGGCGCAGGAGGCCGAGTTGGAGACGGTCGCGGGATCGATCGGCGGAAGCCCCTGCCGTAACGGCTCGAGCATGGTCGATCCATTCGGTCCCATGCGAGGCACTCCCGGGAATCGCGGCGGTGGTGCGACAAGGCGGTGCGACAACGGCGCGGCGGCGCACATCGGTACGCGGCTGTGCGAGCCCCATGGTTCCGGAGGCATGCAAGGGATGCAAGGGCAGATGCACGTGCACGCGCCCGGCCTGTCCGCCCACGCGCCGATTCTGTGCATAAGTCGTCCACGGGCCGGAACGCGGCTGCCCGGAACCCGCCCTCTATCCGTAATCGAATGTGTACGCGCTGAAGCGTTTAGTGGCAGAATCCGGGGCTCGACGGGGGCTCGACAGCAAGAGCAGCACCGTGAAGGGGAGGCTGGAGCCGTGACGGCAGGCGAATCGAGCGGGGCGAGCGGGAGCGTGGTGCGCCGCATACTGCTTGGCTCCCAGTTGAGGCGACTGCGCGAATCGCGCGGCATCACCCGGGAAGCCGCCGGTTACTCGATCCGGGCATCCGAATCCAAGATCAGCCGTATGGAGTTGGGAAGGGTGAGCTTCAAGGCCAGAGACGTCGAGGATCTGCTCACGCTCTACGGAGTCAGTGACGATTCCGAGCGCGGCTCGCTCCTCGGTCTGGCCCGCGAGGCCAACGTGGCCGGCTGGTGGCACAGCTTCGGCGACGTGCTGCCGGGCTGGTTCCAGACGTACATCGGGCTCGAAGGCGCCGCCTCCCTGATCCGCATCTACGAAGTGCAGTTCGTCCACGGCCTGTTGCAGACCGAGGCGTACGCCCACGCCGTCGTCACCCGCGGCATGCCGGGCGCCCCGGTCGCCGAGATCGAGCGCCGCGTCGCGCTGCGCCTGGAGCGCCAGAAGGTGCTCGTCTCCGAGAACGCCCCGCATCTGCACGCCGTCCTCGACGAGGCCTCGCTGCGCCGCCCGTACGGCGACCGGGCCGTGATGCAGGGGCAGTTGCGGCATCTCATCGAGATCTCCGAACACCCGAACGTCACGCTCCAGGTGATGCCCTTCAGCTTCGGTGGCCACGCGGGCGAGAGCGGCGCCTTCACCATGCTGAGTTTTCCCGAGTCCGATCTCTCCGACGTCGTCTATCTGGAACAGCTGACCGGCGCCCTCTACCTCGACAAACGCGAGGAGGTCGGGCAGTACGGACGGGTGATGGAGCGCCTGCAGAAGGACAGCCCCGATCCCGCCGAAAGCCGTGATCTTCTCCGAGGACTCCTTCAACTCGGCTGATACGTCAGTACGATGACGAGACATCAGTGAGACGGCTGTGACTCGGCAGCCGTCCGTGCCGAAGTCCGCCTCCGCGGGTTAGGGGTCTCGTTCCATGGCGTCTGCTCTGTCTTCGGACCATTCGGACTACTTCACCGAACTGGCGCACCAGTACATCGACGGCGAGTGGAAGCCCGGCAGCGGATCCTGGGACATCATCGACTTCAACCCGTACACCGGGGAGAAGCTCGCCGCCATCACCGTCGCGACCGCCGCCGAGGTGGACCGCGCCTACCGCGCCGCCGAGCGCGCCCAGGCCGAGTGGGCCGAGACCAACCCGTACACCCGCCGGCTCGTCTTCGAGCGGGCGCTGCGGATCGTCGAGGAGCGCGAGGCCGAGCTCGCCGAGGTGATCGTCGCCGAGCTCGGCGGCACGCGCCTCAAGGCGGGCTTCGAGCTGCACCTGGCGAAGGAGTTCCTGCGCGAGGCGATCCAGGTCGCGCTGCGCCCCGAGGGCAGCATCCTGCCCTCCCCGGTGGACGGCAAGGAGAACCGCGTCTACCGCCTCCCGGTCGGCGTCATCGGCGTCATCTCGCCCTTCAACTTCCCCTTCCTGCTCTCCATCAAGTCCGTGGCCCCCGCCCTCGCCCTCGGCAACGCGGTCGTCCTCAAGCCCCACCAGAACACCCCGATCTGCGGCGGCACCCTGGTCGCCAAGGTCCTGGAGGAGGCGGGCCTCCCGGCCGGCCTCCTGAACGTGGTCGTCACCGACATCGCCGAGATCGGCGACGCGCTGCTCACCCACCCGGTCCCGAAGGTCATCTCCTTCACCGGCTCCGACCGCACCGGGCAGCACGTGGCCACCGTCTGCGCCCAGCACTTCAAGCACGCCGTGCTCGAACTCGGCGGCAACAGCGCGCTGATCGTCCTCGACGACGCCGACGTCGACTACGCGGTCGACGCGGCCGTCTTCAGCCGCTTCGTGCACCAGGGCCAGGTCTGCATGGCCGCCAACCGCATCTTGGTGGACCGCACCGTGGAGGCGGAGTTCACCGAGAAGTTCGTCGCCAAGGTCAAGACCCTGCGGGTCGGCGACCCGGCCGACCCGGCCACCCACATCGGCCCGCTCATCAACTCCCAGCAGGCGGAGGCGGTGGCCTCGGTCGTCGAGCAGACCGTGGCGGGCGGCGCGACCGCGCTGCTGCGCGGGTCCGTCGAGGGCAGCCTGGTCTCCCCGACGATCCTCACCGACATCGCCGCCGACGCGCCCGTCCTCAACCAGGAGATCTTCGGCCCGGTGGCCCTGGTCATCCCGTTCGACGGCGAGGACGAGGCCGTACGGATCGCCAACGACACCCCGTACGGCCTGAGCGGCGCCGTGCACACCGGCAACGTCGAGCGGGGCGTACGGGTCGCCAAGCGCATCCACACCGGCATGATCCACATCAACGACGGCACCGTGCACGACGAGCCGATCGTCCCCTTCGGCGGCGAGAAGCAGTCGGGCATCGGGCGGCTCAACGGCGAGGCCATGGTCGAGGCCTTCACCACCCGGAAGTGGATCTCGATCCAGCACGGGCGCAGCCGCTTCCCGTTCTGAGGTCCCGTTCCGAGGCACCGTTCCGAGACACCCTTCCAGGCGCTACGGAGGAATGAGGACCGTATCTGTCCTGATTCCTCCGTAGCGTGTTCCGTGTCGAGAAGGAAGACCACGGAAGGCGGCAGTCATGGTTGCTCTTGTTCCCGCGGAGAAGTACGGCGACGAGCGCGGCGCACTCCTCAACTTCATCGAGGCCCAGCGCGCGGCGGTCGTCCGGGCGTCCTTCGGCCTCACCGAGGAGCAGGCGGCGAGCCGCCCCAGCGCGAGCGAGCTGAGCCTGTCCGGTCTGATCAAGCATGTCGCCGAGGCCGAGCTCAACTGGCTGCGGATGGCGCAGCGGCAGCCGAACGAACTGCGCCGGGACGAGTCGAACTGGCACGAGAGCTTCCAGCTCGTGGGGGACGAGACCGTCGCGTCCACGGTGGCCTTCATGGCGGACGTGGCGAAGCAGACGGAGGACTTCGTCCGGAGCGTGCCCAGCCTGGACGAGGAGTTCCCGCTGCCCGACAAGCCCTGGTTCCCGAAGGACGGCCGGGTTTCCGTCCGCTGGATGCTGCTGCACCTGATCCAGGAGACGGGCCGGCACGCCGGCCACGCCGACATCATCCGCGAATCGCTCGACGGCAAGGGCTCCTTCGAGCTCATCGCCCTGGAGAGCGAGCTGGAGCGCGAGCTGGAGCGCGAGCCGGAGAGCAAGGCGCAGGCGTAGCCGGAGGCACGGAGGACCTACCCTTGTCAAAGCTGACCAGGGAGGTCCGAACGAATGTCGGCGATCCGCCTTCTCGTGCTGGGCGCGGTCAAGCAGCACGGCCGCGCCCACGGCTATCAGGTGCGCAACGACCTGGAGTACTGGGGCGCGCACGAGTGGTCCAACGCCAAGCCCGGCTCGATCTACCACGCGCTGAAGCAGATGGCGAAGCAGGGCCTCCTCGTCGCGGACGAGAGCGCGCCGAGCACGGCCGGCGGCCCGCCGAGGGTCGAGTACGAGATCACGGACGCCGGCCGCGAGGAGTACCTGCGCCTGCTGCGCGAGGCGCTGTCGACGTACGACCAGCAGATGGACGTCCTGTCGGCGGCGGTCGGCTTCATCGTGGACCTGCCGCGCGCGGAGGCGGTCGAGCTGCTGCGCGCCCGGGTGCGGGGCCTGGACGCGTGGCGGTCCGCGGTGACCGGCTACTACACCCCTGAGGGCGGGCCCGGCCGGCTCGGGCACATCGGCGAGATCATGCACCTCTGGGTGCACTCGGCCGACTCGGGCCGGGAGTGGACGCTGGGCCTGATCGAGCGGATCGAGGGCGGGGCGTACGTGTTCGCGGGCGAGGGCGAGCCCTTCGTGGGCGTGCTGGCGGAGGGCCAGGAGAACCCGTACGCGTAATCAAGTTTGACTAGTTTCGAGCTGGGCCGCAGGCCCGGGCGGCTGGGGAAGCGGCGCGCGACCGGGAGCGGGTCCGGGCGCCCCGGGGTTCGCGCGCCCGTACCCGTACCCGTACCCGTCCTAGTGGTGGAACGAGGTGGCGGCCTTCTTGTCGTCGGTGAACGGGTGCGGCTGGCGCCGCAGTTCGGGCAGCAGCAGGCTCAGGTCCTCGACGAGCAGGCCCGCCAGGTCCTCGGAGAAGCCGTTGCGGCACACGACCCGGAGGACCGACAGGTCCTCGCGGTTGGCCGGGAAGGTGTACGCGGGCACCAGCCAGCCCTGTTCGCGCAGGCGGCGCGAGACGTCGAAGACGTCGAAGGCGGTGACGTCAGGCGCCGTGGTGAAGGCGAAGACGGGAAGCTGGTCGCCGCGGGTGAGGAGACGGAAGTCGCCCATGGCCTCGATGCGTTCGGCGAGGCCGCGGGCCACGTCCCGGCTGGTCTGCTGGACGGCCCGGTAGCCCTCCCGGCCGAGCCGCAGGAAGGTGTAGTACTGCGCGACCACCTGCGCGCCGGGGCGGGAGAAGTTGAGGGCGAAGGTCGGCATGTCGCCGCCCAGGTAGTTGACCCGGAAGACCAGCTCCTCGGGGAGTTCGGCGGGGGAGCGCCACAGCGCCCAGCCGACGCCCGGGTAGACGAGGCCGTACTTGTGCCCGGAGGTGTTGATGGAGGACACCCGGGGCAGCCGGAAGTCCCACACCAAGTCCTGGTCGAGGAAGGGCGCGACCATGCCGCCGGAGGCGCCGTCCACGTGCACGGGGATGTCGAGCCCTGTGCGTTCCTGGAGGGCGTCGAGGGCGGCGCAGATGTCGGCGATCGGCTCGTAGGAGCCGTCGAAGGTGGAGCCGAGGATGCCGACCACGCCGATGGTGTTCTCGTCGCAGAGCGCGGCGGCCGAGGCCGCGTCCATGTGGAAG
This sequence comes from Streptomyces sp. NPDC048623, assembly GCF_040650755.1. Taxonomy (NCBI): domain Bacteria; kingdom Bacillati; phylum Actinomycetota; class Actinomycetes; order Kitasatosporales; family Streptomycetaceae; genus Streptomyces; species Streptomyces sp. NPDC048623. The sequence continues at coordinate 5,746 of NZ_JBEZHV010000031.1, forward strand.
CGCTCGCCGTCCATGGGGACGAGGCGCGGTTCGACCTCCCAGAAGGTGCAGAACTTCTCCCAGCAGACCTGCACGTTGATGCCCATGACCAGGTTGGGCCGGGCGCCGGGATAGCGGTCGGCGTTCTTCTTCGCCCAGCGGCGCTTGAGCGCCATGCCGGCGAGCATGCAGGCCTCGCTGGATCCGGTGGTGGAGCAGCCGACGGCGGTGGTCGGGTCGGGCGCGTTCCACAGCTGGGCCAGCATGGCGACGCAGCGGCGCTCCAGCTCGGCGGTGCGCGGGTACTCGTCCTTGTCGATCATGTTCTTGTCGCGGCACTCGCCCATGAGGACCGCGGCCTGGGGCTCCATCCAGGTGGTGACGAAGGTGGCCAGGTTGAGCCGCGAGTTGCCGTCGAGCATCAGCTCGTCGTGGACCAGCTGGTAGGCGCTCATCGGTGGCAGCGGCCGGTCGGGCAGGCGGTGCCGCGGCGGGGCCTCGGTCATGCCGCCGATCGGGTCGGCCTCGCCGTAGAACGGGTTGAGGGCGAGACGGCGGGAGCGCCCGGTCGTCTCCGGTTCGTCGGGACCCTTGTGCAGCGCCACGGTGGATTCCTTCCTGTACGGCTTCGGGCTTCGGGTTACGGGCTTCGGGTTACGGGCTTCGGTGTCGGCTCGGCGGCCGGCTCAGTGCAGGGAGTCGCCCTTCTCGTCGAGTTCGAGCTGGGGGCGGCCGGTGACGACCAGCCACGCGGGCAGGGAGGCCAGGACGAGGAGCGGGATCATCGCGGGCGAGGAGGCGATGACGGCGGCGATGAAGAGGCTCACCCACCCCTGGCGGGTGGTCGCGAGCACCAGGCCGAGGACGGCGGCCGAGACGGCGACCGCAGGATGGATCTCCGTCACGAGGGCCTGCGCGCACAGGCCGAACGCGGCGCCGATGAACACGATCGGGAACACCCGGCCGCCGACGAAGCCGCAGGACGCGGCCACAAGCAGGGCGACCAGCTTCACCACGGCGAACTTGGCGAGCTCACCCGAACCGTAGGACCCGATGGACTGGACGAGTTCCCTGGTCTCCGTGAGCCCCTTGAACAGCGTCAGTTGCCCGCCGAGCGCCCCGAGCAGACCCAGGATCAGCCCGCCGAGCGGCAGCATCAGCATCGGGTGCCCCAGCCGCCGGAACGCCCTGTGGACGTAGGGGAAGGCGTAGCAGGCGAGCAGTCCGAAGACCGCGCCGAGGGTGGCGATGACCAGCGCGGCGAGGAGGTCCTCGAAGCCGGGGTTCGTGAGCGGCGGCAGGCCCATGTCGAAGCTGGGGTGGTCGACCACCTGGGTGGTCATCGCCCCGGCGCCGGCCGCCATCAGCGGAGCGAACAGCTTGTCCCACAGCCCGCCCCCGGCGAGCCCGGGCGCCGCCCTCGACGCCAGGGCCTCGGAGATCACCAGCGCGGCCGCGACCGGGGTGCCGAAGAGCGCGCCGAGGACGGCGGCGGTGGCGAGCGACACCCACAGTTCGCCCGGCAGGGCCGGCAGGACCATCCGGCCCAGCCAGAAGGTCAGCGCGATGGCGGCGACGATCGTCGGGTTCTCCGGGCCGAGACTGACGCCGCCGGCCAGGGTGAGGGTGCTGGCCAGCAGCAGGCCGGGCACCACCCCGGGGGCGATCGGTGTCCCGTGGAGCCCGCCCTCGGCCGGGTCGGAGCCGGCGTGCCCGTACACCTTCCAGACCACGAGCCCGACCGCGATGCCGCTCGCGGTCAGCACCACGATGATCCACAGCGAGGAGTACGGGCCGATGTCGAGTGCGTCCGGAAGGGTGTCCCAGACCGCGTCCTGGATCCTCTCGGCCAGCTTGCTGATTCCCAGGTACAGCAGCGCCGAGCCGATCCCGACCACGAGCGCGGGCACGCACAGCGGCAGCAGGACCTTCCGGGCGATGTCCGGAGCGGCGGGAGGCGGGGCGGGGGTCTCGGTGGCCACGGGCGGCTCAGACCTGCGGCTCGATCACGACGGCCGTGCCGTACGCGCACACCTCCGTGCCCACGTCGGCCGCCTCCGTGACGTCGAAGCGGAACATCAGGACCGCGTTCGCGCCACGCGCCCTGGCCTGTTCCACGAGGCGTTCCATGGCCTGGTTACGGGTCTCCACCAGGGTCTTCGTCAGACCCTTCAGCTCGCCGCCGATCATCGACTTCAGGCCCGCGCCGATCTGGCTGCCGAGGTGCCGCGAGCGGACGGTCAGGCCGAAGACCTCGCCGATCACCTGGCGCACCCGGTGGCCGGGCACGTCGTTGGTCGTCACCACCAGCACATCCGCGTGCTCGCCCTGCCCGCCGCCGTACTCCTCGATGCCCATGCGCATCCACCTCCGGGCCTCAGCCTGGCGGCGGGCGCGGCCGGGCGCATCCGGAGGAGGGCCGGGCGGGTCGGGGCCGGGGGAGGGCCCGGGACCGGTCCGGGGGCCGGCCCCGGGAAGAACCCGGGGGAGGGCGGCCGGGGGCCGGGTGGAACCAGGGGGATTCACCCGGCGTTGATAGCTTGGGGCAGCAGTCCTGTACGACAATTCCTCTTGCGCATGCTTCTCGCGCCCTCCCCGCCCCCACCCCGACCGCAGGAGCCCGGAACCCGTGAACACGCTTGCCCTCGGTCCGAGCTGGCTGGACCCGGACCATCTGATCCAGACCTTCGGCCTGGTCGGTGTCCTCGTCGTCGTCTTCGCCGAGTCCGGACTTCTCATCGGCTTCTTCCTGCCCGGTGACTCGCTGCTCTTCACGACCGGTCTGCTCGTCACCACCGGCAAGCTCGACACCCCGCTGTGGCTGGTGTGCACCCTGGTGGTCGCGGCGGCGGTCCTCGGCGACCAGGTGGGCTACCTCTTCGGCCGCAAGGTCGGCCCGGCGCTCTTCAGGCGCCCCGACTCCAAGCTGTTCAAGCAGGAGAACGTCGAGAAGGCCCACGAGTTCTTCGAGAAGCACGGCCCGAAGTCGCTGATCCTGGCCCGCTTCGTGCCGATCGTGCGCACCTTCACGCCGATCATCGCCGGCGTCAGCCGGATGAACTACCGCTCCTTCGTCATCTTCAACCTCATCGGCGGTCTGCTGTGGGGCGCGGGTGTGACGCTGCTCGGCTCCGCGCTCGGCAAGGTCGAGTTCGTCCACCAGCACATCGAGCTGATCCTGATCGCGATCGTGCTGGTCTCGGTGATCCCGGTCGCCATCGAGCTGCTGCGGGCCCGCGCCCAGTCGAAGAAGAACCCGGCCGGCCCCGTCCCCGCCACGGACGCCCACGAGGTGAGCCCGTCAGCCGAGCGCGGCCGCCACGCCAAGCGTTGATTTTTGTGGCTCGGTTCGCCTCCGGGCGCCTCCGCGCGCCTCAGGGCGAGTGAGCCGAAGGGCGCCGGCGGGTGTCGAAAGTGGAGAGCGCGCGCAGGCCCGAGGAACGAGGGCCGAGCACGGTCGACCGTCGACACACGCTGAAGGCGCCCGGAGGCGAACCGAGCCACAAATAGATCAGAAGCCTCGGGTCCGCTTCGCCGCGCGGCGGGCCGCCGCCGCGCCCGGGGCCTGCATGAAGAGGCGGGCCAGCTCGCCGCCCAGGTTCACGCCGATCGCGATCGCCAGGGCCAGGGCCGCCGCCTTCGCCAGCGAGCCGAAGCCCTGGTCCAGATTGTTCTGGGCGATCGCGAGCACACCGAAGTACGTCGCCGAACCCGGCAGCAGCGGCCCGATCGCCGCCGTCACGTACGGCAGCGACGAGGTGTGGTGGTAGCGGGCGATCAGCTGCCCGAAGAGGCCCACCAGACCGGCCGCGACCGCCGTCGCCATGACCGCCGAGCCGCCCGCGGTCACCGCGATCGACGCGAAGATCACCCAGGCCACCCCGCCGTTCAGGGTCGCGAACAGCACCGTCGCCCGCGACTGCTGGAGCAGGATCGCGAAGGTCGCGCACAGCACCATCGACGCCACGATCTGCACCACCGGCCGCTCGACCGGCCGCAGCACGCCCTCCGGGTTGAGCTCGGCGCCGAACTGCACCGCCAGGTACAGCACCGAGAGCACGCCCACCACGATCGCGACGAAGAAGTAGCCGACCTCCAGGAGCCGGGCCGAGGCCGTGATGTAGAAGCCGGTCAGACCGTCCTGCACGGCCGCCACCACCGCCCGCCCCGGGATCAGCGCGAACAGGCCACCGGTGATCACCGCCGAGGGCGACACGTCCGCGTGCAGCAGGGTCAGCGCCACCCCCATCGCGGCCGGCGGCATCGCCGCCACCAGGAACTGGTAGAACTCCGGCAGCCCGCGCCCCGCGCACAGCCACGCCAGCCGGTCGCCCAGCATCGCGCCGAGCGCCGCCACGAAGAACACCAGCGCCCCGCCGCCGAGCAGCACCGAGGCCGCGCCCGCGAGGACCCCGGCCGCCGCGGTGAGCACCCAGCCCGGGTACGGGTGCCGGTTGCGCCGGATCTCCGCGAGCCGGCGGTAGGCCTCCTCCGGCGACACGTCGTGCGCCGGGTCGTTGATGTCGGCGAGCAGCAGGTACACCGCCGCCAGCCGGGTGTAGTCGGTGCCCCGGCGCCGTACCGTACGGTTCGCCGTGACCGGGTCGTCCACGAGCGACGGCTGGTACGTGACCGAGAGCAGGGTGAAGGTCACCGTCGGCTCGCAGCGGTCGAGGCCGTACGAGCGGCAGATCGCGAACATCGCCGCCTCGACGTCCTCGGCGCCCTCGCCGCCCGCGAGCAGCAGCTCGCCGATACGCAGCGTCAGGTCGAGCACGCGCGGCACCGGCGGCCCGGCCTCGTCCGCCTTCCGCGGCGCCTCCGGCACCGGGCGCTCGGCCAGCGGCAGCCGCAGCATGGTCCGCATCCGGTCCTGCCAGGGCGCGTCCGCCGGCAGATTGGCCAGCGGTATCCCGTACGCGGGGGTGAAGGCCGGGGGCGGGGCCTGCCCCGCGGCGGTCGACGGGGGCGCGAAGGCGGAACCTTCCTGCTCCTGCTCCGGCTCCGGTTCCTGCGCCAGACCCTCGGGCAGCGCGAACTCGGAGGTCGGATGCTCCTCCTCCGGCGGCTCGGGCGGCGCCACTCCGGCGGGCGGTACGAACGCGCTGCGCGCCTCGTCCGACTGCGGCTTCCGGTCCTCCGGGGGCTGCTCGGGGGGCTGCTCCGGGAGGTCCTCCGGGGGCTCCGGGGCACGCTCCTCCGGGGCCTCGCCCCGGCCGTCCTCGTGGCCCTCCTGCCGGCCCTCCTCCCGGCCCTCCTCCGGACCGTCGCCCGGCTTCGCCACCACCGTCTCCGCCCTCACTCCCCATCGACCGGAACCGCACGTTCAAGCCAAGTATGAACGCGCGAAGGGCGGCGCACCCCGAGAGGTGCGCCGCCCTTCACCAGCGGTCAGCGGGAGTGCGGGGGCTCAGTGGCCGCCCGACTCCTTGAAGCGCGTGTACGACTTCTCGATCTCGGCCTCGGCCTCGGCGCGGCCGACCCAGTCGGCGCCCTCGACGGACTTGCCCGGCTCCAGGTCCTTGTAGACCTCGAAGAAGTGCTGGATCTCCAGGCGGTCGAACTCGGCCACGTGGTGGATGTCGCGCAGGTGCTCCATGCGCGGGTCCGTCGCCGGCACGCACAGCAGCTTGTCGTCGCCGCCGGCCTCGTCGGTCATGCGGAACATGCCGATGGCGCGGCACTTGATCAGACAGCCCGGGAAGGTCGGCTCGTCCAGGATCACGAGCGCGTCCAGCGGGTCGCCGTCCTCGCCGAGGGTGTTCTCGACGAAGCCGTAGTCCGTCGGGTAGGCGGTCGAGGTGAAGAGGCGGCGGTCCAGGCGGATCCGACCGGTCTCGTGGTCGACCTCGTACTTGTTCCGCGACCCCTTGGGGATCTCGATGGTGACGTCGAACTCCACGGGTGGATCTCCTCCTGAATCAACACATGTCAATGCTCGCGACGACGCGCGGTGGTTAAGTGTCTCTCACGCACGCTCTTGATCGCGAAAGGGGCTGGTCATCACATGCCGGAGCCGAGAACCTGGCAGTTCGTGGCGGGTTCCGCCGTGCTCGGTCTGGCCCTGGCCGCCGGGGCGGTGACCGCCGCCGGCCCGTGGGACTCCGGTCAGCGTAAGGCCGAGCGCGCCAGGGCGGTCCACGCCGACGGCCGAGGTGGCGCACATCACGCCGGCGCCCCGGCCGCCGCCCCGCACCGCCCCGCCCCCGCACCCAGCGCCGCCGGAGTGCTGCGGGCCCTCGGCATCCCGGAGGCCGCACCCACCCGCGGCACCACCGGCACCGGCGACTCCACCCGGACGGGCGACGCCTCCGGCCTCGCCCCCGTCCCCGACCTCGCCGCCGTCCTCGTACCGCTGCTCGGCGACCCCGGCCTCGGCACGCTGCGCACCGCCTCCGTCGTCGACGCCGCCACCGGCCGGCAGCTGTACGGGGAGGGCGCGGCCACCCCGATGACCCCCGCCTCCACCGTCAAGCTCGCCACCACCACGGCCGCGCTCTCCGCCCTCGGCCCCGAGCACCGCATCGCCACCACCACCGTCGCCGCCCCCGACGGGCGCACCGTCACCCTGGTCGGCGGCGGCGACCCCACCCTCGACCGGGCCCGGCTGACCGCCCTGGCCGGCGACACCGCCCGCGCGCTGAAGGCCCGCGGCACCGGAACGGCCACCGCCCCCGTACGCCTCACGTACGACACCAGCCTCTACAAGGGTCCCGAGCGCCACCCGATCGGCCCCAACGAGAACCTCGCCCCCGTCACCGCCCTCATGACCGACGAGGGCCGCACCGGCGGCGACGGCACCGGGCCCGCACCGCGCACCGCCGACCCGGCCGGCGACACCGCCACCGCCTTCGCCGGACTCCTGAGGAAGGCCGGCGTGAAGCTCCAGGGCGACCCCGCCCCCGGCAAGGCCCCCGAAGCCCCCAAGGCCGCCGGTACCGGACAGAAGGCCGCCGGCACCGCCGGACAGAAGGCCGCGCCCCTCGCCCGTACCGACTCCGCCCCCCTCGCCGACCTCGTCGAACGCACCCTCACCAGCAGCGACAACGACCTCGCCGAGGCCCTCGCCCGGCAGACCGCCCTCGCCCGGCACCAGCCCGCGAGCTTCGCCGGCGCCGGCAAGGCCGTCCACGACGAACTCGCCCGCCTCGGCCTCCCCCTCGCCGGCGCCCGGTTCGCCGACGGCAGCGGCCTCGACCGCACCGACCGGGTCTCCGCCGCCCTGCTCACCGGCCTCCTCACCCGCGCGGCCGACCCCCACCGCCCCGCCCTGCGCCCGGTCCTCACCGGACTGCCCGTCAGCGGCTTCACCGGCACCCTCGCCGGACGCTTCGGCACCGGACCCGCCGCCTCCGGCGCCGGCCTGGTCCGCGCCAAGACCGGCACCCTCACCGGCGTCAACACCCTCGCCGGCACCGTCGTCACCCCCGACGGACGACTCCTCGCCTTCGCGTTCCTCGCCGGCGGGACCAGCTCCCCGGACGCCGCCCAGACCGCCCTCGACCGCCTCTCCGCCGCCCTCGCCTCAGCCGCCGCCCCTAAGCGCCCGCAGGACCCGCCGCACTGAACCGCCGCACCGATCCGACGCACCGATCCGACGCGCCGATCCGACGCGCCGACCCGCCCCGGCGAATACCCGCCCGAACCCTCACCGGACGGGCGCCGAGAACGTACGGTTGACGCATGACGAGCATCGGTGGTGCAGGCACATCGGGGATGGTCGACTGGAATCTCGCCGTCGCGACGGCGACCCGACTGGTGCGTCCGGGCCCGGAGGTGAGCCGGGACGAGGCCCGCGAGGTCGTCGCCGAACTCCGCCGGCACGCACAGGCCGCCGAGGCGCACGTCCGCGGCTACACCCGGATGATCCCCGAGGGCCACACCCCCGAGGACACCCCCGTCCTCGTCGTCGACCGGGCCGGCTGGATCAAGGCCAACGTCGCCGGCTTCCGCGAACTGCTCTCCCCGCTCCTCGGCAAGATGAAGGAACGCCGCGCCACCACCCCCGGCGGCACCGTCCTCAGCGCCGTCGGCGGCAAGGTCACCGGCGTCGAGCTCGGCATGCTGCTGTCCTTCCTGGCCTCCCGCATCCTCGGCCAGTACGAGACCTTCGCCCCCGCCACCCGCGAACTCCCCGCCGGCACCGACGGCGGCGGCCGCCTCCTGCTCGTCGCCCCCAACATCGTCCACGTCGAGCGCGAGCTCGACGTCGACCCGCACGACTTCCGGCTCTGGGTCTGCCTCCACGAGGAGACCCACCGCACCCAGTTCACCGGCGTCCCCTGGCTGCGCGACCACCTCCAGGGCGAGATCCAGTCCTTCCTCGCCGCCACCGACGTCGACCCCTCCACCGTCGTCGAACGGCTCCGCGAGGCCGCCCAGGCACTCGCCGGCGGCCGCCCCGAGGGCGAACAGGGCGAACCCGCCCCCTCCCTCGTCGAACTCGTCCAGACCCCCGAGCAGCGCGAGATCCTCGGCCGCCTCACCGCCGTCATGTCCCTCCTCGAAGGCCACGCCGACTACGTCATGGACGGCGTCGGCCCCGACGTCGTGCCCTCCGTCGCCGAGATCCGCGAGAAGTTCCAGCAGCGGCGCGCCCGCGGCGCCTCCCGCCTCGACCTCGCCCTGCGCAAGCTCCTCGGCCTCGACGCCAAACTGCGCCAGTACCGCGACGGCGAACGCTTCGTCCGCGCCGTCGTCGACCAGGTCGGCATGGACGGCTTCAACCGCGTGTGGACCTCGCCCAACACCCTGCCCACCAAGACCGAGATCGCGCACCCGGCCGACTGGGTGGCGAGGGTGCACCGTAAGGCAGACTCGTGAGACGGATGGGCCGGACGGCGGAAGACCACCGCGGAACACCCCACCAATCACCCATCCGAGGGACCCTGGACGGCGGGTGAGGCGTGCAATGCTCGGCTGACGGCCAGGTTCTGTCACCATCGTCGCACTCTGAGTGACCGAACCCCTACTTCCGACCGTTAAGACTCCGACCGAGGCACCCCACTCTCTCCACGAAGGGCACCGGACATGGGTCCCCATCCTGCGGTCGCGGCGATACGCCTGGCGGTCCGCCGCGTACTCCACGACGTCCTCACCGACCACTCCGCCTCCTCGCGCCCCGAGCACCCCGATGCGCCGGGCGCCGGCACCACCGAGCCCCTGGTGCTCGTCGCCTGCTCCGGCGGCGCCGACTCCATGGCACTCGCCTCCGCGCTCGCCTTCGAGGCCCGCAAACTCCCCGTCCGCGCCGGCGGCATCACCGTCGACCACGGCCTCCAGCACGGCTCCACCCAGCGCGCCCGCGACGTCGCCGACCGCATGACCGGCCTCGGCCTCGACCCCGTCGAAGCCGTCACCGTCACCGTCGGCCGCGACGGCGGGCCCGAAGCCGCCGCCCGCGACGCCCGCTACACCGCCCTCGACGCCGCCGCCGAGCGCCACGGCGCCACCGCGATCCTGCTCGGACACACCCGCGACGACCAGGCCGAAACCGTCCTCCTCGGCCTCGCCCGCGGCTCCGGCATCCGCTCCCTCTCCGGCATGGCAGCCGTCTCCGGCACCGCGGGCCGCTACCGCCGCCCCTTCCTGGAGCTCGACCGGCAGACCGTCCGCAAGGCCTGCATCGCCCAGGAACTCGCCGTCTGGGACGACCCCCACAACAGCGACCCGGCCTACACCCGCTCCCGGCTCCGCCACGAAGGCCTCCCCGCCCTGGAGAAGGCCCTCGGCAAGGGAGTCGTCGAAGCCCTCGCCCGAACGGCCCAGCTGTCCCGCGACGACGCCGACGCCCTCGACTCCTGGGCCGCCGACGCCGAGGCCCTCGTGCGCGACGACACCGGCATCCTCGAATGCGCCAAGCTCTTCGGACTGCCCCCCGCCGTCCGCCGCCGCGTCCTGCGCCGCGCCGTGATCGCCGAGGGCGCGCCCGCCGGATCGCTGTTCGCCCGCCACATCGAAGAAGTCGACCGGCTGATCACCGGATGGCGCGGTCAGGGGGCCATCAACCTGCCCGGACGCGTCGAGGCACTGCGCCAGGGTGGCAGACTGGTCATTCGGCAAGGCTGACCGCAAAGTCGCAAGCTGCAACGAAAGTGACCCGGGTGAACGAGAAGGACATGGGCGCCGACCTCCAGTCGGTCCTCATCACCAAGGAAGAGATCGACGCGAAGCTCGCCGAGCTCGCCGCGAAGATCGACGCGGAGTACGCGGGCAAGGACCTGCTCATCGTCGGCGTGCTCAAGGGCGCCGTGATGGTGATGGCGGACCTGGCGCGCGCCCTGTCCACCCCCGTCACCATGGACTGGATGGCCGTCTCCTCCTACGGAGCCGGCACCCAGTCCTCCGGCGTGGTCCGCATCCTCAAGGACCTCGACACCGACATCAAGGGCCGGCACGTCCTGATCGTCGAGGACATCATCGACTCGGGCCTGACGCTGTCCTGGCTCCTGTCGAACCTCGGCTCGCGCGAGCCGGCCTCCCTGGAGGTCTGCACCCTCCTGCGCAAGCCGGACGCCGCCAAGGTCGCCATCGACGTCAAGTGGATCGGCTTCGACATCCCCAACGAGTTCGTCGTCGGATACGGCCTCGACTACGCCGAGAAGTACCGGAATCTCCCGTTCGTCGGCACCCTCGCCCCGCACGTCTACGGCGGCTGAGGGGCCCCGTCCCCCAGGGGAACCCGCACCGCCTTCCCTCCGTTGAAGCAGTTGAAGCAAGGGAAGGCGGCCGCAGGCCCCACAGCTGGGGTACCGTCCGAAGAACAGCTTTTTCACACCGCAGCTACTCAGCAGCATTCACCTACGGGCAGGAGGGACGGGGCGGCACACTCGCCTCGTATGGATGGACGTGAAGCGATACTTCCGTGGGCCGGTCATGTGGATCGTGCTGGCCGTCCTCGCCGTGGTCGTGCTGATGCAGGTCGTCGGCTCGTCCGAGGGCTACAAGACGGTGGACACCGGCAAGGTCGTCCAGGCGATCGACAAGAACCAGGTCAAATCCGCAAAGATCACCACCGGTGACGAGCAGGTCATCAAGATCACGCTCGTCGACGGCCAGAAGATCGACAAGAGCGGCAAGGTCCAGGCCAACTACATCGGCACCCAGGGTGCCGACCTGGCCGACAAGCTGCAGGAGAAGTTCGAGGCCGGACAGATCGAGGGCGGCTACACCGTCTCCCCCGAGAAGCAGTCCCCCTTCGTCTCGGTGCTCTTCTCCCTGCTCCCCTTCGTCCTCATCGTGGTCGTCTTCCTCTTCCTGATGAACCAGATGCAGGGCGGCGGCTCCCGCGTCATGAACTTCGGGAAGTCCAAGGCCAAGCTCATCACCAAGGACACCCCCAAGACGACCTTCGCCGACGTCGCGGGCTCGGACGAGGCGGTCGAGGAACTCCACGAGATCAAGGAATTCCTCCAGGAGCCGGCCAAGTTCCAGGCCGTCGGCGCCAAGATCCCCAAGGGCGTGCTGCTCTACGGCCCGCCCGGAACCGGCAAGACCCTCCTCGCGCGCGCCGTCGCCGGCGAGGCGGGCGTGCCGTTCTACTCGATCTCCGGCTCCGACTTCGTCGAGATGTTCGTCGGTGTCGGCGCCAGCCGCGTCCGCGACCTCTTCGAGCAGGCCAAGGCCAACGCCCCGGCCATCGTCTTCGTCGACGAGATCGACGCGGTCGGCCGCCACCGCGGCGCCGGCCTCGGCGGCGGACACGACGAGCGCGAGCAGACCCTCAACCAGCTGCTCGTCGAGATGGACGGCTTCGACGTCAAGGGCGGCGTCATCCTGATCGCCGCCACCAACCGGCCCGACATCCTCGACCCCGCCCTCCTGCGCCCGGGCCGCTTCGACCGGCAGATCGCCGTCGACCGCCCCGACATGCAGGGCCGCCTGGAGATCCTCAAGGTCCACCAGAAGGGCAAGCCGGTCGCCCCGGACGTCGACCTCGGCGCCGTCGCCCGCCGCACCCCCGGCTTCACCGGTGCCGATCTCTCCAACGTCCTCAACGAGGCGGCGCTCCTCACCGCCCGCTCGGACAAGAAGCTGATCGACAACCCGGCGCTCGACGAGGCGATCGACCGCGTGGTCGCGGGCCCGCAGAAGCGGACCCGGATCATGTCGGACAAGGAGAAGAAGATCACCGCGTACCACGAGGGCGGCCACGCCCTGGTCGCGGCGGCCTCGCCGAACTCCGACCCGGTCCACAAGATCACCATCCTGTCCCGCGGCCGGGCCCTGGGCTACACCATGGTCCTGCCCGACGAGGACAAGTACTCGACCACCCGCAACGAGATGCTCGACCAGCTCGCCTACATGCTGGGCGGGCGCGCCGCCGAGGAACTGGTCTTCCACGACCCGACCACCGGCGCCGCGAACGACATCGAGAAGGCCACGGCCACGGCCCGCGCGATGGTCACCCAGTACGGCATGACCGAGCGGCTCGGCGCCATCAAGTTCGGCGGCGACAACACCGAGCCCTTCCTCGGCCGTGAGATGGCGCACCAGCGCGACTACTCGGAAGAGGTCGCCGCGCTGGTCGACGAAGAGGTCAAGAAGCTCATCGAGACCGCGCACAACGAGGCGTGGGAGATCCTGGTCGAGAACCGCGACGTCCTCGACAACCTGGTCCTGGCGCTCCTGGAGAAGGAGACCCTGGGCAAGGAGGAGATCGCCGAGATCTTCGCCCCCATCGTCAAGCGCCCGGCCCGCCCGGCCTGGACGGGCTCGGCCCGCCGCACCCCGTCCACCCGCCCGCCGGTCCTCTCCCCGAAGGAGCTGGCCCTGACCAACAGCGCCAACGGCTCCTCGGCGGCGACCGCCCCGGTCGACACCACCAAGTCGATCGACCTCGCCCCGGAGGACACCCCGGAGCCGTAGCCTCCGCCCGCGGACGGGTCCCGGAATGGAAGCCGCGCCCCCACAGGTTCTAGCCTGTGGGGGCGCGGCCTATTTCGCGCCATGTCAGAGGACAGACGGAACGAGGCACAGATGACCGACCCGGTGACGCTGGACGGCGAGGGCACGATCGGCGAGTTCGACGAGAAGCGCGCCGAGAACGCCGTACGGGAGCTCCTCATCGCGGTCGGCGAGGACCCGGACCGCGAGGGGCTGCGGGAGACGCCGGCGCGGGTGGCGCGGGCGTACAAGGAGCTCTTCGCGGGGCTGTGGCAGACGCCCGAGGATGTCCTGACGACGACGTTCGACCTCGGACACGACGAGATGGTCCTCGTGAAGGACATTGAACTGACCAGTCAGTGTGAGCACCATTTGCTCCCATTCCATGGTGTAGCTCACATCGGTTATATTCCGGCCGAAACGGGCAAGATCACCGGCCTGTCGAAGCTGGCCCGTCTCGTCGATGTCTTCGCCCGCCGCCCGCAGGTGCAGGAGCGCCTGACGACGCAGATCGCCGATTCGCTGATGCGGATCCTCGACGCGCGTGGCGCGATCGTCGTGATCGAGGCCGAGCACATGTGCATGGCTCTGCGCGGAGTCCGCAAGCCGGGCGCCAAGACGACCACCTCGGCGGTACGTGGTCAGCTCCGTGACGCCACGACCCGAGCCGAGGCCATGTCCCTGATACTGGCCCGTTAGCGGAATGTCAGGAGGCCCGGGCGTGTCCGCTCGGGCCTTCGCCGTTTCCGTTCTCGTCCTCCGGGAGCTTGCAGACGTGTTCCAGGAAGAGGGCCGCGGCGATGACGGCGATGCCGGCGAGGACCGAGAAGGCGGCGTAGATGGCCTGGTCGCGGCGGGCGGGGACGTCGAGGGAGCCGAGGAGGAAGACGCCCGTGCCGCCGTACATGCCGGCGACGAGGGCGGCGACCAGGGCGCTGGCCTGGCCGAAGACGACGGCGCGGGCGGCCATCAGGGGTTCGACGCCCTTGGCGTCCGGGTGGCGCTCGCGCTGGGCCTTGAGGCGGGCGCGGATCGAGAGGGCCGTGGCGGTGAGGACGACGGCGATGACGGCGAGCACGATGGGGGCCGCGAGCGGCACGCTGGGGAGCGTGCCGAGTGCGTCCCACAGGCGGGCGGCGCCCCAGGACAGGACGCCGGCGCCGAGGAACAGTCCGGCGAGCACCTTGAGCCGCAGTTGTTTCACCGGGTGTCCTTCGTCCGTTCGTCGGTGGGTGTCTTCGACGAGCGTAACGACTACTCGGGGAGTCGGAGTTCCAGGTCGGTGCGTGGCACGACGCCTTCGGTGCCGAGGGCGGCGAGGAGGTCGGCGACGGCGCCGTGCCCGGGGATCTGCGCCTGGGGGTCGACGTCGTGCCAGGGGGCGAGGACGAAGGCGCGCTGGTGGGCGCGGGGGTGCGGGAGGGTGAGGACCGGGTCGTCGGAGACGACGTCGGCGTAGCTGATGATGTCGACGTCGATGGTGCGGGCGCCCCAGCGCTCGTCGCGGACCCGGTGGAAGGCCTCCTCGACGGCGTGGGCCCGCTCCAGGAGCGAGGAGGGCGGCAGCGTGGTCCTGACCAGGACGACGGCGTTGAGGTAGGAGGGCTGGGTGCCCGGTTCGACGCCCCAGGGCTCGGTCTCGTACACGGGTGAGACGGCCTTGACCCGTACGCCGGGGGTGTCTTCGAGGGCGTCGACGGCGCCCTGGAGGTTGTCGAGGCGGTTGCCGAGGTTGCCGCCGAGGGCGATGACGGCCCATTTGGGGTTGGAGAGGGTCGTGTCGGCGGCGTCGACGGCGGCGGTGACGGCCGCGGGGACGGGCTGCACGGTGGGATCGCTGTGCTGGGGCTTCATGCGCGGCTCCGGGTGATGGTGACGGTCACGTCGTCGAAGGGGACGGTGATCGGTGCGTCCGGCTTGTGGACGACGACCTCGACCTCCTGGACGCCGGCGTGCTTGAGGCACTGCTGGGCGATGCGCTCGGCGAGTGTCTCGATGAGGTCCACGGGTTCGCCCTGGACGACGTCGACGACCTCTTCGGCGACGATGCCGTAGTGGACGGTCTTCGTCAGGTCGTCGTCGGCGGCGGCGGGGCGGGTGTCGAGGCCCAGGGTGAGGTCGACGATGAAGGTCTGGCCTTCCTCGCGCTCCTTGGGGAAGACGCCGTGGTGCCCTCGGGCCTTGAGGCCGCGCAGCGCGACACGATCCACGCGAATCACTCCTGCTGTCGTAGTTCGGATGGCCACGCAGCCGGGTGCGGACGGCCGGGTGTCCACCATCGAATCTACCCGCGGGGACCGACAGCCGGACCGGGGGCTCCTGACCGGCGGATCGGTCGGTACCTCAGTCCGTTCCGTCGCCGTCCTCGCCGGGCTCGGTCTCGGGCAGGACGGGGGAGCCGTGGTGGGACCACACCTTCCACCCCTGTGACGTGCGGCGGAACACGTTGGTGGCGACGACGAGCTGTCCGACGAGGGGGCCGAGTTCGGCGCCGTCCTCGGCGGGTCCGCCGCTGAGGATGTTCTCGGTGCACGTGACGATGGCCACGTCGCCGGCCAGGGAGACCTCGACGTCGGTGAGGAAGAACTGGATGTAGTCGGTGTTCGCCATGATCAGGGCGTACGAGCGGAGCACCTCGCCGCGGCCGGTGAGGACGGGCCAGCCGGGGTGGACGCAGGAGATCTCGATGGCGCCGTCGTCGAGCCAGAGGTCGGTGATGCCGTCGAAGTCTCCCTGTTCCATCGCCTCGTAGAAGGCGGTGTTGGCGGCTTCGACGGCCGCCCGGTCGGCCTGGCGGGCGCGGGTCACCGGGCTCCTTCGACGGCTCTGGCGACGCGTACGGCGTCGGCGGTGGCGCGGACCTCGTGGACGCGGACGGCCCAGGCGCCTTCGTGGGCGGCGATGGCGGAGACGGCGGCGGTGGCGGCGTCGCGTTCGCGGGCGGGGGGCGGGGTGGCGCCGGGTTCGCGGGTGAGGACGTGGCCGAGGAAGCGCTTGCGGGAGGCGGCGACGAGGAGGGGGCGGCCGAGGGCGCGGAGCTCGGGGAGGTGGGCGACGAGGGCGAGGTCGTGGGGGGCGAGCTTGGCGAAGCCGAGGCCGGGGTCGAGGACGATGCGCTCGGGGGCGACGCCGCCGTCGATGACGGCTTCCATGCGGGTGCGGAGCTCGGTGACGACTTCGCCGACGACGTCGTCGTACACGGCGAGGCTGTTCATGTTGTCGCTGAAGCCGCGCCAGTGCATGACGACGAAGGGGACCTCGGCGGCGGCGACGGCGGGGACCATGGCGGGATCGGCGAGGCCGCCGCTGACGTCGTTGACGAGGGTGGCGCCGGCCGCGACGGCCTGGGCGGCGACGGAGGCGCGCATGGTGTCGACGGAGACGGTGACGCCTTCGGCGGCGAGGCCGCGGACGACGGGGACGACGCGGCGGAGTTCCTCCTCCTCGTCGACGCGGGTGGCGCCGGGGCGGGTGGACTCGCCGCCGACGTCGACGAGGTCGGCGCCCTCGGCGACGAGGTCGAGGCCGTGCTTGACGGCGGCCGTGGTGTCGAACCAGCGGCCGCCGTCGGAGAAGGAGTCCGGGGTCACGTTGACCACGCCCATGACCGCGCAGCGGTCCCACTCCGGCAGGCCGAGCGCCGTGCCCCGAACGTTCGTCGTACTCATGTCTCCAGCGTAGGGCCCGATGGGGTGAGGGGGCTGCCCGGTCAGGCGGCGACCTCGTGCTCGCTCTGGGAGGGCACGATGTGGGCGCAGGGGCGGGGGGCCTTGGCGCGGGAGCGGCGGGTGAAGGGGCGGGGGAGTGAGAGGTTCACGAAGCCCTCGGCCTGCATGGCGGCGAAGCCGATGCGGGGGAGGTCGCCGCTCTTGCGGTAGACGACGAAGCGGGGTTCCCAGCGGGGCTGGAACTTGGCGTTGAACTTGTACAGCGACTCGATCTGGAACCAGCGGGAGAGGAAGACGAGCAGGCCGCGCCACACGCGCAGGACGGGTCCGGCGCCGATCTTCTCGCCGCGGGCGAGGGCGGCGCGGAACATCGCGAAGTTGAGGGAGACGCGGGCGATGCCGAGGCGGGGGGCCTGCTGGAGGGCGGCGACGATGAGGAGTTCGTTCATGCCGGGGTCGGCGCTGCGGTCGCGGCGCATGAGCTCCAGGGACATGCCGTCGGTGCCCCACGGGACGAAGTGGATGATCGCCTTCAGGTCGCCGTACGGGGAGTCGGCGGCGGTGGGGTCGTCGTCCTCTTTGTGTGCGGTCGCTATGACCGCCTCCCCGTCGCCGGGGCCGCCGATGCGGCCGAGGGCCATGGAGAAGCCGCGTTCGGTGTCGGTGCCGCGCCAGTCCTCGGCGGCGCGGCGGACGCGTTCGAGTTCGCCCTCGCTGAGGTCGGCGACGCGGCGGACCTTGGTGGTGTAGCCGTTGCGTTCGATGCGCTTGACCATCTGGCGGACGTTGCGCATGGCGCGGCCGGAGAGGGAGAAGCCGGCGACGTCGACGACGGCCTCGTCGCCGAGTTCGAGGGCGTCGAGTCCGGTCTCGCGGGTCCAGACCTGGCCGCCGGTCTCGGAGCAGCCCATGACGGCGGGGGTCCAGGAGTGGGCCTTGGCCTCGTCCATGAAGCGTTCGATGGCGCCGGGCCAGGCCTCGACGTCGCCGATGGGGTCGCCGCTGGCGAGCATGACGCCGGAGACGACGCGGTAGCAGACGGCGGCCTTGCCGCTGGGGGAGAAGACGACGCCCTTGTCGCGGCGGAGCGCGAAGTGGCCGAGGGAGTCGCGGGCTCCGTGCTTGTCGAGGAGGGCGCGCAGCCGGGTCTCGTCGTCCTCGGTGAGCCGGGCGGCCGGGTGTTCGGGCCGGAAGGCGAGGTAGATGGTGGTGAGGGCGGTGAGCATGCCGAGGGCGCCGAGGGAGTAGCCGACGGTCCAGCCGGTGTTGCCGGTGTAGTCGACGGGGCCTTCGACGCCGAACAGGCCGTACAGGACGTGTTCGAGGCGGTCGGCGAGGCTGGGGCTGCCGATGACCCGGCGCGGGTGGGCGCTGACGATGACCAGGCCGAGGGCGAGGGAGCCGGCGCCCATCAGGACGAAGTTGGCGACGGCGCGCCAGCGGCTGCGCGGGTCGGGCAGGGCGGCGAACTGGTCGCGGTGCACGCCGAGCAGGGTGAGCAGGGCGAGGGAGAGCACGGCGCCGGTGACGGAGTGGCGCCAGGTGAGCTGGGCGGCCGCGCCGAGTGGCAGCAGGACGACGGCGGCGCGCCAGGCGCGGCGCTTGTTGCGCTTGAGGCCGTGGGCGAGGAGCAGGAGCAGCACGCCCGCGCTGAGGGAGAGGGCGGCGGAGAGCGGCCCGAGGGTGCCGGGGAGGACCTCGGCGGCCGCGTGCATCCTGCTGGCCCGGAACCGCGGGAGGACTCCCGCGGCGATGTCGAGCAGGCCGATGAGCGTGCAGGCCGTGCCGACGAGTGTCGGGACCTTTTCCGGTCGGGGGCCGCGTACGATCCGGCGCACCCGATTCGGAACCGATCCTGATTTGTCCCCATCTACCGTGACAGACATCGCTTCCCGTGCTTCCCGTGGCTCCGCGAGAGATCGTTGATCCGGCTGGGCCAGGGCGCTTGGGCGGGCCGTGCCGGAGGTTGCGTTTTGCGCCTTCTAGGACGGAGCAGCGATGGGGCGGGTTCATTCGCCCTACGGGAAATCTCAGGGAACATTCAGGAAGAGAGCTCGGGCGTCTCATGGGTCTCACCAGCAACAAGGTTCTCGTGCTGGCGGTCGTGCTGGCCGTGGTGCTGTTCGCGGCCACGGTCTGGCTGTGGCCGCGGCTCGCGCGCGGCGGCTGGAAGTCCGTCCTGGGACGGATCGGCATGCTGCTCGTCACCCAGCTGGCCCTGTTCGCCTCGGTCGGTCTGGCGGCGAACAACTCCTTCCTCTTCTACGGCTCCTGGGCGGACCTGTTCGGGCAGGAGCAGGAGCTCGGGGTGGTGGTGGACCGCTCGGCCGGCTCCCATGACGTGCAGGTGGTGGGCACGCAGGCGCTCGACGGCGTGCCGGGCGGCTCCCGTCCCTCGGTCGGCGGGCAGATACAGAAGATCGTCATAGCGGGTGAGAAGTCGCGGATCGACTCCCCGGCGTACGTGTATCTGCCGCCGGAGTACTTCCAGGAGCGGTACGCGAAGGCGACGTTCCCGGCCGCCGTGGTGCTGACCGGGTATCCGGGCACGGCGGAGAACCTGCTCAAGGGCCTGAAGTACCCCCGGACGGCGTATCAGCAGGCCAGGGACGAGAAGATGCAGCCGATGATCCTGGTGATGCTGCGGCCGACGGTCGCGCCGCCGCGGGACACCGAGTGCGTGGACGTGCCGGGCGGGCCGCAGACCGAGACCTTCTTCGCCGAGGACCTGCCGAAGGCGATCTCGCAGACCTACCGGGTCGGGACGCGGGCGCGGAACTGGGGCTTCATGGGCAACTCGACCGGCGGCTACTGCGCCCTGAAGATCGTGCTGCACCACCCGGACCGGTTCGCCGCGGCCGCGGGCTTCTCCGCGTACTACAAGGCTGCGGAGGACGTGACGACCGGCGATCTGTTCCACGG
Source organism: Streptomyces sp. NPDC048623 (assembly GCF_040650755.1). Taxonomy (NCBI): domain Bacteria; kingdom Bacillati; phylum Actinomycetota; class Actinomycetes; order Kitasatosporales; family Streptomycetaceae; genus Streptomyces; species Streptomyces sp. NPDC048623. The sequence continues at coordinate 25,200 of NZ_JBEZHV010000031.1, forward strand.
GGACAAGGCGGCGAGGAAGCGGGCTGACCTGCTGTGGAGCCTGGACCACCTGCCGCAGCGGAACTCCTCGTTCCTGGTGACGTCCTCGCACCACGGGGAGGGCAATCTGAAGGCGACGAAGGAGTTCATGCGCAAGGTGAAGGCTCCGGCCCGGGTCTCGTCGATCATCCTCGACAGCGGCGGCCACAACTTCAACACCTGGAACAGGGAGATCCCGCCGGGCCTGGTGTGGATGGCCGGCCGCCTCAGCGCGAGCTGACCTGCTCCGTGTCCACGGTGGTCGTACGGCGCAGGGCGCGGTGGATCCCGGCCGCGGTGAGGGAGCCGAGCACCCGGTCGGGCGCGCCGGGCGCGTGGACGGCGATGCGCCCGGAGTCGTGCCGGAGCAGGACGGCGAGGGCGTCCTTGAGCGATGCGCCGAGAGGGACGGCGGGGACGGCGGGGGCCTTGTCCGGGCCCTCTCCGTCGGCGCGAGGCTCCAGGTCGGCCTCGGTGAGCGGGGTGACGGCGAGCCGCTTCAGGTCGCGGTCCGCGCCGACGAAGTCGGCGACGTACGGGGTGGCGGGCGCGGCGAGCACGGTGGCCGGGGTGTCGAACTGCTCGATGCGGCCCTGCCCGTAGACGGCGATGCGGTCGCCCAGGCGGACCGCCTCCTCCAGGTCGTGGGTGACGAACAGCACCGTCTTGCGGACGGTGGCCTGCAGGCGCAGGAACTCGCTCTGCAGGTGCTCGCGCACCACCGGGTCGACCGCGCCGAAGGGCTCGTCCATGAGGAGCACCGGCGGGTCGGCGGCGAGCGCCCGGGCCACCCCGACCCGCTGGCGCTGTCCGCCGGAGAGCTGCTCGGGGTAGCGGTGGCCGTAGGTGCCGGGGTCGAGGCCCACCAGGTCGAGGAGTTCGGCGGCCCGCTCGCGCGCCTTCGCCTTCTTCCAGCCGAGCAGGGCCGGGACGGTGGCGGTGTTGTCGAGGACGGTGCGGTGCGGGAAGAGGCCGACCTGCTGGATGACGTAGCCGATGGTGCGGCGCAGCCGGACCGGGTCGACGGCGGCGACGTCCTCGCCGCCGAGCAGGATCCGGCCGGAGCTGGGTTCGACGAGCCGGTTGACCATCTTCATGGTGGTGGTCTTGCCGCAGCCGGACGGGCCGACGAGCGTGACCAGTTCGCCCTCGGCGACCTCGAAGGTCAGGTCGTCGACCGCTGTCGTGCCGTCCGCGTAGCGCTTGGTCACCTGCTCGAACCGGATCATGGGTCCCATTCTCGCCCCATGCGGCCCGCGTTCGTCAGTGGCGGGAATGACGGTCGGCAGAACGATGTTCGACTGTTCGGGCGCGCGAAGAGCGTCGGCGACGGGGTCCGGGACGGGGGGTGTGTACGGCATGGCCGCGGCTAACTGCCTGGTGGCGAACGACTGGATCTGCGGGGAGTATCTGCGCACCCGCGCCCAGGAGTTGACCGACGCCACCCTCCAGCACGCGGGCATCACCGCCGCGTCGGTGCTGCTCGGTCTGGCCGTCGCGTTCCCGCTCGCGCTGCTCGTACGGGCCCGGCCGCGCCTCGCCGGACCGGTCCTCGGCCTCACCACCCTGCTCTACACGGTCCCCTCGCTCGCGATGTTCTCGCTGCTGCTGCCCTTCCTCGGCCTGTCCAGCGCGCTGGTCGTGACCGGACTCGTGCTCTACTCGCTGACCATCCTGGTGCGCGGGGTCCTCGCCGGACTCGCGGCCGTGCCCGCCGAGACCCGGGAGGCCGCCCGCGGCATGGGGTACGGGGCGGGCCGGCTGCTCTGGGAGGTCGAACTCCCCCTCGCGCTGCCCGCGCTGATGGCGGGCATACGGATGGCGACGGTCTCCACCGTCGCGCTCACCACGGTCGGCTCCCTCGTCGGCCGCGGCGGTCTGGGCAACCTCATCGAGGACGCCCTGCCCACCTTCTTCAAGGCCCAGGTGCTCGCCGCCTCGGTGCTCTGCGTGCTCCTCGCGGTCGCCGCCGACCTGCTGCTGCTCGGCCTCCAGCGGCTCCTCACGCCCTGGACCCGGGTCCGGGCCGCGGCCGGCCGCACGGGAGGTGCCTGACATGGGGGTCGTCGCGGACGCCTGGAGCTGGCTCACCACCGGCGCCCACTGGTCGGGCGAGGGCGGCGTGTGGCACCGGCTCGCCGAGCACCTGTACGTGAGCGGGACCGCGCTGCTCCTCGCCTGCGCCGTCGCCCTGCCGCTCGGTCTGTGGCTCGGGCACCTCGGCCGGGGCGGGACGCTCGCCGTCAACCTCTCCAACGCCGGCCGGGCCGTCCCCGTCTTCGCCGTCCTCGCCCTCTTCGCGATCTCGCCGCTGCGCAACGCCGGATACGTGCCCACCGTCGTCGCGCTCGTGCTCTTCGCGATACCCCCGCTGCTCACCCACGCCTATGTGGGCGTACGGGAGGTGGACCGCGCGGTCGTCGAGGCCGCCCGCGGGATGGGCATGTCCGGCGGACAGCTGTTCCGCGGGGTCGAACTGCCGCTGGCCCGGCCGATGCTGATGACCGGGCTGCGCTCCGCGGCGGTGCAGGTGGTCGCCACCGCGACCATCGCCGCCATGGTCGGCCAGGGCGGCCTCGGCCGGATCATCACCGCCGGATTCAACACGTACGACACACCGCAGGTGGTCGCGGGCGCCGTGCTCGTGGCCCTGCTCGCCCTTCTCGTGGAGGGGCTGCTCGTGGCAGCGGACCGGTTGCTCGGCCGCGCCGCACGACCGAAGGGATGATCTTTGTGAGCAGGACCTTGCGCAGCACGGGGGCGGTACTGGGCGCGATGGCGCTGGCCGTCTCGCTCGCCGCGTGCGGGGGCGGCGACAGCCTGGAGCAGTCCAAGGCCGGCGGCGGGGGCGGGAGCGGCAGCGGCGGCAAGAAGGGCTCGGTCGTGGTCGGCGCGGCCGCGTTCACCGAGGCGAAGGTGCTCGCCGAGCTCTACGCCCAGCTGCTCGACGACGCCGGATACTCCGCGAGCATCACCACCGTGAAGAATCGCGAGCTGTACGAACCGTCCCTGGAGAAGGGCGAGATCGACGTCGTACCGGAATACGCGGCCACGCTCGCGGAATTCCTCAACGCGAAGGCGAACGGGCCGAAGGCCCCCGAGGAGAGGCCGGTCGCCTCCGGAGACCCGGCCGCCACCACGGAAGCCCTCAAGAAGCTCGCCGAGCCGCGCGGACTGAAGGTGCTGGCTTACGGCGCGGCGGTCGACCAGAACGCCTTCGCCGTGAGCAGGGAATTCGCGGAGAAGAACAAGCTGACCACGCTTTCCGATCTCGGCGGCGCCGAGCTGAAGGTGAAGATCGCGGCGGGCGACGAATGCGGGATCCGGCCCTTCTGCGCGCCGGGTCTGAAGAAGGTCTACGGCATCGACGTGACCGGCGTCGACCCCAAGGGCGTCGGCACCCCGCAGGCCAAGCAGGCCGTCAAGGACGGCATCGACCAGCTCGTGCTCACGACCACCACGGACGCCACCGTGGAGTCCTTCGGACTCGTCTTCCTCCAGGACGACAAGAAGCTCCAGAACGCGGACAACGTCCTGCCCGTCGTCAATGCCGAGGACGCCGGATCGCCGGAGATAGCCGCCGCCCTCGACAAGATCACCAAGGTGCTCACCACGGCGGATCTCGCCGAACTCAACCGCAGGGTGGACGCCGAGCGCGCCAAGCCCGAGGACGTCGCGAAGGCCTATCTGGAGTCGAAGGGGCTGCTCAAGAAGTAGGCCCGGGAGAAGGGGAGTCCGCCCGGCCCGTCCGGTAAAGGGGACGGGCCGGGGCGGCGACGGTGAGAACTCGCCAAGAGATTGCCGGGCCGACCCCCCATACGGCGCCTACGCACGGTAAATTTCAGGCCATGCCACGTGGACGTCACCGCCATTCCCCACCCCTGCACAAGCTCCTGCCGCCCTCCGCGGTCGCCGGGGCTTCGGTCGTCTGTGCCGCGGGCGCCTGGCTGCTCGGTGATCCCGTGGTGCTGCGGCTGCTCGTCGCGGCCGCGGCGGCCGCCGCGGTCACCGGCGCCGTCCTCATGCGCAGTTGGGACCGGAGCGCCGGCCGCCAGGTCGCCGAGCTGGACCGGGCCCGCACCGCCGACCAGTGGAAGCACGAGGAGCGGATCGCCGAGCTGGAGTCCGACCTGGAGGAGTCGCGCGAGCTGCGCACCCGCCTGGACGCCAAGCTGCGAGCCAAGCGCGTCGAGCTCGCCGGCCTGCGCACCGAGCACGCCGACCTGCTCCGCCGCTACGCCACGGCGGAGACCGAGCGCGCCAGCGCCCTGGAGGGGCGCCGCGTGCTCGCCCTGGAGACCTCCGCCGCGACCGCCGCCGGTGCCGGCGCCGTCAAGGAACTCCCGGCCGCCGGATCCACGCCGACGCCCGAGGCCTACCGCCGGGCGGCCGAGGCGCTGCGGAGGCTGGCGAAGGAGGAGGCGGAGCCGGACGAGCAGCCGGAGCCGGAGCCCGCGGTGGAGCCGGAGGAACAGCCGGTGGCAGAGCTGGAGCCGGCGGCGGGAGCCCCGGTTGCCCAGGCCGCCGCGCCCGCTCCCGTACCGGCGCCCGCGCCCGCGCAGGACGACGCCCACACCAAGGCGCCCGCCATGCGCCATGTGCCGGCCGCGGCCGCGATCGTCCCGTACGCCGCCCGCCGCCCCGCACCCCGTCCCTCCGGCAACTTCGACTACTTCGGCACCCAGGGGAGCGGGCGGCCCGCGCTCGGCGCGAAGAAGGCCGCCGCCGCGATCGAGGCCGTCCAGGACACGGACCTGGCCGACGTCGTCGGCGAGGAGGTCCTGGAGGAGGCCCTCGCGGCCGCCGAGCCGCTGCCCCCGGAGCAGCGCGCGGTCGGCCAGGTCATCGACCTGACCGCGCACGACGAGACCGAGCAGCTCGATGTGGCGGAGCTGCGCGGCGCGGTCAGCTCGTAACGACCGACAGGTACGCGGAAGGCGCCGGTGGACCCGTCCACCGGCGCCTTCCGCGTATGTGTGCGCGTGCTACTTGTCGATGTCGCCGACCACGAAGAACAGCGAGCCGAGGATCGCCACCATGTCCGCGACCAGCGTCCCCGGCAGCAGCTCCGTCAGCGCCTGGATGTTGTTGTACGACGCCGAGCGCAGCTTCAGCCGGTACGGGGTCTTCTCGCCCTTGGACACCAGGTAGTAGCCGTTGATGCCGAGCGGGTTCTCGGTCCAGGCGTACGTGTGCCCCTCCGGCGCCTTCAGGACCTTCGGCAGCCGCTGGTTGACCGGCCCCTGCGGCAGCTCGTCGAGCCGGTCGAGGCAGGCGTCCGCGAGCTCGAGCGCGTTGTGCGTCTGGTCGAGCAGGCACTCGAAGCGGGCCAGGCAGTCGCCCTCGGTCCGGGTCACCACCCGCAGCACGTCCTGGAGCTCCCCGTACGCCAGATACGGCTCGTCCCGGCGCAGGTCGAAGTCGACGCCCGAGGCGCGCGCGATCGGCCCGGACACCCCGTACGCGTGCACCGTCTCCGGGCGCAGCACGCCGACGCCCCGGGTGCGTCCCCGGAAGATCTCGTTGCCGAGCACCAGCTTGTCGTACACGTCCATCCGCGAGCGCACGTCCGCGACCGCCTGCCGGGCCCGGCCGAGCCAGCCGGCCGGCAGGTCCTCCTTCAGGCCGCCGACCCGGTTGAACATGTAGTGCATCCGGCCGCCGGAGACCTCCTCCATGACGGCCTGGAGCTCCTCGCGCTCGCGGAAGGCGTAGAAGACGGGGGTGATGCCGCCCAGTTCGAGCGGGTACGAGCCGAGGAACATCAGATGGTTGAGGACCCGGTTCAGCTCGGCGAGCAGCGTGCGCGTCCACACGGCCCGCTCCGGCACCTCCATGCCGAGCATCCGCTCGACGCCCATGACGACCCCGAGCTCGTTGGAGAACGCGGACAGCCAGTCGTGCCGGTTGGCCAGCATGATGATCTGCCGGTAGTCCCGCGCCTCGAACAGCTTCTCCGCGCCGCGGTGCATGTACCCGACCACCGGCTCGGCCTCCCGCACCACCTCGCCGTCGAGCACCAGGCGCAGCCGGAGCACGCCGTGGGTGGAGGGGTGCTGCGGCCCGATGTTCAGCACCATGTCGGTGCTCTCCGCCGCGCCGCCGATGCCGACCGTGGTCTCCGTCATGCCGCTCAGTATCCCTCGCGGCCCCCGGCGCCCGGGACCCGCCGCATCAGCCACAGGAAGTCGCCGAGGCCGCCCCGGGCCGTCAGTTCGGCGGCCTCGCCGGCCGCGGCGAGCGCGCGGAGGTAGCCGGCGGGGTCGGTGGAGGCGAGGGAGAGGGGCGGGCGGGTGCCGGTGACGCCGAGGGCGTGCAGGGCCTCGCGCTGGGTGAGCAGCTCGGTCTCGCCACCACCGGCCATCGCGGCCGCGCAGGCGTCCAGGGCCACGTGCGCGGTCAGGTCCCGGCTGCCGTCCGGGACCGGCGGGACCTCGCGGCCGTCGTGGAAGGCGGTGAGGGTGCCGAAGGGCGGCCGGGCGGGGGCCAGGTGCGCGTAGTCGACGGCGACCGCCGTGCCCGCCGCGAGCGCGCCGACCGCCGCCGCCCAGGCCTCGTCGCGCGGCCGGCCGATCTCCGCCCGGGCGCCCGGCTCCCGCAGCGGCCACCAGCGCTCCAGCCACGCGGCGTCCGGGCCGGTCACGGCCGGGCCGAGCCGTTCCGCACCGCCCGCGTCGCCCGTATCGACCTCCACGTACCGGACCGTGCCGTCCTCGTCGGCCTGCGCGACGTCCACCGGCACGTTGTCCAGCCACTCGTTCGCGAAGAGGAGCCCGCGCTCGCCCCCGGGGATCCGGTCGGTCCAGGTGATCCGCGGGTCCAGGCCCGCCGGCCGGGCGGCGCGCTCCACCCCGTACGCCCGGACCCCGTCCCGCAGACCGGCCGGGAGCGCGGCGAGGACTCCGGTGAGCAGCTCGCCGCGTCCGGCGCCGACGTCCACGAAGGCGGGCGTCGGCGTGTCCAGCTCCTCCGCGGTCCGGACGAGCAGCCGGGCCACGGCGCCCGCGAACAGCGGGGAGGCGTGCACCGAGGTACGGAAGTGCCCGGCCGGTCCCTCGGGCCGCAGGAAGAAGCCGCCGGGGCCGTACAGGGCCCGCTCCATGGCCTCGCGCCAGCCGAGCCACCCCTGTCCTGCGCGCTGTCCTGCGCCCCGGCCTGCACCCTGCCCTTCGCCCCGGCCTTCGCCCGTCCCTCCGTCTGTCCCTTCGCCCGTCCCGGTACCCGTCTCATTCATCACGCGGCCCAGTCTCCACCTTGGGGAGTACGGCCCCGGCGGGAAGGATCGCCCCCACGATTGACCCCTGCACCTATCGGCGTTCCCTACGCTGGGTCACGTGCAGCGCCTCTACGACTTCCTCCGCAGACACCCGACGGGCGTCGACACCTTCTGGGCCGTCGTCCTCTTCGGGTTCTCCCTGCTGTGGGTGGGCACCACCTACCGGGCGATCGCCACGCCCCTCGCGTACGGCGTCGTCGCCGCGCTGCTGTCCCTGGTCGTGGCGCTGCGGCGGCGCATGCCGGAGAAGATGCTGGTCCTTGCGCTGGTGCTGGGCCTCGCCCAGCTCGCCTTCGGTCTCGTCCCGTTCATGGCCGACTTCGCCATGCTCGTGATCATCTACACCGTCGCCGCGCACGACGGCCCCCGCTGGGCCTCCCGGCTCGCCCTCGCGGGCGGGCTGAGCGCCGCGACCCTCTCCCAGCTGCGCTGGCCGCTTGAGGGCGGCAACGACTCCTCCGCCGCCAAGGTCTTCTTCACGGTCATCATGACCGTGCCCTTCGCCCTCGCCTGGGTCCTCGGTGACTCCCTGCGCACCCGCCGCGCCTACTTCGCGCAGCTGGAGGAACGTGCCTCCCGCCTGGAGAAGGAGCGCGAGGCGCAGGCCAAGGTCGCCGTCGCCGCCGAGCGCGCCCGGATCGCCCGCGAGCTGCACGACGTCGTCGCCCACAACGTCTCCGTGATGGTGGTGCAGGCCGACGGCGCCGCGTACGTCATGGACTCCTCGCCCGAGACCGCGAAGCAGGCCCTGGAGACGATCTCGTCCACCGGCCGGCAGGCCCTCGCCGAGATGCGCCGGCTGCTCGGCATCCTGCGCACCGGCGAGCACCAGGAGGCCGGGGAGTACGTGCCCCAGCCCGACGTCCGGCAGATCGAGGACCTGGTCGAGCAGGTCCGCGGCGCCGGCCTCACCGTCGACTTCAAGATCGAGGGCACCGCGCGCCCGCTGCCCAGCGGCGTCGAGCTCACCGCGTACCGGATCGTCCAGGAAGCCCTCACCAACACGCGCAAGCACGGCGGCCCCGAGGCCGGCGCCAGCGTCCGGCTCGTCTACTTCGACGACGGTCTCGGCCTGCTCGTCGAGGACGACGGGCGCGGGGCGCCGCAGGAGATGTACGAGGACGGCGGCGCGGACGGCCGCGGCCACGGCCTCATCGGCATGCGCGAGCGCGTCGGCATGGTCGGCGGCACCCTCGACGCGGGCCCGCGCCCCGGCGGCGGGTTCCGCATCAGCGCCCTGCTCCCCCTGAAGCCCGCCCACTGACGACCGTAAGGACCCCTGAAGATGTCCATCCGCGTGATGCTCGTCGACGACCAGGTGCTGCTGCGCACCGGTTTCCGCATGGTGCTCGCCGCCCAGCCGGACATGGAGGTCGTGGCGGAGGCGGGCGACGGGGTCGAGGCCCTGGAGGCGTTGCGGAACACGCAGGTGGACGTCGTCCTGATGGATGTGCGCATGCCCAAGCTGGACGGCGTGGAGACCACCCGGCGGATCTGCTCCGAGCCCGACGCGCCGAAGGTGCTGATCCTGACCACCTTCGACCTCGACGAGTACGCCTTCTCCGGGCTCAAGGCGGGTGCCAGCGGCTTCATGCTGAAGGACGTGCCGCCGGGCGAGCTGCTCGCCGCGATCCGCTCCGTGCACAGCGGCGACGCGGTCGTCGCCCCGTCCACCACCCGCCGCCTCCTCGACCGCTTCTCGCCGATGCTCCCGTCGAGCGGCCACGACACCGGCCACAAGGACCTGGACCGGCTCACCGACCGCGAGCGCGAGGTCATGCTGCTCGTCGCGCAGGGCCTGTCGAACGGCGAGATCGCGGCCCGCCTGGTCCTCTCCGAGGCGACCGTGAAGACCCACGTCGGCCGCATCCTCACCAAGCTGGACCTGCGCGACCGGGTGCAGGTCGTGGTCCTCGCGTACGAGACGGGCCTGGTGCGGGCGGGCGGCGGCGCGGGCGGGCGCTGACGTGGGCGCCGGCGTGCTGCTCTGGATCAACGGACCGTTCGGCGGCGGCAAGACGCAGACGGCGTACGAGCTGCGGCGACGGCTGCCGGGCAGCGTCGTCTGCGACCCCGAGCACATCGGCTTCGGCCTGCACCGCACGCTGCCGGCGGGGTTGCGCGGAGACTTCCAGGATCTGGTGGCCTGGCGGCAGGGCGTGTACGAGGTCCTGGACCTGGCGCTGCGGCGGCACGACGGGCCGGTGATCGTGCCGATGACGCTCGTCGAGCCCGCGTACTTCGCCGAGGTCGTCGGCCGGCTGCGGGACGCGTACGGCGCGGAACGGGTGCGGCACTTCGCGCTGCTCGCGGAGCGGGAGACGGTGCTGCGGCGGCTCACCGAGCGGGGCCTCGGGCGCGGCCTCAAGCGGGAGAGCTTCGCCGTACGGAAGCTGGACGGCTGCCTGGAGCGGCTCGCCGGACCGGAGTTCGCCCACCACATCCGTACGGACGAGCTGACCGTGCCGCAGGTCGCGGACCGGGTCGCGGAGCTGGCGGGCCTGCGGATCGCGCCCGACAGGGACGGGCGGGTGAGGCACCGGCTGCGGCGGATGCGGGTGGGGCTTTCCCACATCCGCTTCGACTGACGTCGGCTCGGCTACCGCAGGACCGATTCGAGGAAGTCGCTGCCCAGACGCGCGACCGCCGAGAAGTCCAGCTGGTGCAGCACGTACCGGCCGCGCCGCTGGGTGGTCAGCAGGCCCGCCTTCTTGAGCAGCGCCAGGTGCCGGGACACCTCGGGGGCGGTGATGCCGTACGCGTCGGCCAGCTCGCTCGTCGAGTACGCGCTGCGCGACAGGTTGCGGCACAGGCTCATCCGCATCGGGTGGGCCAGCGCCTCCAGGCGCAGCCGTACCGTCTCCACGGACTCGGTGCCGCCGACCTCGTGGGACGCCACCGGGTACTGGATCACCGGCTGCCAGCCCGGCGCGTACAGCGCGAGCAGGTGCGGCCAGCCGAACACGCTCGGCAGCAGCGTCAGCGCGCTGCCGCGGGCCTCGGTGTGGCCGTGCATCAGCTTGTCCACGACGATCCGGCGGCCGCCGTGCTCGTCCTCCTCCACGCTCAGCGCCGGCGACGCCGCCGCAAGGGCCTCCGCCAGGCCCTTGCGGCGCAGCAGCTCCGTCTTGTGCCGGGCGTCGGCGGTGAGCTGGACGCGGACCCGGCGCCAGGTGTCCCCGAAGAACGCGTCCTCGCAGTCCTCCATCAGCCGCCGGATCCACGCGCGCGTGGCGGTCGGATCGGCCAGCATCCGCTCCACGAAGGCGGCCTGGCGCGGCCCGCGCGCCGCCGCCAGATCCAGTGCCCTGCGCCGTGACCGGTCGTCGACGAGCGGCGACGGCAGGCCCTTCGGGTAGTGGCTGGTGCTGCACGAGATCTCCAGGGCCGCGCCGACGAACCTCTCGTCGTCCATCCGGTCCAGGTCGTCCAGCTCCTCCGCCAGGGTCGCCCGCGGCTGGGCCGGCATCAGGAGGTCGGAGCGCGTCGACCGCCACATGAAGTCGGCTTCGTGCAGCCGGTCGGCCAGCTCGGGCTTCAGGGCGGCGGAGGTCGCCGTCGTCCACGCGTGCAGGCGGGCGTGGTGGGCGGGCTCGGCGAGCGCGTGCAGCGCGTTGGCGAGTTCGGCGAGTGGGGACGGGCAGAAGGTGATCCGCTCGGGCGGCAGTCCGGTGATGTCGATGGTCACGCTCACGCCGTCTATGGTGCGGGGTCCGTGGGCGGTGTTGTCGCGCCGTTTGACGAGCCGCGTCAATCGGCGCGCGGCGCGTGGGCGGCCGGACGCACGGTGGGCCCATGAACGCGCTCCAGCAACACGCCCTCGACACGTACCGCGCCGCCCAGCACGGCACCCCTGCGCCGCCGGGCCCGGGGACGGGGGAGGTGCGGTGGTGGCGGTGGTGGCTGTGGTGGCGTGGGGGGCGCTCCGGTGGGCGCATTCGGGACTGCATGATTTACGGCGCGGACGGCTCCGATCAGTCGTGAACGCCCTGTCCCCGCGCCACAAATCACGCTTTACGTCCCGAACGTCGCCCCCCTGCACACCCCCCACTCCCGCCGGTGGCCACCTCCCGGGCCCACTTCTGCCGCGCAGGGTGTGCGCCCACCCGTCCCCGTTCTGGGCCCGCTCCGAGTGGGCCGGTGCCCGCCCGGGCGGTGCACTTCCGTGCGGGGTGTGCCGTCGCCACCTCCGTGTGGGCATTCGTCCCGCTGGGGCGGGACGGGTGGGCACACGGGACGGCGCGCTTGGCGGCGCCTCCGCCCCCTGTGCCTGGACCCGCACCATCAGTGCGGCGCCCTACGGCTGGGCGTTCAGGTGCAGGGCGCCAGGCCCTGCGAGGGGCGCCGCTACAGGCGCGACAGGAAGTCGCGTACCGCCGTCGTCACGTCGGCCGACGTCCACTCCAGGCCCGGCGCGCTCACCGTCACCTCCGTCACCGCCAGGCCCCGCGGCCCGCCCGCCGGAGCGGGGAACCAGCGGCGGAAGAGGGTGGTGCCGGTCTGTTCCGCCTGGGCGAGGGCCGCGGCCGTGAGGATGTCCGGGTCGTACGGGAGCCAGACCTGGAACTGGTGGGTGTGCGGGGTCTCCGGGTGGACCCGGAACCAGGAGGGGCCGCCCGGTGCCGCGAGGGCGGCGCGGAGCGCGTCCGCCACCACGCGCGCGTGCGCGACGTACGAGGGAAGCCGCGGGAGTTCCACGTCGAGGCCCCGCAGCGCGGTCAGCGCTGCCGGGTACTGCTGGAAGACCTGGCCCCCGTACCGGTGCCGCCAGATCCGCGTCTCCTCGATCAGCTCCTCGGGGCCGGCCAGGGCCGCGCCGGACATGCCGCCGAGGGACTTGTAGAAGGAGACGTAGACGCTGTCGGCGAGCCCCGCGATCTCCGGGAGCGGGCGCCCGAAGTGCGTGGCGCAGTCCCACAGCCGCGCGCCGTCGAAGTGGACGACCGCGTCCCGCTCGCGGGCCGCGTCGACGACGGCGACCAGCTCGTCCCACGTGGGGAGCACGAAGCCCGCGTCGCGCAGCGGCAGCTCCAGCATCAGGGTGCCGAAGGGCTCGGGGTGGTCGCGGACCTCGTCCGCCGTCGGCAGGCGGGGCTCGCCGGTCGGGTGGACCGTGCGCAGGCCGCTGACCGCGGCGAAGGCGTTGTTCTCGTGCACCTCGGGGTGGGCCAGCGGGTGCAGCGCGACCACCGGGTTGCCGGTGCGCCCGGCCCAGCAGCGCAGGGCGACCTGCTGGGCCATGGTCCCGGTCGGGAAGAACGCCGCGGCGGGCATGCCCAGCTCCTCGGCGACCCGCCGTTCGAGCTCCTCGACGACCCCGTTGCCGTACATGTCGAGGGCCAGGCCGGCGTAGGGGGAGCCGGCCACCCAGTCCGCCAGGTCGCGCAGCCGGGTGCCCAGGGTGCCGTCCGCCGGCGCGTTCCACAGCTTGCGCCGGGCGCCGCCCCACACCCGGGCCCGGTACGCCGGGCCCGACTCCTCGTTCGCGATCTCGTTCGCGATCTCGTTCGCGGTGGTCTTCTCGGTCTCGCTCTGATCCGCCATGAGCAGATCATCACACTGCCGCCCACACCCTGTGGACAGCCACGAGCGAGCGCGAAACGCTGGCGTAGCATGACCAGAAATCGTCCGGTACCCCCCGAGGACTGGAACGGAAGGCCGACCCGAAACCGTGAACGCACCACCAGACCCCCGGCACCCCCAGGCGGACCGCGCCGAGGACCGCCCCGCCCGGCTCGCCGTCGGAGTCGTCGGCGCCGGACGCGTGGGCCCCGCCCTCGCCGCCGCCCTCCAGCTCGCCGGGCACCGGCCCGTCGCCGTCTCCGCGGTCTCCGACGCCTCCCGCAGGCGCGCCGCGGCCCTGCTGCCGGACGTCCCCGTCGTCGAGCCCGCCCAGGTGCTCGCGCTCGCCGACCTGGTCCTGCTCACCGTCCCCGACGACGCCCTGCCCGGCCTCGTCGAGGGCCTGGCCGAAACGGGTGCGGTGCGCCCCGGCCAGCTCGTCGTGCACACCTCCGGGCGGTACGGGGTGCGGGTGCTCGACCCGGCCCGCCGGGCCGGTGCGCTGCCGCTCGCGCTGCACCCCGCCATGACCTTCACCGGCACCTCCGTGGACGTGCAGCGGCTCGCCGGCTGCTCCTTCGGCGTCACCGCGCCCGAGGAGCTGCGGCTCGCCGCGGAGGCCCTGGTCATCGAGATGGGCGGCGAGCCCGAGTGGATCGAGGAGGCGAACCGGCCGCTGTACCACGCGGCCCTCGCCCTCGGCGCGAACCACCTGGTCACCCTGGTCGCCCAGGCCATGGAGCTGCTCCGTACGGCCGGGGTGTCCGCGCCCGACCGGATGCTCGGCCCCCTGCTCGGCGCCGCCCTGGACAACGCGCTGCGGTCCGGCGACGCCGCCCTGACCGGCCCCGTCGCCCGCGGCGACGCGGGCACGGTCGCCGCCCATGTGGCGGAGCTGCACAAGCACGCCCCCGGCACCGTCGCCGGCTATCTCGCGATGGCCCGCGCCACCGCCGACCGCGCGCTCGCGCACGGCCTGCTCAAGCCCGAACTGGCCGAGGACCTGCTCGGCGTGCTCGCCGCCGACATCCCGGCGGGCCCGGCCGGTACCACCGGCACGACCGGACCCGCCGACGGGCCGCAAGGAGACGACCGATGAGCCTGTCCGCCGAGAAGAGCGCCGGACGTCACCTGCCGGCGGAGCTGGTCTCCACGGTCGAGGAGCTGGCCGAGGCGCGCGCCCGCTTCGGCGGCACGCCGGGCGGCAACGCCGTCGTCATGACCATGGGCGCCCTCCACGAGGGCCACGCCACCCTTGTCAGGGCCGCCCGCGAGCGGGTCGGCCCGGACGGCTTCGTCGTCGTCACCGTCTTCGTCAACCCGCTCCAGTTCGGCGCGGGCGAGGACCTCGACCGCTACCCGCGCACCCTCGACGCCGACCTGGAGCTCGCCTTCGCCGCGGGCGCGAGCGTGGTCTTCGCGCCCTCCGTCGACGGGGTCTACCCCGGCGGGCAGCCCCAGGTGCGGATCACCGCGGGCCCCATGGGCGAGCGCCTCGAAGGCGCCTCCCGGCCCGGGCACTTCGACGGCGTGCTCACCGTCGTCGCCAAGCTCCTCCACCTCACCGGCCCCGACCTGGCCTTCTTCGGCCAGAAGGACGCCCAGCAGCTGGCCCTCATCCGCCGGATGGCCCGCGATCTGAACTTCCCGGTCCACATCGTCGGCGTGCCCACCGTCCGCGAGGACGACGGCCTCGCCCTGTCCAGCCGCAACCGCTATCTGTCGCCCGAGGAGCGCCACACCGCCCTCGCGCTGTCCCGTGCGCTGTTCGCCGGCCGCGACCGGCTCGCCGCCCAGGCGGCGCTGCGCGCCCGCGCCGACGCGCTGCCCGCCACCCACGGCCGGGCCGAGAACCGTGCCGAGGCCCTGTCCCGGCTCGGCGAGGCCCGTGCCGCCGCCGACGCGCACGCGGTCGCGCAGGCCGCCGAGGGCGGGGGCGCCGAGGCCGTACGGGCCGCCGCCCGCGCCATCCTGGACGACGCGTCCCATGCCGAGCCGCCGCTCGCCCTGGACTATCTGGCCCTGGTCGACCCGGCCGACTTCACCGAGGTCGAGGACGGCCACGACGGAGAGGCGATCCTCGCCGTCGCCGCGCGGGTGGGGACCACGCGGCTCATCGACAACATCCCCCTCACGTTCGGAGTCGTGAAGTGACCGGAATACGGCTGGACGCGCCCGCCCCGGGCTGGTCGATCGACGCCGATGTCGTCGTGGTCGGCTCCGGTGTCGCGGGCCTGACCGCGGCCCTGCGCTGCACCTCCGCCGGGCTGCGCACGGTCGTCGTCACCAAGGCCCGGCTCGACGCCGGCTCCACCCGCTGGGCGCAGGGCGGCATCGCCGCCGCGCTCGGCGAGGGCGACACCCCCGGGCAGCACCTGGACGACACCCTCGTCGCGGGCGCCGGGCTGTGCGACGAGCCGGCCGTGCGCGCCCTCGTCACCGAGGGCCCGGACGCGGTCCGGCGCCTCATCGCCACCGGCGCCCACTTCGACCAGGCCGCCGACGGCACGATCGCGCTGACCCGCGAGGGCGGCCACCACCGCCGCCGTATCGCGCACGCCGGCGGCGACGCGACCGGCGCCGAGGTCTCCCGCGCCCTGGTCGAGGCGATACGGGAC
Source organism: Streptomyces sp. NPDC048623 (assembly GCF_040650755.1). Taxonomy (NCBI): domain Bacteria; kingdom Bacillati; phylum Actinomycetota; class Actinomycetes; order Kitasatosporales; family Streptomycetaceae; genus Streptomyces; species Streptomyces sp. NPDC048623. The sequence goes on from NZ_JBEZHV010000031.1 coordinate 40,674, forward strand.
CGGGGCGTGCGCTTCATCGAGCACGCGCTCGTGCTCGACCTCCTCAAGGACGACCGGGGCCACACCGCCGGCGTCACCCTCCACGTGATGGGCGAGGGCCAGCACGACGGCGTCGGCGCCGTCCACGCCCCCGCCGTGGTCCTCGCCACCGGCGGCATGGGCCAGGTCTTCTCCGCCACCACCAACCCGTCCGTCTCCACCGGCGACGGGGTCGCCCTCGCGCTGCGCGCCGGGGCCGAGATCTCCGACCTGGAGTTCGTCCAGTTCCACCCGACGGTGCTCTTCCTCGGCGCGGACTCGGAGGGCCAGCAGCCGCTCGTCTCCGAGGCGGTACGGGGCGAGGGCGCCCATCTCGTCGACGCCGACGGCGTCCGCTTCATGCTCGGGCAGCACGAGCTGGCCGAGCTCGCGCCCCGCGACATCGTCGCCAAGGCGATCACCCGCCGGATGCTGGAGCAGGGCACCGAGCACATGTACCTCGACGCCCGCCACTTCGGCGCCGAGATGTGGGAGCAGCGCTTCCCGACCATCCTGGCAGCCTGCCGGGCCCACGGCATCGACCCGGTCACCGAGCCGGTCCCGGTCGCCCCGGCCGCCCACTACGCCTCCGGCGGCGTCCGCACCGACCTGCACGGCCGCACCACGGTGCCCGGCCTGTACGCGTGCGGCGAGGTCGCCTGCACCGGCGTGCACGGCGCGAACCGGCTCGCCTCGAACTCGCTCCTGGAGGGTCTGGTCTTCGCCGAGCGGATCGCCGCCGACATCACGGCGCACGGCCCGCACCGCGAGGGCAGCCCGGCGGTGGCTGACACCTCCCTCGTTCTTCCCCTGCTGGAGCCCGAGGCCCGCCGCGAGGTGCAGGGCACCATGACCGCCGGCGCGGGCGTGCTGCGCTCCGCCGAGAGCCTCACCGAGGCCGCCGACGCCCTGGAGCTGCTGCGCCGCGGTGCCGAGGAGGAGCGCAAGGCCGCCGAGCCGGGCGTGGACTCCTGGGAGACCACCAACCTGCTGTGCGTGGCCCGGGTCCTGGTGGCCGCCGCCCGTGAGCGCGCGGAGACCCGCGGCTGCCACTGGCGCGAGGACTTCCCCGACCGGGACGACGCCGCCTGGCGCCGCCACCTGGTCGTGCGCCTGACGCCCGACCGGCGCCTGGTGGTCACCCGCACCGAGGGCGCAGACTTTCCGCCGGTGACCCCCGTGGCCCCGGTCCCCGTGACCCCCACCGCCGGCAACCCGGCGACCCCCGACGCACCCAGGGAGCAGCAGTCGTGAGCACGCCCGAGGAAGCACGTCCGCAGCCCGTGGACGTCCCCCTGATCCAGATCAACGCCCTGGCCGCCGAGCCGGCCGGTGGCTGCGGCGACGGCTGCGGCTGCGGCGACGCGGAGGAGTACGAGTGCGGGCTCGACCCGGCGCTCGCCGAGCTGCTCGCCGACGCCGGGCTCGACCCGGTGCAGGTCGAGGACATCGCGCACCTGGCCATCGCCGAGGACCTCGACGGCGGCGTCGACGTGACGACGGTGGCGACCGTTCCCGAGGACGCCGTCGCGACCGCCGACTTCACCGCCCGCGAGGCCGGTGTGGTGGCGGGTCTGCGGGTCGCCGAGGCGGTCCTGTCGATCGTCTGCGCCGACGAGTTCGAGGTCGAGCGGCACGTCGAGGACGGCGCGCGGGTCGAGGCGGGCGAGAAGCTGCTCAGCGTCACCGCCCGCACCCGTGACCTGCTCACCGGCGAGCGCAGCGCGCTGAACATCCTGTGCCGTCTCTCCGGCATCGCGACCGCCACCCGCCGCTGGGCGGACGCGCTGGAGGGCACGAACGCGAAGGTCCGCGACACCCGCAAGACCACGCCGGGCCTGCGCGCCCTGGAGAAGTACGCGGTGCGCTGCGGCGGCGGCGTCAACCACCGCATGTCGCTGTCCGACGCGGCGCTCGTGAAGGACAACCACGTGGTGGCGGCGGGCGGCGTCGCCGAGGCGTTCCAGGCCGTGCGCAAGGAGTTCCCGGAGCTGCCGATCGAGGTCGAGGTCGACACGATGCACCAGGTCCGCGAGGTCCTGGACGCGGGCGCCGACCTGATCCTGCTCGACAACTTCACGCCGATCGAGACGGAGGAGGCGGTCGCCCTGGTCGCCGGCCGCGCGGTCCTGGAGTCCTCCGGCCGGCTCACCCTGGAGAACGCGGCGGCGTACGCGGCGACCGGCGTCGACTACCTCGCGGTGGGCGGCCTCACCCACTCGTCCCCGATCCTCGACATCGGCCTGGACCTGCGCGAGGTCGAATCCTGATGCTGCTCACGATCGACGTCGGCAACACCCAGACGGTCCTCGGTCTCTTCGACGGAGACGAGATCGTGGAGCACTGGCGCATCTCCACCGACCCGCGCAGGACCGCCGACGAGTGGGCGGTCCTGCTGCAGGGCCTGATGGGCATGCATCCGCTGCTCGGCGTCGAGCTGAGCGAGGGCATCGGCGGCATCGCGATCTGCGCGACGGTCCCGTCGGTGCTGCACGAGCTGCGCGAGGTCACCCGGCGCTATTACGGGGACGTTCCGGCGGTCCTGGTGGAGCCGGGCGTCAAGACGGGCGTCCCGGTCCTCACGGACAACCCGAAGGAGGTCGGCGCCGACCGCATCATCAACGCGGTGGCGGCGGTCGACATGTACGGCGGTCCGGCGATCGTCGTCGACTTCGGCACGGCGACGACGTACGACGCGATCACCGCGCGCGGCGAGTACGCGGGCGGCGCGATCGCGCCCGGCATCGAGATCTCGGTCGAGGCGCTGGGCGTCAAGGGCGCGATGCTCCGCAAGATCGAGCTGGCCCGTCCGCGCAGCGTGATCGGCAAGAACACGGTCGAGGCGATGCAGTCCGGCATCGTCTTCGGTTACGCGGGCCAGGTCGACGGCGTCGTCGCCCGCATGAAGCGCGAACTGGTCGGCCCGGCCGGCGACCCCTCCGACGTCACGGTCATCGCCACCGGCGGCCTGGCCCCCATGGTCCTCGCCGACTCCCAGGAGATGGACGCCCACGAGCCCTGGCTGACCCTGATCGGCCTCCGCCTGGTGTACGAACGCAACGCGCCGCGGCTGTAGGGGGCGCCCGGCCTGCGCCGGGCCCACCCCACCGCTCCCTATTGCGCCGTACGGCTTCATTCTCCCTCCGGGAAGATCGAAAAGTGGGGGATTTGTCCGATTAGCGCGTATCGTCGGTCCATGCCCACGCCCTACGGACCCCGCGGCGGTATGGCGTTCAGTGCGGACGAGCTCCGTGTGCTTCGGCGCGCGCTCGCCACTGCGTTGAACCCTGCCCCCCTTCAGGACGACGACGTGCAGGACTGCCTGCGTCTGGCCGACTCCGTGGACGAGGCCGTGCGCGAGGCCGGGCGGCTGCGCACGTTCGTCCTCGCCGATCTGGCCCGCTACCGGGAGGCTCTGCCCGGCTCGCTCAGTGGCTATCTGGAGCTGCTCCAGGAGGCTCTGGGGGCCGGTTATGACCCCGGTGCCGACGACCTCGCCGCGCTGCGCGCACTCCGAGGCAGTCCGGGCGCCGCCGTGCTGCTCGCGCGCTGCCAGGTGCTGGCGGAACGATCCGTCCGGGCGCGCCTCGCCCGGGTCACCCAGGCGACCGCGACCGCCCTCCCGGCCCGCGCCCGGCTGCTCGCGCTGCCCGGCGGGCGGGCCTCCGAGGAGGGGCCCAAGCCACCCGCGCCGTCCGGCCCGGCCCGGCCCGGCCCCAAGGCGCCCGCGCCGGGCGAGCGGCCGGTGCCCAAGCCCTCCGAGGTGTTCCCGCCGCGCCGCCGCCCCGTACCCCCGCCCCCGCCCGAGGAACGCGCGGCCGGATAGCTACGCTGGTCGCCATGGACTACGTATCCGCGCTCCTGCCCCCCGTCGTGATGGCCTGCCTCTTCACGGCCCTGGTCGTCACGATGGTCAAGAACCAGGGTGGAACGAACAAGGCCAAGGAGGACGCCGCCGTGGACGCCGCCTTCGCCCGTGCCGAGGCCGCCCGCCAGCAGGACGGCAGCGGCTCCGACTCGTAGGCGGACCCGGAACCCGGGCCTCTCCCGGCCCGGACCCGGCCATCGAGGACGTACGACCACTCCGGCCGTACGTCCTTTTTGCCGTCTTCCGGGGGGTTTCATCCATGAATGGACGCATATTCGGTGATCTCGCACTAAGGTGGCGTCGTGCCCCGTCAATTGGGAGAGCTGGAAGACGCCGTCATGACCCGCGTCTGGCAATGGAACCGCGCGGTGACCGTCCGGGAAGTCCTGGAGGATCTCCAGCAGGAACGGTCCATCGCCTACACCACCGTCATGACGGTATTGGACAATCTCCATCAGAAGGGCTGGGTACGCCGGGAAGTCGAAGGCCGCGCCTATCGATATACGGCGGTCTCCACCCGCGCCGCCTACTCGGCCGCACTCATGAACGAGGCATGGGCGCAGAGTGACAACCCCGCCGCCGCTCTCGTCGCCTTCTTCGGCATGATGTCGCCCGAACAGCGCGAGGCGCTGAACGACGCCGTCCGCATCGCCCAGCGCGACACCCCCGACCCGGCTCCCGAGCCGACCCGCGAGGCGGCTCCCGAGGCGGCTCCCGCCCCCGCGGAGGGCGGCGAGGGGCCCGAGGCCCCCGGGCGATAACGTCCCCCCATGTCAACCGCGCCTTCTGCGTCCTCCACACCTTCCGAGTCCTTCGAGTCCTCCGCGCCGTCCGTCCGCGCCGTCACCGTGCGCCGGGCCCGTACCTCCGATGTCGCCGCGGTGCGCCGGCTCGTCGATCCCTACGTGCGCCGCGGCATCCTCCTCGACAAGGCGACCGTGACGCTTTACGAGGACATCCAGGAGTTCTGGGTCGCCGAACGCGACGACGACGCCACCGTCGTCGGCTGCGGCGCCCTGCACGTGATGTGGGAAGACCTCGCCGAAGTCCGCACTCTCGCCGTCGATCCCGACTTCAAGGGCGCCGGAGTGGGACATCAGGTGCTCGACAAGTTGCTGCACACCGCGCGCTGGCTCGGTGTCCGCCGGGTTTTCTGCCTCACCTTCGAAGTGGACTTCTTCGCGAAGCACGGCTTCGTCGAGATCGGCGAGACGCCGGTCGACGGAGATGTCTACAGCGAGCTCCTGCGTTCCTATGACGAGGGTGTCGCGGAGTTCCTCGGTCTCGAACGAGTGAAGCCGAACACCTTGGGCAACAGCCGGATGCTTCTGCACCTGTGAGACAGGCACCGTGCGGATGGCATCGGAGTGCCTATGTCCGAATCGCGCACGTTTCCCGCGCTGCCGGGGTTCTGAACATCGGCCAGGGGTTTGTGTTTTTCCGGGAAAAGCGGTTTCCTTTCCGCGTACTGCATTTTCGATGAAAGGAAATCCGGTGGCACAGAAGGTTCAGGTCCTTCTTGTCGACGACCTCGACGGCGGCGAGGCGGACGAGACCGTGACGTTCGCGCTGGACGGCAAGTCCTACGAGATCGACCTCACCACCGCCAACGCGGACAAGCTCCGTGGCCTGCTCGAGCCGTACACCAAGGGTGGCCGTCGCACCGGTGGCCGCACCGCCGGCACCCGCGGCAAGGCCCGCGTCGCCGTCTCCGGCGGCAGCCAGGACACCGCGAAGATCCGCGCGTGGGCCAAGGAGAACGGTTACAACGTGAACGACCGCGGCCGCGTGCCGGCCGACATCAAGGCGGCCTACGAGGACGCGAACCGCTGAGCCGTCAGCCGCTGCTGAGCGCCCGTCCCCGCCACCGGCTCCGGCCGGTCCGCCCGGGCAGCACTCAGCAGCCGCGCGCGATGGCACTCGGCGGCGGCCACGGCCACCAGGCGCGCCAGACAGGGGGCGCCGCCCTCGGCAGTGGAGCGCCTTCGCGACGAGGGCCGCAGGGCCGGCAGCGAGGACTCGACCTCGCGCCCCGGCTCCGGGGCCCTCAGCCACACCGCGGCCCCGGGCGCGCCGGACCCGCTCCGGCCGGTCGGCCGCCAGCCGGGGGGCACGGGGGCGGTCATCCGGCCGTCGGTGCCGAGCATCGCCAGATCCAGTGAGATCCCGCCCCACTCCAGCCAGTCGAGCAGGCCGGGCAGCTCCTCCGCGCCGCCCGCGGCGACGAGCAGCCGCATCCGCCGCCCCATCAGCGCCACCGGGCCGGTCGCCGCGCCCACCTGGCGCAGCACGCCCCGGCCGACCGTCGCCGGCAGCTCCAGGACGTCGAAGCGCAGCCCCGTGACCAGCTGGACCGGGGGCCCGGCCGAGACCGGCCAGCCGAGCTCGTGCTCGTACCACCGCGCCACCGCCGCACCGCCGTCCGGCGGCGTGCGAGGCGGAGGGATGGTGAAGGCCATACCGGGGGAACGCCCACGGGGCGACTTTGGTCACGCCCGGTCCTTGATCCGCTGCGCAGTGTGTCCATGATGGGGGCGTACGGGTGCATTCGCGCGCGCGGGGTTGTTCGCCCGTAGCGGAGGGACCCGGGGTGCGCCGCATGGAGTGTCAGTCCTGACGGGTAAGACATTCCATGTGAGGAGGGGCGTCTCACGGGCAGAAGTCGGGCAGAAGCGTCTCACGTTCGCCATCGGCGTAGTGGAGGCGCGGGTATCGGCTTGGCCTGGGGGAACATCGTCTCGCACCATCGAGTTGGAGCATTTGTCGGCTGTTCGGCAGCAGGTCTCCCCGAGAAGTAAGGGGGTGATCCGGACGGATGTCGGCAGTTGGAATGAGCGGTCCCCGCTTGCGGGACTAAGCTGCGGAAGGACAGGGAGGGGATCGACCCCTAACTGACTGACCGCTCTGAGGAGCGATTAACGATGTTCGAGAGGTTCACCGACCGCGCGCGGCGGGTTGTCGTCCTGGCTCAGGAAGAAGCCCGGATGCTCAACCACAACTACATCGGCACCGAGCACATCCTCCTGGGCCTTATCCACGAGGGTGAGGGTGTCGCCGCTAAGGCCCTGGAGAGCCTCGGGATTTCGCTCGAGGCGGTCCGCCAGCAGGTGGAGGAGATCATCGGCCAGGGCCAGCAGGCCCCGTCCGGGCACATCCCGTTCACTCCTCGTGCCAAGAAGGTCCTGGAGCTGTCGCTCCGGGAGGCCCTCCAGCTCGGCCACAACTACATCGGCACCGAGCACATCCTGCTCGGCCTGATCCGCGAGGGCGAGGGCGTCGCCGCCCAGGTCCTCGTGAAGCTGGGCGCCGATCTCAACCGGGTCCGGCAGCAGGTCATCCAGCTGCTCTCCGGCTACCAGGGCAAGGAAGCCGCCACCGCCGGCGGTCCTGCCGAGGGCACCCCCTCGACGTCCCTGGTCCTCGACCAGTTCGGCCGCAACCTCACCCAGGCGGCCCGCGAGTCCAAGCTCGACCCGGTCATCGGGCGCGAGAAGGAGATCGAGCGGGTCATGCAGGTGCTGTCCCGCCGCACCAAGAACAACCCGGTCCTCATCGGCGAGCCCGGCGTCGGCAAGACGGCGGTCGTCGAGGGCCTGGCGCAGGCCATCGTCAAGGGCGAGGTGCCCGAGACCCTCAAGGACAAGCACCTCTACACCCTGGACCTCGGCGCGCTGGTCGCCGGCTCCCGCTACCGCGGTGACTTCGAGGAGCGCCTGAAGAAGGTCCTCAAGGAGATCCGCACCCGCGGCGACATCATCCTGTTCATCGACGAGCTCCACACCCTGGTGGGTGCGGGCGCCGCCGAGGGCGCGATCGACGCCGCCAGCATCCTCAAGCCGATGCTGGCCCGCGGCGAACTCCAGACCATCGGTGCCACCACGCTCGACGAGTACCGGAAGTACCTGGAGAAGGACGCGGCCCTGGAGCGCCGCTTCCAGCCCATCCAGGTCGCCGAGCCGTCGCTGCCGCACACGATCGAGATCCTCAAGGGTCTGCGCGACCGTTACGAGGCGCACCACCGGGTCTCCATCACGGACGAGGCCCTGGTCCAGGCCGCCACGCTGGCCGACCGCTACATCTCCGACCGCTTCCTGCCGGACAAGGCGATCGACCTGATCGACGAGGCCGGCTCCCGGATGCGCATCCGCCGGATGACCGCGCCGCCGGACCTCCGCGAATTCGACGAGAAGATCGCCGCCGTCCGCCGGGACAAGGAGTCCGCGATCGACTCGCAGGACTTCGAGAAGGCCGCCTCCCTGCGCGACAAGGAGAAGCAGCTCCTCGCCGCGAAGACCAAGCGGGAGAAGGAGTGGAAGGCCGGCGACATGGACGTCGTCGCCGAGGTCGACGGCGAGCTGATCGCCGAGGTCCTCGCGACCGCCACCGGCATCCCGGTCTTCAAGCTGACCGAGGAGGAGTCCTCGCGTCTGCTCCGCATGGAGGACGAGCTCCACAAGCGCGTCATCGGCCAGAAGGACGCCGTCATCGGTCTGTCCCGGGCGATCCGCCGCACCCGTGCGGGTCTGAAGGACCCGAAGCGCCCCGGTGGCTCGTTCATCTTCGCCGGTCCGTCCGGTGTCGGTAAGACCGAGCTGTCCAAGGCGCTCGCCGAATTCCTCTTCGGCGACGAGGACGCGATGATCTCCCTCGACATGTCGGAGTTCAGCGAGAAGCACACCGTCTCGCGCCTCTTCGGCTCCCCGCCCGGATACGTGGGCTACGAAGAGGGCGGCCAGCTCACCGAGAAGGTGCGCCGCAAGCCGTTCTCCGTGGTTCTCTTCGACGAGGTCGAGAAGGCCCACCCCGATATCTTCAATTCCCTTCTCCAGATCCTGGAGGACGGTCGTCTGACCGACTCCCAGGGCCGGGTCGTGGACTTCAAGAACACGGTCATCATCATGACGACCAACCTCGGGACCAGGGACATCTCGAAGGGCTTCAACCTCGGCTTCGCGGCCCAGGGCGACACGAAGTCCAACTACGAGCGGATGAAGGCGAAGGTCAGCGACGAGCTGAAGCAGCACTTCCGCCCGGAGTTCCTCAACCGTGTGGACGACATCATCGTCTTCCCGCAGCTGACCCAGGAAGACATCCTCAAGATCGTCGACCTCATGATCAGCCGCGTCGACGAGCGCCTGAAGGACCGGGACATGGGCATCGAGCTCTCCCAGTCCGCGAAGGAGCTCCTCGCGAAGAAGGGCTACGACCCCGTCATGGGCGCCCGGCCGCTGCGCCGGACGATCCAGCGCGAGGTCGAGGACACCCTCTCGGAGAAGATCCTCTTCGGCGAGCTGCGCCCCGGCCACATCGTGGTCGTGGACACCGAGGGCGAGGGCGAGGAGCGCAAGTTCACCTTCCGCGGCGAGGAGAAGTCGGCCCTGCCGGACGTGCCTCCGATCGAGGCGGCGGGCGGCGCGGGTCCGAACCTGTCGAAGGAAGCGTGACGCTGCGCTGAGCATGTAGCGCGTAGAGGGGCGGCCCCGGGACCGGAAACGGTCCTGGGGCCGCCCCTTCGGCGTGCCGACCGGGGTCAGTCGATCCTCAGCCCGTCGCCGAGGGCGGCGGCGCCGCGAAGGTCCTCGCGGAGGACTCCGTGGATGGCGACCTCCTCCAGGGCGGGCAAGGCGTGGAGCGGAGTGAGGTCCAGTGCACTGCCACGGTCGAGGAAGAGGCTGAGAGTCCGGAGAGCCGGCAGTCCGGCGAGGGCGCCGAGCTCCGGGCGGGAAGCGCCGAAGCCGCTCACCAGGAGGTGTCTGAGCTGGGAGCAGTCCAGCGACCGCAGCACGTCGAGATCGTTCCCGAGGCGCTCTCCCTGGATCGTCAGATAGGTGAGGGGACGGCCGGCGAGCCCGTGGGCGAGGTCGTGCGCGGCGTGCCTCCCCGCCACATGGACCCCACGGACCTGAGGCCAGTCGTGCAGGGTTCGCAGCTGCTCCCGCGTGCTGACGAGCAGGACCTCGTCGGGGTCCCAGTGCGGCAGAACCTCCTCGGCGAAGGCCTGCGCGGGGAAGGCGCTCCAGGCGGTCGCGAACCGGTGCGCCTCGCCGGCCTCGGCGAAGCGTGCGACGTAGGGGATCGCCTCCGCGCCGCCGATCCGGCAGATCAGCTCGGTGACCACGCCCAGAGCATCGGCCTCCGGCCTCGCCCTCACCTCCTCCGGTCCGGGCAGCAGCGGCAGCACGTAGCCACCCAGTCTCGCCAGCCGGGCGGCCTGCTCCTGGTTCCGCGGCGGGATCACCGACGTCACCGCCTTCCGGACCCGCCGGTGCAGGCTCTCCTCCAGCCACGCCGCGTGCTGCGCGGCCAGCGCCGCCAGCACGTACAGCGTCGTCTTCAGGTCCCGCTTCCGGGTGCCGGAGCCTGCCTCCAGCAGTCCGGCGACCAGCACCGGAAGGTCCCGTCGGCGGCAGTGGCCTGCGGCCAGGAGCAGGACGTCGTGCCACTGCTGCTCGTGGGCGTGGCGGAGCAGTTCGCCGAGGCAGTCGTCCTCCACGAACTCCTTCGCCGCCAGGAAGTCCTGGAAGGTGCGGTGGGCGAACTGGAAGACGTCGTCCGTGCGCTCCTGGAGGAGGCCGCTGCGGTTGATCAGATGGGTGAGTATCGCCTCCGGGCTGCCCTGGTCACGGACCCGCGGCATGCCGGGCAGGTCGCGTTCCAGGCGCTGGAGGGCCTGGTCGCGGGTGAACTCGGTCTGGCCGCAGCGGACCAGCCAGGCGGCGAGGCGCTGGAGGAGCTGGCGGTGCTCCTCGACCGACATGCGGATGCCGTCGGGGGCGTGCACGCGTCGCCGCTCGTCGCGGGTGCCGAGCAGCATCGTGAGGGCGGAGTCGTACAGCTCCCAGCGGGTCTCGGGCAGGAAGCCCTCCCGCAGCCGGTGCAGGGCGCAGATCACCGCGCAGAGCAGCGGGGTGCGGGCCAGCTCGGCGAGGTTGGGGTTGTGGCGGAACTGCTGGGCGAGGTCGCGTTCGAGCTCGTCGAGGGCGGCCCGGTCGTACACGTCGGCGTCGAGGCGGGCCGCGTCGTGCCAGGCGGTGATGAAGGCCTGGATGTCCTCGCCGCGCAGCGGCAGCAGGCTCAGCTCCTCGAAGCGCTCGGCGCCCAGCCAGTCGGGGGCGACGGCGTGCGGGCGTACGGTCGCCACGCAGCGGGTGTCCGGGTAGCGGGCGAGGAGGCCGCTGAGCCAGGTGTGGGCCTCGTCGCGGTCGTCCTGGGTGACCTCGTCCAGGCCGTCGACGAGGAGCAGCCCGCGTCCTGCGGCAAGCACCCGGCCCGCCCAGCCGTCGGGCGCGCTGTCGATCATGAGCCCGGCGACCCGGGGCAGCTCGCCGGGGGCGGGGAAGCCGTCGCCCCGGGCCCGCAGGGAACGCAGCGGTACGACGAAGGGCACGAGCCCGTTGAGCTCGGCGAGCCGTGGACCGAGGGTCCCGGCGGCGGCGTGCGCGGCCAGCCACCACACCAGGGTGGTCTTCCCGGCGCCCGCGTCGCCGCGCAGCAGCACGCGCGGCCGGTCGGCGAGCAGGTCGTCGATCCGGCGCGGTACGGGAACGGCGGCCCGGTCCCGATCCCGGTCCCGGTCGCGGTCGCGGTCGCGCTCCCGGTCCCGTACGCGATCCGTGTCCCGGGGCGCGGCCTCCAGGGAGATGTAGGCGGTGTCGAGGTCCCACTCGGAGGCGCGCTTGCCGAGCTCGTCCAGGCCGAAGATCCGGGTGCGGCGGTAGGCGGCGCCGACGGCCTCGGCGTACTCCGCCTCGTAGCGGCGGTCCGCCGGATGCTCGTCGACCGGGGACAGGAGGACGTCCGGAAGCCACTGCCGTACGGATTCCTCGGCCGTGACGGTGGAGAGCGGGACGCACTCCAGGCGGCGGTGGCCGCGGCCGTGGGGGACGGAGCGGACGATGCCGATGAGGCCGTCGGCGGCGAAGACGGGGGCGCCGGAGAGGCCCGCCAGGGGCGAGGGGCCGTCCGGGTCCTCCGTGGTCACGGGCGGATGGTCCAGCTCGACGGTGAGGACGCGCCGCATCTGACCGGCCAGCGGCAGCACGGTGCCGGTGAACTGGTCGAGGTCCAGCTTTCGGCCCTCGTACCGCTGGATCCGGGGGTAGCCGAGGATCTCGCAGCCGTGGATCGGGCGGTCGGTGGCGAGCCCGCTGAGCCGGGGCGCGGGGCCGAGGGGCTCGGCGGAGCGCAGGAGGGCGGCGTCGAGGCCGTGGTCCACCCAGACCACCCGTAACTCCACGAGGGGCCGGTCCGGTGCGGCTGCCCGGGCACTGAAGGCGTCGCCGACGACATGGGCGCTGGTCAGGACCAGGTCAGGGGCCACGAGGACACCGCTGCCCTGTTGCCTGCCGAGGACCGCGAGGGCGGAGCGGACGCTCACCGTCCGCCGCCCAGGCCGCCGAACCCGGAGACGTCCGCCTCCTCCTCGTTCCCCACCAGCCACGCCCCGCCCGTGGCCGCGTTCCGCGGCTTCAGGGTGAAGGAGACCCGGTGGGTCTCGCCGCGTGAGCGGGTGGTGTCGGCGCCGGCCTCGACGACCCAGGCCTTGACCTTGCCGCCGCCCTTCAGTTCCCGGCGCAGTTCGACGGTGAACTCCATCTCGATGTCGCCGACCTCGAAGGAGACGGGGTGGCCGGTGGCGCGGCGGGCCGCGGTCAGCAGTTCATCGCGTACGGAGGCGATGGCGTCGGCCAGTTCGATCTTGGGCGTGGTGTCGGTCATGCCTCGGAAGCTAGCCCGCGCGGAGGGGTCCTGGAGGGCGTTCGGGGGCTTCGGGCGCGTGACCCAGGTCGCAATGGCGGGGCGGGCGTGGTGACAAGGCGCACAGGCGTTTCGGGCGGTACTAGGCGGAATAGTGGTGGCGTTTCACCATGATCCGGGTGTTTCGGGGCGAACTGTCGGGGCGTAGGTGCCGGATAAGGCGAAATCGGGCGAGGGGCGGCGTTCCCGGCGCTTCGGGGCGGGCGCGACATGCGGTTAAACAGGTCTACGCGGGTCGCATTTGTCCGATTTCGCCCCACCGTTCCCGAGGGGGTGCGGGATCGATTCCCGGCGAGATCGCTACGACGCTATGTCGTAGTTGGGGTGTTTTACCCGGGCTGGGGGTCCGGGTTACCAAGGATGAGCAAGCCCGGTGCTGAGCCGCTCTCAGGCCGGGTCCCGTTCTGTCCGGAGGTTCTCCCCCGTATGTCGAAGCGCGTCATGAAGCCCAGCATCCGTACCACCGCCGTCGCCCTCGCCGCCGCGGGTCTGGGAGCGTCGCTGGTGGCCGGAGCCGGCTCCGCGTTCGCCGCCGAGGGCAAGGCCGCCGTCGCGTCCACCACGAACGTCGCCGCGTCCGCCGCCGTCGCCCAGCAGGCCGCCACCCAGGCCAAGGTCGCCGCCCAGGCCAAGGCCGCCGAGGTCAAGGCCGCTCAGGTGAAGGCCGCCGTCGCCAAGGCGAAGGCCGCGACGCCCGTCAAGGCCGTCGCCGCCAAGAAGGCCGCCGCCTGGGTCAAGCCGGTCAGCTCCTACACCCTGTCCGCCACCTTCAACCAGGGCGGCGCCATGTGGGCCCACAAGCACTCCGGCCAGGACTTCGCCGTTCCGGTCGGCACCTCGGTCAAGGCCGCCGCCGCCGGCACCGTCGTGAAGGCCGGCCCGTACGGCGGCGGTGACGGCCCCGCGTACGGCAACGCGATCGTCGTGAAGCACGCCAACGGCACGTACTCGCAGTACGCCCACCTGTCGAAGATCAAGGTCCACATCGGCCAGAAGGTCGCCGCCGGTCAGCAGATCGCCCTCTCGGGCAACACCGGCAACTCCTCCGGCCCGCACCTTCACTTCGAGATCCGCACCACCCCGAACTACGGCTCCGCCATCAACCCGGCCGCCTTCCTGCGGTCCCACGGCGTCACCATCTGACGTACCTGACTGACTCAGGCCCGCTGCTCGGCCTGCTCGATCAGATCGAGGGCGACCTCGAGGACGGCTTCCCGCTTCTCCTCGGGGTCGCCCTCGACGTTCTGCAGGAAGAACGTCCCAGCGTGCAGCGCGAAGATCGCGCTGACGGCGCGGACCTTGTCCTTCACCGGGGCGTCCGGCTCCTGGATGAACTCGTTGAGCGCGACGAAGCGCTCCTTGAAGGTCATTCCGATGCTCAGGTCGCGTACGGTCGCCTGGTTCTCGTGCATGAAGCGGAACAGCGGGGCCGCCTGCGTCAGCGCCCCGTGGTAGCGGCGCAGGATCTCCTTCTTGGTCTCCAGGGTGCGCGGCTGCTCGGACGCCCAGGCCACCAGCTCGTCGATCGGGCGCGCCAGGTCCTGGAAGATCCCGACGATGATGTCTTCCTTGGTCTTGAAGTGGTAGTAGAGCGCCGCCTTCGTGACGTCGAGGCGCTCGGCGATCTCGCGCAGTGAGGTCTTCTCGTAGCCCTGCTCGGCGAAGAGTTCGAGAGCCACGTCCTGGATGCGCTGGCGGGTGTTGCCTCGGGCCTGGGCCATGTCTCTCGTTTCCCTCGCTGACACACAAACTTACTTGACGACCGGCAAGTTACGGGTCTACCTTCCCCAGTGTAGTAACTAGCCGGGCGGCAAGTAAGTGACGCAAGGGGACAAGATGACGACGACAGTGAAAACCGAGGCAGCCGAGGGGGAGGCCGCACCGCCGCGCAGCGTCCGCGTCGTGCTCCTCGCCCTGATGATCGCGATGCTGCTCGCGATGCTGGACAACATGATCATCGGCACCGCGATGCCGACGATCGTCGGCGAGCTCGGGGGCCTGGAACACCTCTCCTGGGTCGTCACCGCCTACACCCTGGCCACCGCCGCCTCGACCCCGATCTGGGGCAAGCTCGGCGACATGTTCGGCCGCAAAAGCGTCTTCCTGACCTCGATCGTGATCTTCCTGATCGGCTCCGCGCTCAGCGGCATGGCCCAGGACATGGGCCAGCTCATCGGCTTCCGTGCCGTCCAGGGCCTGGGCGCCGGCGGTCTGATGGTCGGCGTCATGGCGATCATCGGCGACCTCATCCCGCCCCGGGACCGCGGCAAGTACCAGGGCATGATGGCCGGCATCATGGCGCTCGCCATGATCGGCGGACCGCTGGTCGGCGGCTCCATCACCGACCACTGGGGCTGGCGCTGGTCCTTCTACATCAACCTGCCGCTCGGCGTCGTCGCCCTCGCGATGCTCGCCACCGTGCTCCACCTGCCCCGCAAGGAGCGCGCCGCCGGCACCCGCATCGACTTCCTCGGCGCCGCGCTGCTGACCGTCGGCATCACCGCGATCGTCCTGGTCACCACCTGGGGCGGCACCGAGTACGCCTGGGGCTCGGCCACCATCATCGGCCTCGCCGTCGGCGGCGTCGTCGCCCTCGGGGCCTTCCTCTTCACCGAGACCCGCGCGAGCGACCCGATCATGCCGCTGCACATCTTCCGCAGCCGCAACTTCACCCTGATGTCCGTGATCGGCTTCCTCACCGGCTTCGTGATGTTCGGCGCGGTGCTCTTCCTGCCGCTGTTCCAGCAGTCCGTGCAGGGCGCCTCCGCGACCAACTCGGGTCTGCTGCTCCTGCCGATGCTGCTCTCGATGATGGTCGTCTCGATGGTCGCCGGCCGGGTCACCACGACCAGCGGCAAGTACAAGATCTTCCCGATCATCGGCGGCGCGTTCATGGTCGCGGGCCTGTTCCTGCTCTCCACCATGGACACCGGCACCACCCGCTTCACCTCCGGCCTCTACATGGCCGTGCTCGGTGCGGGCATGGGCTTCCTGATGCAGATCACCATGCTCGTCGCGCAGAACAGCGTCGAGATGAAGGACATGGGCGTGGCCTCCTCCTCGACCACCCTGTTCCGGACCCTCGGCTCCTCCTTCGGCGTCGCGATCATGGGTGCGCTCTTCAACCACCAGGTCCAGAACGAGATGGCCGCCCGCGGCGGCTCCCAGCTCACCGAGCGCTCGGCCCAGCTCGACGCCGCGAGCCTCGCCAAGCTGCCGGCCGCGCTCCGCGAGGCCTACCAGCACGCGGTCGCCGCCGGTACGCACTCGGCCTTCCTGGTCGGCTCGATCGTGGCCGTCCTCGGCTTCGTCCTCGCCTTCTTCGTCAAGGAGGTGGCGCTGCGCGGCACCGGCCTTCCGAAGAAGGACGAGAGCGAGCAGGACGCCCCCGCCGACGCCGAGCAGGCCGAGGCGAAGACCCTGAAGGCCACCGCCTAGGCGCGGCCAGGGCCGGCGCGCCCGTCCGGCCGGAAGACCGACGGCCCCCGGTGTCCGCAGGGACACCGGGGGCCGTCGTTCGTACGCCTCTGGGATGTGCGCCGCTTGCGCGGATGTACGGCTCAGTCGGCTAACCGCAGGATCGGAAAGCTCCCCGTGGTCGTCGGCGCGTGCTCCGGCAGCCACAGCACCGCCACCGCGCCGCCCGCCCCGTCCGGCGTGCCCTCGGGCGCCGCGTTGCGGAAGGTCAGCCGGGCGCCGAGGACCCGGGCCTGGCCGGTCGCGATGGTCAGGCCCAGGCCGTGGCCCTGGCCCGAGCGGTCGCTGCTGCCCGTACGGAAACGGCTCGGGCCGTCCTTGAGGAGCGCCTCGGGGAAGCCGGGGCCGTGGTCCCTGACCCGTACCACCCGGCCCTCGACCGTGACCTCCACCGGGCCCGGGCCCTTGCCGTGCTTGGCCGCGTTGGCGAGCAGATTGCCCAGGATGCGCTCCAGGCGCCGCGGGTCGGTGTTGACCCAGGACTCGTGGACGACGCGGACGACCGCGTCCGGGTCGAGCGCCCGTACCCGGCGCTCGACGAACTCGCCGAGCGCGAGCTCCTGGAGCTCGGCCCGCTCCGACGCGCTGTCGAGCCGGGCCACCTCCAGGACGTCCTCGACCAGGGTCCGCATCGCCTGCGCCCGGTCCCGTACCAGCTCGGTCGGGCGGCCCGGCGGCAGCAGCTCGGCGGCGGTGAGCAGCCCGGTCACGGGGGTGCGCAGCTCGTGCGCGATGTCCGCGGTGACCCGGCGCTCGGCCTCGATCCGCTCGTTCAGGGCGTCGGTGAGGGCGTCGATGGCGCGGGCCAGCTCGTCGGTCTCGTCGCGTACGACGCCGCCGATCGCGTGCCGTACCCGTACGTCCGTGTTGCCCTGGGCGACCCGGCCGGCGGCGGCGGCGGCCTTGCGCAGGCGCCGGGAGAGCTGCCCGCCGATGAGCACGCCGAGCGCGCAGCCGCCGACGACCACCGACACCGAGCCGATGATCAGGGCGCGGTCGAGGTCGTTCATGATCGTGGCGCTGCGGTCGGCGAAGGGCACGTGCAGCGACAGCACGTCGCCGTTGGCGAGCGGCACGGCCGCCCACACGTCCGGCGGGCCGCTGCGGTGCTCCTGTACGTACGTGCCGCGGCGCCCGTCGTGCATCAGCTGGTCGAGCTGGGGCGGCAGCGCGGGGTCGTTGAGCTTGGTGCCGAAGCGCGGCTCCTTCGGCTTGGAGGTCTCGTAGACCCGCTGCGCGAAGACCAGCCGCCACATCTGCACGTCACGGGCGTTGTCGAGCATGGAGACCCGGGCCGCGTTGTGCACGACCAGGCTGAGGGTGACCGCGACGAGCGCGCCGACCCCCGCGATGGCGACGGCGATCTTCCAGCGGACGCCCGTACGCAGGGCCTTCCTCCGGCGCAGCCGCTTCCCGAAGGGCTTCCCGAACGGTTTCCCGAACGGCTTCCCGAGCCGGGGCCTGACCGGCTCCTCGACCAGGCTCATCCCTTGAGCTTGTAGCCGAAGCCGCGGACCGTCTCGATCCGGTCCTGGCCGATCTTGGTGCGCAGCCGCTGCACATGGACGTCCACGACCCGGGTGTCGCCGCCCCAGCCGTAGTCCCAGACCCGCTCCAGGAGCTTGTCCCGGGAGAGCACGGTGCCGGGCGCGGACGAGAACTCGAGCAGCAGCCGCATCTCGGTGGGCGTGAGGGCGACCGGCGCGCCGGCCCGGCGCACCTCCATGCCCTCGGTGTCGACCTCCAGGTCACCGAAGACCAGCACCCCGCAGTCGGCGCCCGCCGCGTCGCCGTCCCCGGCGCCGTTCCCGCCCGCGTGGCCGAAGCGGCGGAGCACCGCGCGGATCCGGGCCATGAGCACGGAGCCGTCGAAGGGCTTGGTGACGTAGTCGTCCGCGCCCGCCTCAAGGCCCAGGACGACGTCGATGGAGTCGGCCCGCGCCGACAGCATGATCACCGGCACGGTCGACTCGTCGCGGATGCGCCGGCACAGGCTCACGCCGTCCATGCCGGGCAGCATCACGTCGAGCAGCGCGATGTCGGGCCGGTTCGCGCGGAAGGCCTCGAGACCGGAGAGCCCGTCGGGCATGGCGGTCACCGTGAAGCCGTCCCGCTCCAGGGCGAGCTGGGTGGCCTCACGGATGACGTCGTCGTCCTCGACGAACAGGACATGGGTCTCGGCCATGGTGCGCCTTCCTGGTGCCTTTCTGTCTGCTCTGCCTGCGTGCACAGTCTGTCCGCGTGCGAAGAGGGGGAGCGAGGCGAGGGTCAGCCCGCGGGGGGTTCGGTCGGGGCGGCCGCGCCGTCGGCGATGCCGTCGCCGACCGCCTTGCTGTACTCGTTGTGCACCCAGTCGTGCTGGGTGAACCTGTTCCCCGACCAGCGGTACGTGATCACGTCCTCGCCCGAGGGATAGGCGACCGGGTCGCCCTTCGCGTACACCTGCTTGGTGACGATCAGATCCCCCCGGTCGATCGTCCCGTACACCGCCGCGTCCTCGGCCACGAAGACGTTCGTGTACGCGTTGTTCTCCTCGCGGTACACGAACGTGCCGAGGCCGACCGCGTCCCCGCAGGTCATCACGTTGACGACGACATCGGGGGAGGCGGAGTTCGTGAGGTTCCCGTACGAGGTGTCCACCGGGTAGGCGTCCGCCGTGCACGGCTTGAGGTCGGCCTTGAGCCGTGCCCCGACCTTCGGATCGTTCTTGATCAGCGCGATCGGGTCCACCCGCTTCGCCGCCCGCGCCGGCGTGTCCTCGCCGCCCGGGACGGACGGGCTCGGGGTGGCCGGGACCGTCGAGGCGACCTGGTCGGGCCGGGCCGCGCCCTCGTCGCGCGAGCCGGTGCCCCCGGTCGAGCAGCCGGCCACGAGCAGGCCGAAGGCGGCGAGCCCGGCCACCGCCGCGCCACCCGCCGCCTGCTCCCTGCCACTCCCACCTGGTCTCAGGCCGCGCACCGCTCCTGCTTCCGCTCGTCGCCTCGCCGTACGTCGTCGCCCCGCCGTACGGTCGTCGTCCGCTTCAGCGCACAGGTGTCCAGGGCCCGGGCGTCGCCGTCGGCGGCCCGGCTCTCCAGCTCCTGGCGCAGTCGGGCCAGAGCGCGGTGAAGCGTGCTCTTCACCGTACCGGTCGACATGCCGAGCGCGGCGGCCGTCTCCTCGGTGCTCATCTGCTCCCAGTGCCGCAGCACGACCACGCTGCGCTGCTTCGGCGCGAGCACCTTGAGGATGTCCATCAGCAGCGCCCGGTCGGCGTGCTGCTCGGTGGCGTCCTCGACGCGGGCGTCGGGCAGCTGCTCGGTGGGCACCTCGTCGAGCTTGCGGGCGCGCCACCACTCGGTCCGGGTGTTGATCATGACCCGGCGGAGGTACGCGTCGGCCAGCGACTTGTCGGCGATGCCGTCCCAGCGTCCGTACGTACGGACCAGCGCGGTCTGCAGCAGGTCCTGGGCGTCCACCGGGTCGGGCACGAGCCGGCGGGCGCTGCGCAGCAGCGCGTCCTGCCGTGTACGTACGTACTCCTCGAAGTCGAGCACCTCGCCGAGCGTCTCGCCGTGCGCCATCCCGAACCGCCTCCGATCCCCGTGACCAGCCCTGGTCAGTGACCTGGTCTCTGCCCTGATCCCTTACGCCGACGACGCTACGGAGCAGTTGTCACGAGGCTGTGCGGGGCAGCCGTCGGCGGACGCACGGCTGTCCATCGGTTGTGTAACAGCGGATTCAAAGGTTCCGCTTCCTTGGGATCGAAGGCGCGGTCCGGGCCGGGCATCCGGATGTACGGATCAGCCCGGCGGCCGGCCCGGTCGCCGGCCCGGCTGCCGACCCGTCCGTCAGCCCAGCGGGAGCCGGTAGCGGCCGCCCTCCAGCGGCTCCACCAGGCCGTCCGCGACCAGGCCGTCCAGCGCCCGGGCCCGCTGCACCGGCTCGTCCCACACCGCGTCGAGCGCGGCCTGCGGCACCGGGTCCACGGCCTCGCGCAGGACGGCGAGCAGCTTGCCCCGCACCTGCCGGTCCGTGCCCGCGTACGTCTGGCCGCGGCGCGGCGGTCCTTCGTGAGCGGGCTTACCCGCGAGACGCCACACGCACACCTCCGCCACCGGACAGCGCCCGCACTCCTCGTTCTTCGCCGTGCACACCAGGGCGCCCAGCTCCATGGAGGCAGCCGCCCAACGGGCCGCCGTCGGCTCGTCGGCCGGCAGCAGGGCCCGGGCCAGGCGCCGCTCGGCGGCCGTGGTCGCGTTCGGCGGGTACTGCACACCGGTCGCCGCCCGCGCGAACACCCGCCGCACATTGGTGTCGAGCACCGCGTGGCGCTGCCCGTACGCGAAGGACGCCACCGCCGCGGCCGTGTACTCGCCGATCCCCGGCAGCGCGAGCAACTGCCCGTGATCGCTCGGTACGTCACCGCCGTGCCGTTCCTTTATGGCCACCGCTGCCGCGTGCAGCCGCAGCGCCCGGCGCGGATAGCCGAGCCGGCCCCAGGCGCGCACCGCCTCACCCGGCGCCTCCGCGGCGAGGTCGGCAGGGCGCGGCCAGCGCGCCAGCCACTGCTCGTACACCGGGAGCACGCGGACCACCGGGGTCTGCTGGAGCATGAACTCGCTGACCATCACGCCCCACGCCCCGGCCTCGGGGCGGCGCCACGGCAGATCGCGGGCGTGCCGGTCGAACCAGGCGAGGACGGGCCCGTGCAGCGCGGCGGGCGCGACGTCGAGCGGAGCGATGTCGAGTGGAGCGATGTCGAGCGGAGCGGCGGCGGTGCCGGGAGCAGCGGAGGGCACGGCCGCGTCGTCGGGGGTGGGGGCGGGGGCGTCGCTGGGGGCGCCGGGGGCGGGGGAGGAGGCGTCGTGGGAAGTCATGGCACCTCCGATCCTGGCACGTCCGCCGGACGATCAGCGCGCGCCGTGGCGCGCACCCACGGGGCGCGCGGAGGCGTGCGAGCGCACCCCGCTCCCCACGCACCACACCACCGCGCCGTTACGGCTCGACCGGGCCGTCCCGACCAGGGCGAGGAGCGGCCGCCGGCCCGCCTTCACGGCCACGAACGCCACCGCGCCGCCGGCGAGCAGGCCGACCGTCACGTCGTGCGGGTAGTGGACACCGACGAAGACCCGGGAGAAGGCCATGAGCAGGGCCATCGGCGCGGTCAGCCAGACCATCCCGCGCCAGGACAGCGCGAGCGCGACGGCCGCGGCCCCGGCGATCGCCGAGTGGTTGCTGGGGAAGGACCAGTCGCCGTGCGGCGGACAGGCGACCAGCGAGACGGGTGCCCCGGCCACCGCGCGGCACGGACGCTCCTCGTCCACCAGGGACTTGAGGCCCTCGCTCACCACGTAACCGAAGGCGGTCGCGAGCGGGGCGAGCAGGGCGAGGGCCATCGCGTCCGGGGAACGGCGGCGGGTGCGCCACCAGCCGGCGACGAACAGCACCCCGAAGAGCAGCAGCCCGAGTTCGGTCCACACCTCCGCGATCTTCTGGAACCAGTGCGGGGTGGTGTGGGCGAACTCGCTGATGTCGAGATACAGGCCGTCGGAGAGCTGGGGCAGGTTGTCCATGGTCGATGACGTTATCCGGCGCCTGGATCACCGTGCCCCGGCCCATCGGTGACGCCCGTGCCGCGGCGAAAGGAGGGGTGCGAGGAAGCGGTGCGAGGAGGGGTGCGAATGTGATCATCGGCAAAACTTGGTGCCTGGAGCGGCATGGGGGGCGGGAGTTGGCCCCGATCTCTCGTAAGGTTCGTGACGTGGGATCACTGCGCAATCCGGTCGGGCCGCTTCCCTCCTCCATCTATTGGCGTCGGAGGGCCGTGGCGCTGTGCCTGGTTGCCCTGCTCGCGCTGATCGCCGTCTGGGCGTTCACGTCCCGCGGCGGCGGCGGAGGCAAGAAGGCCGAGGACTCCGCCAACGGCTCCTCGCCCGCCCCCGCCATCACTCCCGGGCCCTCCGGCACCGGCCCGGCGATCAGCCAACAGCCCGGAGGCCGCGACGAGTCGGGGTCGGGCTCGGACGAGGAGGACCCCGCGGGCGGTGACGGCAGCGGTGCCGGCAGCGGCGACGGCGGTACGGACGCCGGGGCCTCGGCCGGCGGCAAGAACGGCGACACGGACGGCGCGGGCGGCGCGGGCACCGGCGCCGGACAGCAGGTTCCGGCCGGTTCCCCGCTGCCGAACTGCACTGCGGGCGCCCTGCGGTTGAGCGCGGCGAGTGCGAAGCCGGGCTACGCGCCGGGCGAGAAGCCGCGCTTCCAGCTGCGGGTGACCAACACCTCGGCCGTCGACTGCAAGGTCGATCTCGGCCCGAAGAACGCGGTGTTGACGGTCCGTGGCACCGAGGGCGTGCTGTGGTCCTCCAAGGACTGCCCGGCCGCCGCGGCCCCGTTGTTCCTCAAGGTCCCCGCCAAGTCCGAGATCACCCACACCGTGGAGTGGGACCGCCACCACAGCGCCCCGCAGTGCGTGAGCGTCCCGCCCGGTGAGGCCGCCCCGGGCACCTACCTGGCGGAGGCGGCGGTGCCGGGTCTGAAGGTGTCGGTGGCGTCGTTCCGCCTCGACAAGGACTGAAGGACTGAAGGACCGAGAGTCCGTGCATCTGCGGGAGAGGCCCCGGGACGACTCGTCCCGGGGCCTCTCCCGTAAGGCAGTGGAGACTAGACGTACCGCTCCAGGATCGAGGACTCCGCGAGCCGCGACAGGCCCTCACGGACGCTGCGCGCCCGGGCCTCGCCGACGCCGTCCACGGTCTGCAGGTCGTCCACGCTCGCCGCGAGCAGCTTCTGCAGCCCGCCGAAGTGCTCCACGAGCCGCTCGATGATCGCGCCGGGCAGCCGCGGCACCTTGGCGAGCAGCCGGTAGCCGCGCGGCGAGACCGCCGAGTCCAGGGTCTCCATGGAACCGCTGTAGCCGAGGGCGCGGGCCACGATCGGCAGTTCGAGCAGCTCGGCGTGGGTGAGCGCGTCCAGCTCGGTGAGCGCCTCGGGGACCGTGCGGGAGCGCTTGGCCGTCGGCTCGGGCACGTAGTCGCGGATGACCAGCTCGCGCTCCGGCTCCACGCCCGCGATCAGCTCGTCGAGCTGGAGCGAGAGCAGCCGCCCGTCGGTGCCGAGCTCCACCACGTACTCGGCGATCTCGGTGGCGATCCGGCGCACCATCTCCAGGCGCTGCGCGACCGCGGTCACGTCCCGGACGGTCACGAGGTCCTCGATCTCCAGGGCGGAGAGCGTGCCGGCCACCTCGTCCAGGCGCAGCTTGTAGCGCTCCAGGGTCGCCAGGGCCTGGTTGGCCCGGGACAGGATCGCGCCCGACTCCTCCAGGACGCGGCGCTCGCCGTCGACGTACAGGGCGATCAGACGCATCGACTGGGAGACGGAGACGACGGGGAAGCCGCACTGCTTGGAGACCCGGTCGGCGGTGCGGTGCCGGGTGCCGGTCTCCTCGGTGGGGATCGACGCGTCGGGCACCAGCTGCACGCCGGCCCGCAGGATCTTCGAGATGTCCTTGTCGAGGACGAGCGCCCCGTCGAGCTTGCACAGCTCGCGCAGGCGGGTGGCGGTGAACTCGACGTCGATGACGAATCCGCCGGTGCACATCGACTCGACGGTCTTGTCCATGCCGAGCACGATCAGACCGCCGGTGTTGCCGCGGAGAATGCGTTCGAGCCCGTCGCGGAGGGCGGTGCCGGGGGCGACGGCGCTGAGCGACGCACGCATCAGTGCCTCGTTGTCCTTGGCTGCCACTAGACTCCTCCGGCTCGTACGGATGGGCGAGACCAGGGCAAAGTCTAGCGACACCGCCCCGCCGCCCCGGGCCCCGCGCCGCAGGCCCTTCGCGCCCGCACACCGCGAAGCGCGGTCACGGCGCCCGCGCGGGGCGTGTGCCGGGCACCTTTCGGGCCCGGGCGAACGCGCTGTGCGCGCCCCGCTCGACCGTAGCCGGGAGGCCGTACGGACCCCCGGCGGGCGGTGGCGAACCTTCGCCACCGGGCCCTGGACGGACCCGCCGTTCATGCCCCGTCCGGCTCGCGCCTAACCACCGTCCGGCCCCCCAGCCGTGCCCGTACGGGAGGTGGTGTGCCGGAGGCCGTACCGTCCTACCCCCGCTCCTCCGCCTCCGCGCGCGGGCGGCGGCCGCGCGGCAGGACCCGCAGGGCGTCGCCCATGTCCGCGACCTCGGTGACCTTCATGCCGGCCGGCACCTTGCCCGGGTCGGACGGGACCAGGGCGTGGGTGAAGCCGAGCCGGTGCGCCTCCGCGAGGCGCCGCTGGACGCCGGTCACCCGGCGCACCTCGCCCGCGAGGCCGACCTCGCCGATCGCGACCAGGTTCTTCGGCAGCGGGGTGTCGCTCGCGGCGGACGCGAGCGCGAGGGCGATGGCCAGGTCGGCGGCGGGCTCGGACAGCTTCACGCCGCCCACCGTCGCGCTGTAGATGTCCCGCTTGCCGAGCGCGCTGATCCGGCCGCGCTGCTCCAGGACGGCCAGCATCATCGACACCCGGGAGGTCTCCAGACCGGAGGTGGTCCGGCGCGGCGACGGGATCTGCGAGTCCACCGTCAGCGCCTGCACCTCGGCCACGAGCGGCCGGCGGCCCTCCAGGGTCACGGTCAGACAGGTGCCGGGCACGGCCACGTCACGCCGGGTCAGGAAGAGCCCGGAGGGGTCGGCGAGCCCGGTGATGCCCTCGTCGTGCAGTTCGAAGCAGCCGACCTCGTCCGTGGCCCCGTACCGGTTCTTCACGCCCCGGACCAGGCGGAGGCGCGCGTGCCGGTCGCCCTCGAAGTGCAGCACCACGTCGACCAGGTGCTCCAGGAGCCGGGGGCCCGCGATGGCGCCGTCCTTGGTCACATGGCCGACGAGCAGGGTGGACATGCCCCGCTCCTTGGAGGCCCGGATCAGCGCGCCGGCCACCTCGCGGACCTGCGCCATGCCGCCGGGCGCGCCGTCGATCTCGGGGGAGGCGACGGTCTGCACCGAGTCCAGGATCAGCAGCGAGGGCTTGACCTCGTCCAGGTGCGCGAGGACGGCGGACAGGTCGGTCTCGGCCGCCAGATAGAGGTGGTCGCTGAGCGCGTTGATCCGGTCGGCGCGCAGCCGGACCTGGCTCGCGGACTCCTCGCCCGTCACATAGAGGGTGCGGTGCTCGTCGCTCGCGGCCTTGGCGGCGACGTCGAGCAGCAGCGTCGACTTGCCGACGCCCGGCTCGCCCGCGATCAGCACGACGGCGCCGGGCACGAGCCCGCCGCCGAGCACCCGGTCGAGCTCGGCGACACCGGTGCCCCGGGCGGTCGCCTGCCGCCCGTCGACCTGCCCGATGGGCAGCGCGGCGGACGACACCCGCCCGGCGGCGGTGGTCCGCACGGCGGGCGTGCCGTACTCCTCGACCGTCCCCCAGGCCTGACACTCGGGGCAGCGACCGAGCCATTTCGCGGTCTGCCAGCCGCACTCGGTGCAGCGGTAGGACGGCCGGTCCTTGGCGGATTTGGTACGAGCAGCCATGACCGACACCGTAGCGGCCCCCACTGACAACCCCGCCCGGGCCCGCACCGGGGCCCGCACCCGGGCCCGCACCGGGACCCGCACCGGGGCGCCGTCCGAGCCGCCCAGGACCCACCCGGCCCGCCCGGCCCGACCCGCGTCGCGCCCTGCGTGGCCCGCGTCGCGCCCGGCGCGGCCCCCGCCGGCGTTGCGGACGCCACGCCGCAACGACGCGCGCGGACGCCGTGCCGCAACCACGCACGAGCGGGCTCTGGCCCGAGCTCGGGGCCCGCGTGTCCCCTTTCGGATGACGGCTTCACCCGTACGGATTAAAAGCATGCAAGCGGTGAGAAGTGCCCCCTTCCTCCTGCCTACGGTCGCCCAGTGACGAGCAGCAGGCTGGAACACCCCACCCGCACCGGCGGCCCCCGGACCCTCGGCCGGCGGCCTCCCGCGCGCTACGAGGCGTATCTGGACGGCCTGTTCACCTACTGCCTCTCGGTGCTCTGCGACCACGACACCGCCACCGCCGTCCTCGGCGACGTCCTCGCCGTGGCCGAGCGGCACCACGGGCGCTGCCCGTCGGACGAGAGCGGACGGCGGGCCTGGCTCTACGCGCTCGCGCGCTGGGCCTGTCTGCGCAGCCTCGGCGAGCAGCGGCGCCGTCGGCAGGGCGTGCACAAGGGTGCGCACACCGGCCGGCCCGCCGTCGCCGCGCCCGCGCCGCCCCGGGTCTCGCAGGAGGTCGCCGAGCGGCGCCGGGGCGAGCTCGCCGCGCTGGCCTGGCCGGAGGCCGCGGGGACGACGCCCGAGCAGCGGGAGGCCCTGGAGCTGGCCGTACGCCACGGGCTCGGGGCCGGCGAGGTCGCGGCCGTCCTGTCGCTCGACCCGGTCGCCGCCCGTGAGCTGCTGTCCTCCGCGGGCTGCGAGGTGGAGCGCACCCGGGCCGCCCTCGCCGTCGTCGAGACCGGCGACTGCCCGACCGTGGCCCGGCTCACCGGGGACCACCAGGTGCTGCTCTCGGCGGCGCTGCGCGCCGAGCTGGTGCGGCACGTGGACGACTGCCCGCGCTGCCGCCGGGCCGCCGAACGGGCCGGCGCCGCCGGGCCCTGGCCGGGCGCGGCCGCCGTGCCGGCGGCCGGCGGCCTGCCGATCGTCGAGGCGCCGCGCGCCGCCGCGTACGTCGCGATGCTGCACGTCCCGCGCGCACGCGCGGGTGCGCCCCGATTCGGCCCGACCGGCTTCCCGCTCGACCCGAAGGACCACGCGGCCCGCCGCGACCGGATGCGGGCCAGGGCCGTCACCACCACCGTGGTCGCCGCGGTCGTCGCCGCGCCGGTGCTCGCGCTGTGGACCTCGTACCGCGGCACCCCGGCCGGCGACGAGGGCCCGGACGGGGCCAGAATCAGCGCCCGCGAGGCCGACGGGCCGGGCGACACCCAGGGCGGCTCGGGCAAGCGCCCGTACGACCGCTACGAGAACGCGGGCAACGCCCGCACCACCCCCGACCCGCGCTTCACCCGCGGCAGCCGCTCCCCGGACGTCTCCGTCGAGGTGATCAGCCCCGGCGCGCCCACCGGCCCGGCCGTGCCCGGACAGCCCGCGCCCGCGCAGATCACCGTCACGGCGCGCGGCAACGGCGCGACGACCCTGCTCACCCTCACCAACGAGGGCGGCACCCCGGGCACCTGGGCGCTCTGGTCGGACGCGCCGTGGCTGTACGTCAGCCAGGCCTCCGGCACCCTCGGCCCGGGCGAGTCGGTCACCGTACGGATCTTCGTCGACCGCTCGCGGGAGCCGGCCGGCGCCTGGAGCGCCCGGGTCGGCGTGAACCCCTCGGGCGCGGTGGTGCGGATCGACGGGTACGGGGCGACCCCGCCGCCCACGACGACGCACCCCACCACCCCGCCGCCCCGGACGGACGAGCCGACGACGACCCCGCCCACCAGCGAGCCGCCGACCGAGCCGCCGACCACCGAACCCACCACCGATCCGACGACCGAGCCGCCCACCGGCGAGCCCACGACCGAGCCGCCGACGACCGAGCCCACCCCGGCGCCGACGGACTCGTCGTCCACCGGCTCCCCGGGCGGCAGCACGGACCCGGCGCCCTCCCAGAGCTGAGGGGGCCGGCTGAGATCCAGGAGATCTAGGCGGGATCGGCCGGGTGAGGTGCCACCAGCGGCAGCTGGGAGGCCAGCCGCGCCTCGCACAGGCCGACGAGCACGTCGTACGCCGCCCGGCCCATCATCTCGACGAGCTCGGGCCGGTACGAGACGTACACCGGCTCCGCGCCGACGTGCGCCGAGCTCGCCGTGGTGCAGTACCAGTGCAGGTCATGGCCGCCCGGGCCCCAGCCGCGCCGGTCGTACTCGCCGATCGACACCTGGAGCACCTTGGTGTCGTCCGGCCGCTCGATCCAGTCGTACGTCCGCCGCACCGGCAGCTGCCAGCACACGTCCGGCTTGGTCTCAAGCGGCTCCCGGCCCTCCTGCATCGCCAGGATGTGCAGCGAGCAGCCCGCGCCGCCCGCGAAACCGGGCCGGTTCTGGAAGATGCACGAGCCCTGCCAGCGGCGGGTCTGCCGCTCGCCGTCCTCGTCGACCTGCACCCAGCCGGTCTCCGTGCCCACGTCGTGGAACTGCCACAGCTCCGGCGTCAGCCGCGCCACGTGCCCGGCGACCCGCTTCTCGTCGTCCTCGTCGGAGAAGTGCGCGCCCAGCGTGCAGCAGCCGTCGTCCGCCCGGCCCTCCCGGATGCCCTGGCAGCCGTTGCCGAAGATGCAGGTCCAGCGGGACGTGAGCCAGGTCAGGTCACAGCGGTAGACCTGCTCCTCGTCCGCCGGGTCGGCGAACTCCACCCACGCGCGGGGGAAGTCCAGGCCCTTCTCGTCGGGCTCGTCGGGCCCGGCGTCCTTGGCGCGCTTCTTCCCGGCCTTGACCGCCTTCACGGCCTTGGCCGCGTGCGCGGTCCGCGCGGCCTTCACGTCCGTCACGGCCTTCGCTGCACTCTCGTCGGCACTGGCTTTGCCCGGCTTCGCCTTTTTCGTCTTTGGCACGACACCAAGCGTATGCGGCTCGCGCAGTAGCGTTTCCGTCCATGAGACTCGGAGTCCTCGACGTCGGTTCGAACACAGTGCATCTGCTGGTGGTGGACGCCCACCCCGGCGCCCGCCCGCTGCCCGCCCACTCCCACAAGGCGGAGCTCCGCCTCGCCGAGCTGCTCGACGAGCGCGGCGCCATCGCCGAGGCGGGCGTGGAGCGGCTCGTCGCCACGGTCCGCGACGCGCTCACCGCCGCCGAGGACAAGGGCTGCGAGGAGGTCCTGCCCTTCGCGACCTCCGCGGTCCGCGAGGCCAGCAACGCCGACGAGGTCCTCGCCCGCGTGTACGAGGAGACGGGCATCGCGCTCCAGGTCCTCACCGGCCCGGAGGAGGCCCGGCTCACCTTCCTGGCCGCCCGGCGCTGGTACGGCTGGTCGTCGGGGAAGCTGTTCCTCCTCGACATCGGCGGCGGCTCCCTGGAGGTCGCCTTCGGCATCGACGAGGAGCCCGACGCGGCCGTCTCCCTGCCGCTCGGCGCCGGCCGGCTCACCAAGGGCTGGCTGCCCGGCGACCCGCCGGACGCCGCCGACGTGAAGGCGCTGCGCCGGCATGTCCGGGCGCAGATCGCCCGTACGGTCGGCGAGTTCAGCCGCTTCGGCCGGCCCGACCACGTGGTGGCCACCTCGAAGACCTTCAAGCAGCTCGCCCGTATCGCCGGCGCCCCCGGCTCCGGCGAGGGCCTCTACGTCCAGCGCACCCTGTCCAGGACGGCCCTGGAGGAGTGGGTGCCGCGCCTCGCCGCGATGACCTCCCCCGAGCGCGCCCTCCTCCCGGGCGTCTCCGAGGGCCGCGCCGCCCAGCTCCTGGCGGGCGCGCTCGTCGCCGAGGGCGCGATGGACCTCTTCGGCGTGGACCGCCTGGAGATCTGCCCGTGGGCGCTGCGGGAGGGCGTGATCCTGCGGAGGCTGGACCACCTGCCGTAGGCGTACGGCGTGGGGTGGGGCCTGGTCTCCGACGACGCCCCCATCCGCCCCGTACGGGCCGGGCTCGGCGGGCGCGGGCCGGGCCCCGCGCGCGGCCCGCGCCGGGGCTCCGCCCCGATCCCCGCGCCTGAGGGGCCGCCGCCAGGCTGCGCGCCGGGCCCGGGGCCGGGGCGCAGCCTGGCTCCCTGAGCCCCCGGTCTTCGAGACCAGCAAGGGTGTCGCGACGCGTGCGGCCTCCGGCAAGGTGCTGCAGGCGCTCGGCGCGGTGGTCCCGGAGCTGTGGGGCGGCTCGGCCGACCTGGCCGGCTCCAACAACACCACGATCGACAAGACCTCCTCCTTCCTCCCCGAGGGCAACCCACTGCCCGAGGTCCCGTTCCGCCGAACCCCGGCCACCCGTACGCCGGGCTCTCCGTCCTCGCGGACGCCGCCGGCGTCGGCGGGGTCCACGGCTGGGCTTTGGCCGGCTGTCCGCCCGCGGCCCGGGTTCGGCGGGGCAGGCCGGGTTCCGCGCCTCAGCTGCGGCCGGGGCCGGGGCTCCGCCCGGCTCCCTGAGCCCGAGGGCCCGTTCCGCCGCGGTCCCGCCTCCAACGGAGCCGGGCTCTGCCCGGCTCCGCCGAGGCCTGGCACTGCCTCCCACCCGCGCCCCCCGGTACGGCCGGGGCTTCGTCCGGCGCCCGCGCCCGAGAGACCGCCGCCAGGCCGGGCGCCCGCCCCGCGCGTGACCGGAACCACGCCCCGGCCCACAGCCCCGCCCCGTACCCTGTCCCCGTGGCAGAACCAGCGGTGCGCATCCCGGATGCGAAGGTCGCCCTGTCGACGGCCTCGGTGTATCCGGAGTCGACGGCGACGGCCTTCGAGGTCGCCGCGCGCCTCGGTTACGACGGCGTCGAGGTCATGGTGTGGACCGATCCGGTCAGCCAGGACATCGAGGCGCTGCGCCGGCTCTCGGACTACCACCAGGTGCCGATCCTCGCCGTGCACGCGCCCTGCCTCCTGATCACCCAGCGCGTCTGGTCCACCGACCCGTGGGTCAAGCTCCAGCGCGCCCAGGCGGCGGCCGAGAAGCTGGGCGCGTCGACCGTCGTCGTGCACCCGCCGTTCCGCTGGCAGCGCCAGTACGCCCGGGACTTCGTCACCGGCATCTGGCGGATGGCGGACGAGACGGACGTCCGGTTCGCCGTCGAGAACATGTACCCGTGGCGCTACAAGGACCGCGAGATGCTCGCGTACGCCCCCGAGTGGGACGTCACCAAGGGCGACTACCGGCACTTCACGATCGACCTCTCGCACACCGCGACCGCCCGCACCGACACCCTCGCCATGATCGACCGCATGGGCGACCGCCTCGGCCATGTCCACCTCGCCGACGGGCGCGGGTCGGCGAAGGACGAGCACCTCGTGCCGGGCCGGGGCAACCAGCCGTGCGCGGAGCTCCTGGAGCACCTCGCCCGCAACGCCTATTCCGGCCATGTCGTGATCGAGGTCAACACCCGGCGCGCGATGTCCTCCGCCGAACGCGAGGCCGACCTCGCCGAGGCGCTGGCCTTCACCCGGCTCCACCTGGCCGCCGCGTCGAGGGGCACGCGCGCGTGAGCGACGACGCTCCGACCAGCCGGACCGGTCCGGCCGACGAGGCGCCCCGGCGCCGCGGCCGCCCCTCCCGTACGGCGGCGGCCGGCGGCGGCCCGGGCGCGCGGGAGCGGATCCTGGCGGCGGCGCGGGAGCTGTTCGCCGAGAAGGGGTACGACAAGACCTCGGTGCGCGGCATCGCGAAGGCGGCCGGGGTCGACCCGGCGCTCGTGCACCACTACTACGGGACGAAGGACGAGGTCTTCGCGGCGGCGATCGAGGTCTCCTTCGAGCCGACGGTCGCGGTCCCGGCGATCCTCGGCGGCCCGCGCGAGGCGATCGGCGAGCGCCTGGCCCGCTTCTTCATCGGCGTGTGGGAGAACCCGGCGTCGCGGGCCCCGCTGCTCGCCGTCGTACGGTCGGCGCTGACGCACGAGGCGGCGGCGAAGGTGCTGCGGAGCTTCGTACTGCGCCGGCTCCTGGAGCGGATCGCCGGCGAACTCGACGTACCGGATCCGAAGTTCCGGGCGGAGCTGGCGGCCTCGCACATGATCGGGATCGCGATCCTGCGGTATGTGATCCAGGTGGAGCCGCTGGCGTCGGCGGACCCGGAGGCGATCGTGGCGCAGGTGGCGCCGACGCTGCAGCGCTATCTGACGGAGAGCTGAGCGGGGGATCGGCGGACCGAGGATCGCCGGACCACCGAGCCATCGGACCGCCGGACGGACCCCCGAGCCGCCGGACCGGCCCCCGGGCCGACCGGCCCGGCCCGGCACCTCCCGACTACCGTCCGCACTATGGACTTGGACGTCCAGATCTTGGAGTCGAAGCGTACGCTCGACTCCAGACCCACCCATCACGAGGAGCGAGCGACGATGCCCGAGCTGAGGTCCCGCACAGTCACCCACGGCCGCAACATGGCGGGCGCCCGCGCCCTTATGCGCGCCTCCGGTGTACCGGGCGCGGACATCGGGCGGAAGCCGATCATCGCGGTGGCGAACTCCTTCACCGAGTTCGTCCCCGGCCACACCCACCTCCAGCCGGTGGGCCGGATCGTCTCCGAGGCCATCACGGCCGCGGGCGGCATCGCCCGCGAGTTCAACACGATCGCCGTGGACGACGGCATCGCCATGGGCCACGGCGGCATGCTCTACTCCCTCCCCTCCCGCGACCTGATCGCGGACAGCGTGGAGTACATGGTCGAGGCGCACTGCGCCGACGCCCTGATCTGCATCTCCAACTGCGACAAGATCACCCCCGGCATGCTGATGGCGTCGCTGCGCCTCAACATCCCGACGGTCTTCGTCTCCGGCGGCCCCATGGAGTCCGGCCGCGCGACGCTCGTCGACGGCACGGTCCGTACGCTCGACCTGGTCGACGCGATCTCCGAGGCCGTCAACGACAAGGTGTCGGACGCGGACATCCTCCGTATCGAGGAGAGCGCCTGTCCGACCTGCGGGTCCTGTTCCGGCATGTTCACCGCCAACTCGATGAACTGCCTGACCGAGGCCATCGGCCTCTCCCTCCCCGGCAACGGCTCCGTCCTCGCCACCCACACGGCGCGCCGGGCGCTCTACGAGAACGCCGCGCGCACCATCGTCGACATCACGCGCCGCTACTACGACGAGGACGACGCGTCCGTCCTGCCGCGCTCCGTCGCGACGAAGGCCGCCTTCGAGAACGCGATGGCCCTCGACATCGCCATGGGCGGCTCCACCAACACGATCCTGCACCTGCTGGCCGCCGCGCAGGAGGCCGAGCTGGACTACGGCCTGTCGGACATGGACGCGGTCTCGCGCCGCGTGCCGTGCCTGGCCAAGGTCGCCCCGAACGTCGCGCCGCGCGGCACGTACTACATGGAGGACGTGCACCGGGCCGGCGGCATCCCCGCGATCCTCGGCGAGCTGCACCGCGCGGGCCTGCTCAACGAGGACGTGCACGCCGTCCACAGCCCGTCCCTCGCGGACTGGCTGAAGAACTGGGACGTGCGCGGCGGGTCTCCGTCCGAGGAGGCCGTCGAGCTGTGGCACGCGGCCCCCGGCTGCGTCCGCTCGGCCGAGGCCTTCTCCCAGTCCGAGCGCTGGGACACCCTTGATGTGGACGCGGCGGCCGGCTGCATCCGCTCCGTCGAGCACGCCTACTCCAAGGACGGCGGCCTGGCCGTGCTGCGCGGCAACATCGCCGTCGACGGCTGCGTGGTGAAGACCGCCGGCGTCGACGAGTCGATCTGGACCTTCGAGGGCCCGGCGGTCGTCTGCGAGTCGCAGGAGGAGGCCGTCGAGAAGATCCTCAACAAGCAGGTCAAGGACGGTGACGTGGTCGTCATCCGTTACGAGGGCCCCAAGGGCGGCCCCGGCATGCAGGAGATGCTCTACCCGACCTCCTTCCTCAAGGGCCGCGGCCTCGGCAAGACCTGCGCCCTCGTCACCGACGGGCGCTTCTCCGGCGGCACCTCGGGCCTCTCCATCGGCCACGCCTCCCCGGAGGCCGCCTCGGGCGGCACCATCGCCCTCGTCGAGGACGGCGACCGCATCCGCATCGACATCCCGAACCGTTCGATCGACCTCCTCGTCGACGACGCGACCCTGACCGCCCGCCGCGAGGCCCTCGGCGGCGTCTACGCTCCGAAGAACCGCGAACGCAAGGTCACGGCGGCGCTGCGCGCGTACGCGGCGATGGCGACGAGCGCGGACAAGGGCGCGGTGCGCGACGTGACGAAGCTGGCCTGACGGCCGGGACCGCAGCCGAAACGGCGGTGACCCGGACCCCGCGGGGCCCCGACCACCGCCGTTTCGCGCGCGGGGCGTGCACTGGGGCCTGCGCCCGGGCTTTGGCCCTCAGGCCTGCGGCCCGAGGGCTCGCCGTGGCGGCGGCCCGGTGCCTCGCCAGTCGGCCGGGTCGGCCGGCGGCCCGGCTCCCGGGTCGGGCCTCCGGCCTTGGGCGTTCGCCGTGGCGGCGGCCCGGCGCCTCGCCGCCTCGCCCGCTGGCCGGCCGGGCGAAGCCCCCGGCCACCGGTCTCCGGCCCGGGTGGTCCGGTAGTCCCGGGCTCGCTGCGTGCCCCAGCTTCGGGCCTTGGGCTGCGCCCAGGCCTGTGCCCCGGGCGTTCGCCGGAGCGGCGGCTCGGCCGCCCCCGGCCCCCCCGCCCCGGGCCTGCGGCCCCAGGGCCTGTCGTGGCGGCGGCCCGGTGCCTCGCCGGACCGCCCGCTGGCCGGCCGGGCGAAGCCCCCGGCCCCGCCCGGCCCCGCCCGCACCCCCCCCGGGGGCTACCAGCCCCCAGGATCCCCCGCGTCCACCGCGAAGACCGAGCCGTCCGGTGCCGTGCCGTACACGTGGCCGTCGGCGAGGGTCGGGGCCGGGAAGCGGGAGGCGGTGGAGAGGCGGCCGTCGGCCAGGCGGGGGGAGGTCTGGCCGAGGAGGGTGCCGCGGTGGGCGTCGACGGCGAGGAGGCGGCCGTCGGGGGCGGACAGGTACAGGCGGGTGCCGTCGGGGGAGACGACGGGGGCGGAGACGTGCGTGGCGGCGGTCTCCAGCTCCCACAGGAGGCGGCCCCGGGCCCCGGAGACGTCGAGGGCGCTCAGCCGCCCGCCGGACGTGAGCAGGTGGACGACGTTCCCGTGCGCGGCGAGCGACGGGCTGTCGACCGGGTAGGGCAGGGCCGTCCGGTGGACCGAGCCGTCCGCGAGGCCGTAGCGCACGACGGCCTCGGCGAGCCCCTCGGGGTTCACGGCGGCCAGGACCAGAGCCCCGTCCCGCACCTCGTCGGCGGGGGAGAGGGCGCCGGTGAGCCGTATCTGCCGGACGACCTCGCCGGTGCGCGGCCGGACGGTGCTCACGCGCGTGTGGCGGCCGTCGGCGAGCACCTCGGTGACGGTGAGCAGCCCGGTGGCCGGGTCGTACGCCCCCGGCACCGGGTACGGGTGCCCGCGCAGCGCGTGGTGCCACAGCTCCCGGCCGGTGGCCGCGTCGACGGCCCGCAGCACGGCGGTGCCGTCGGAGAGGACGAGGACGTCCCCGGCGGCGTGGGGGCTCTCGGGCCGGCTGCCCTTCGAGGTCCGCTGCCAGCCGGGGGTGCCGTCGGCGCCGTACGTACGGAGCTCGCCCGGCGCCGGTCCGGCGGCGATCCGGCCGCCGGCCAGCGGGGCCGGGGCCGGCGGCGGCATCTCGCCGGCGGGCCCGGGGCGGGACCAGACGATCCGCCCGGTGGCCGGGTCGAGCCGGGCGGCGGCGATCCCGCGCGCGGAGCAGTAGAGCGCGCCGCCGTCGTGGACACAGGCGGGGGCGGCGGGCTCGCCGCCCTTCTGCAGGGCCGTCCGCCAGCCGCTGAAGGTCTTCGCGGCCTCGGCGGGGTGCGGCGGGGCGGGCGCGGACCCGCCGCCGTACGACAGGGCGGCGACGGTGCCGCCGGCGGCGAGCACCAGCGCGGCGGCGACGGCGAGCGGCACGCGTCGCCGCCTGCGCCGCCGGGCCGCGGCCGCGGGGGCGACGGCCCGTACGGGCGTGTCGGCGTCCCAGGCGGCACCGGCGTCGGCCCCGGGGTCGGCTGGGGGGAGGACGGGGCGCCGCTGGGCCGGTATGAAGGCCGCCGCCTCGTACGAGGGCGGCAGCAGCGCCGCCATGATCTCGGCGGGAGTGGGCCGTTCGCCGGGCTCCTTGGCGAGGCAGCGCGCGACGAGCGGGGCGAGCTCTTCCGGAACGCCCGTCAGATCGGGCTCGTCGTGCACGACCTGGTACGCGACGATGTACGGGCTCTCCGAGTCGAAGGGCCCGTGCCCGGTCGCCGCGTGCACGAGCACCGACCCGAGCGCGAAGACGTCCGCGGCCGGCCCGACCTCCCTGGGGCGCTGGAACTGTTCGGGCGCCATGAAGGGCGGCGAGCCGATCAGCTTCCCGGTCTCCGTGCGCAGATCGCTGTCGACGGGCCGCGAGATCCCGAAGTCGATGACCTTCGGACCGGAGTCGGTGAGCAGCACGTTGCTGGGCTTGAGGTCGCGGTGCACCACGCCCGCCCGGTGGATGTCGCGCAGCGCCTCCGCGAGCCCGGCGGTGAGCCGGCGCAGTTCGGCGGGGGACAGCGGGCCGCTCCGCTTCACCTGGTCGGCGAGGGTGGGGCCGGGCACGTAGAGGGTGGCCATCCAGGGGCGTACGGCATCGGGGTCGGCGTCCACGACGGGCGCGGTGAAGGCCCCGCTGACCCGCCGCGCGGCCGCGACCTCCTGCCGGAAGCGGGCCCTGAACTCGGGGTCCTCCGCGTACTGTTCGTGCACCACCTTGACCGCGAGCCGCAGGCCCGAGGCGGAGGTGGCGAGATGGACGACGCCCATGCCGCCGGCGCCGAGACAGGCCTGGAGCCGGTACTCGCCCGCGTAGTCGGGCCCTTCGGCTTCCCGGTCGGCACCGGTCTTGCGCAACGGCGGCATCGCCGACCCCCGTGTGGTTCCCCGTCATGTCCGCGCGCCCGCGCGACGCACGGAGCCTAGTCCATGGTGCGGCCGATGTCGGTGGGGCTTGCTAGCCTGCGCGTCGCAGTGAGTGAAATCCGGGGGAGCGCTTCGTACGGGTCGTACGGGGGCGCTTTCCGGCCAACGGGGGAGGAATCCATGAGCATCCAGCGCTACCCGGTCGCGCCCGGGGTCCGGCTCAACGTCCGCTCGGGCCCGGGCACCCAGTACCCGATCATCCGCACCCTGCCGCTCGACGCCACGGTGGCGGTCTACTGCCAGACGTACGGCACGTGGGTCTCCGGCCCGTACGGCACCACGAACATCTGGGACAAGATCGACGACGGGGCGGAGTACGTCTCCGACGCGTACGTGCACACCGGCAGCGACGGCTTCGTCGCCGGCCGCTGCTGATCCCCGTCGGTCCTGCCGCCGCTGACGTCGGTTTTCCGCCGCCCCGGGGATAATCGATCCCGTGAGCGACGCAAGCGACGACAAGCAGAGCAGGACCGCCACCGCCACCCCCGCCGGGCCGCGGCCCGAGGAGCTCCGCTTCTTCGGTACGACCTGGGTGGACCACAGCGGTGGCTACGGGCTGCGCCGGGCCGGCGTGGCGGTCGGCTCGCTGGCCGCCGTGGGCGCCGGCTGCCTGGTGCTGCGCTTCGCCTACCAGGGCCTGGAGATCGCGAAGATCGGCGGCTTCGTGAACACGCTGGTGGTCGTGATGTTCGCGATCTGCAGCGCGATCGCCTTCCGCAAGACCTGGGAGGGCTTCGTCCACCGCCCGGCCGACCCGGCCCGCGAGGAGGCGCTGCGCAGCCTGAAGGCCATCGGCTTCGTCGGCTCGCTGCTCGCCTATTTCGTCCGCAGTCTCTCCGAGGCGCCCGGCGAGAAGCTGCGGCGCACGGAGTACGAGGAGGCGCTCGCCCGCTTCGAGAAGCGCCGTGCGAAGAGCACGGGCAATCCGGCGGGCCGCCCGGCCCCGGCGGGCCGCCCCGCCGACCGCTCGCCCGGCCGCAAGAGGCCGAAGCGCGGCTGATCTCCGCCCCGAAAAGACTTCCCGAGGACCCCCGGACGTTCACCGTCCGGGGGTCCTTGACGTGCGGCACCCTCAGGCCCATTATTCATCGCATGATGAATAAAGTGGGTGAGGGCGGCCCGGAGGCCGCCCAGGCCACCGCCACCGCCGCCATCACCGCGTCCGCCCTCACCGTCGTCCGCGGCGACCGCCCCGTCCTGCGCGGCCTCGACTTCGCCGTCCCGCGCGGCCGGATCACCGGCCTCCTCGGCCCCTCCGGCTGCGGCAAGACCACCCTGATGCGCGCGATCGTCGGCACCCAGGCCAAGGTCACCGGCACCCTCGACGTCCTCGGCCGCCCCGCCGGCGACCCCGCCCTGCGCTCCCGCATCGGCTACGTCACCCAGGCGCCGTCCGTCTACGACGACCTCACCGTCCGCCAGAACCTCGACTACTTCGCCGCCGTTCTGCTCCCCGGCCGCCCGCACCGCGCCGAACGCCGCGACGCCGTCGAGCGGGCCATCGGCGACGTCGACCTCGCCTCCCACGCCGACGCCCTCGCCGGCCGCCTCTCCGGCGGCCAGCGCAGCCGGGTCTCGCTCGCCGTCGCCCTGCTCGGCACCCCCGAACTCCTCGTCCTCGACGAACCCACCGTCGGCCTCGACCCCGTGCTCCGCCGCGACCTGTGGGACCTGTTCCACCGCATCGCCGCCGACCGGGGCACCACGCTCCTGATCTCCTCGCACGTCATGGACGAGGCCGAGCGCTGCCACCGGCTGCTCCTGCTCCGCGAGGGCGAACTGCTCGCCGAGGACACCCCCGAGGCGCTCCGGCGCCGCAACGACACCGCCACCGTCGAGGACGCCTTCCTCCACCTGGTCGACGCCGCCGCGGCCCGCGCCGCCTCCGCTGTCGGAGCCGCTGGTGCTGACGCCGCTGGTGGCTCAGGTGCCGACGGATCCGGTGCCGACGCCACCGGTGCCACCCGCGCCCAGACCCGTACCACCACCGAGGAGCCCCGCCGATGAGCAGCGCCCGCACCCTCGCCACCGCCGCCCGCGTCCTGCGCCAGCTCCGCCACGACCCGCGCTCGATCGCGCTGATGCTGCTCGTGCCCTGCGTGATGCTCTTCCTGCTCCGCTACGTCTTCGACGGGAGCCCGCAGACCTTCGACAACATCGGCGCCTCGCTGCTCGGCATCTTCCCGCTGATCACCATGTTCCTGGTGACCTCGATCGCCACCCTGCGCGAGCGCACCTCCGGCACCCTCGAACGCCTCCTCGCGATGCCCCTGGCCAAGGGCGACCTCATCGCCGGCTACGCCCTCGCGTTCGGCCTGATCGCCGTCGTCCAGTCGGTCCTCGCCACCGGCCTCGCCATCTGGTTCCTCGGCCTCGACGTCGTCGGCTCGCCCTGGCTGCTGCTCCTGGTCGCCCTGCTCGACGCGCTGCTCGGCACCGCCCTCGGCCTCTTCGTCTCGGCCTTCGCCGCGTCCGAGTTCCAGGCCGTCCAGTTCATGCCGGCCGTGATCTTCCCGCAGCTGCTGCTGTGCGGCCTGTTCACCCCGCGCGACCAGATGGCCCCCGTGCTCGAAGGCATCTCGAACGTCCTGCCCATGTCGTACGCCGTCGACGGCATGAACGAGGTCCTGCGCCACACCGACGTCACCGCGGACTTCCTGCGCGACGTCCTGATCGTCGCCGGCTGCGCCGTCCTGGTCCTGGCCCTCGGCGCCGCGACCCTCCGCCGCCGGACGGCGTGACCGCCCCTCGGACAGGTCGGCACCCGGAGAGCGGCCGGTGCGAGGATGGCCGCACGTACCCCCTCCGGCGAGGTGAACAGAGCCATGACCCAGACCGTCGCAGTCCTCGGCACCGGCAAGATCGGTGAAGCGCTCCTCAGCGGCATGATCCGCGCCGGCTGGCGCCCCGCCGACCTCCTCGTCACCACCCGCCGAGCGGAGCGCGCCGAGGAGCTCCGCGCCCGCTACGGCGTCGAGGCCGTCTCCAACGCCGAGGCCGCCAAGCGCGCCGACACCCTCATCCTCGCCGTGAAGCCCCAGGACATGGGCCGCCTGCTCGACGAGCTCGCCCCGCACGTCACCGCCGACCGCCTGATCGTCAGCGCCGCCGCCGGCATCACCACCGCCTTCATCGAGGAGCGGCTGACCGCGGGCACCCCCGTGGTCCGCGTCATGCCCAACACCCCCGTGCTCGTCGACGAGGGCATGTCGGTGATCTCCGCCGGCAGCCACGCCACCCCCGAGCACCTCGTCCACACCGAGGAGATCTTCGGCGGCGTCGGCAAGACCCTGCGCGTCCCCGAGTCCCAGCAGGACGCCGCCACCGCCCTCTCCGGCTCCGGCCCGGCGTACTTCTACTACCTCGTCGAGGCCATGACCGACGCCGGCATCCTCCTCGGCCTGCCCCGCGCCCAGGCCCACGACCTGATCGTCCAGGCCGCCATCGGCGCCGCCGTGATGCTCCGCGACAGCGGCGAGCACCCGGTCAAGCTCCGCGAGGCCGTCACCTCCCCGGCCGGCACCACCATCTCCGCCATCCGCGAGCTGGAGAACCACGGGGTACGGGCCGCCCTCATCGCCGCCCTGGAGGCCGCCCGCGACCGCAGCCGCGAGCTCGCCTCCGGCAACGGCTGAGCCCTACGGCTGAGCCTTACTCCGCCACGGTCCCCTTCAGCACGTCCTCCGTGGTCACGACCCGGGCGAACTTCCCGCCGTGCAGCGACACCGCCGTCGCCCGGGTCAGCTCCTCCG
The DNA here is from genome assembly GCF_040650755.1 of Streptomyces sp. NPDC048623. Taxonomy (NCBI): domain Bacteria; kingdom Bacillati; phylum Actinomycetota; class Actinomycetes; order Kitasatosporales; family Streptomycetaceae; genus Streptomyces; species Streptomyces sp. NPDC048623. Next base: position 81,088 of record NZ_JBEZHV010000031.1, read on the forward strand.
CCGACTGCTTCCACCCGAACGGGCCGGCCAGGTCGAAGGTGTGCATCGCGTCGAGCGGGAACAGCACGTCGTAGCCGAGGTTGCCGCCCATCCGCGCGGTCGTCTCGTTGCACATGTTGGTCTGGATCCCGACGATCACGAACTGCCGGATTCCCGCACCCTTCAGCCAGGTGTCCAGGTCCGGCTCCCCGTAGAAGACCGAGTTCACGGTCTTGGTGACGAACAGCTCAGGCCCCGACCCCTTGCCCCGCCGCTCCTCGACGAAGTCCTTGAGCTCGTTGCCCTCGGTCCCCAGGGCCAGCGGCGAACCGGCCCGCGGCGAGTCATGCCGTACGAAGACGACCGGCCGCCCCGTCTCCTGCCAGCGGTCGATGAGCGCCGCCATGTTCTGCTCGGCCTCCGGGTTGTCCCGCCGGCCCCAGAAGGCGTCCTCGAAGCCCTTCTGGACGTCGATGACGATGAGCGCCGCGTTGTTCTCGACCGTGATGTTCTCCGTGATCTCCATGCCCTGAATCCTGCCGCCGTCCGGAGTCCGGCCCCAGAGGCGCGAAAGCCATCGATCGATGGTTTACTGCCAGCCATGCCGCAACGCGTCGCCCTCCTCGCCTTCCCCGGCATCCGCGCCTTCGACGTCTCCGTCATCACCGAGGTCTGGGGCAACGACCGCACCGGCCGCGGCGTCCCCGCCTTCGACCTCCGCCGCGCCGCCGCCGACCCGACCGCCCCCGTCCCGATCCGCGGCGGCCTCAGCCTCACCCCCGACCGCCCCCTGACCTGGCTCGACGAGCTCACCCCCACCGACCTCGTGCTCGTCCCCGGCATCGAGGACCCCGACGCCGACCTCCCCGCCCCCGTCCTCGACGCACTGCGCCGCGCCCACGCCAACGGCATCCCCGTCGCCTCCCTCTGCGCCGGTGCCTTCGTCCTCGCCCGCGCCGGGCTCCTCGACGGCCGCCGCGCCGTCACCCACTGGCGCCTCGCCCCGGCCCTCGCCGCCCGCCACCCCCGCGTGACCGTCGAGGCCGAGGCCCTGTTCGTCGAGGACACCGGCATCTGGACCTCCGCCGGTACGGCCGCGGGCATCGACCTCTGCCTCCACCTGGTCCGTACGGCCCACGGTGCCGAGGTCGCCGCCACCATCGCCCGCGCCATGGTCACCGCCCCGTTCCGCACCGGCACCCAGGCCCAGTTCATCGAGCGCCCCACCCCGCGCGCCGACCGCGACGCCGACGCCCTCGCCGCCGTACGCGCCCACGCCCTCGCCCACCTCGACGAGCCGCACACCGTCGCGAGCCTCGCCGCCCGCGCCGGCATGTCCCCGCGCTCCTTCGCCCGCCACTTCCAGGCGACGACCGGCACCACCCCCGCCCGCTGGCTGATCGCCCAGCGCGTGGCCGCCGCTCAGAAGCTCCTCGAACGCACCGACCACCCCCTCCCCGAGGTGGCCCGCCGCGCGGGCTTCGGCAGCGAGGTCACGATGCGCCAGCACTTCGCCTCGCACCTCGCCACCAGCCCGCGCGACTACCGCCTGGCGTTCCGTCAGGCCTTCCGTCAGAACGCCGGCAACAGCCCGATCGCCCGATAGGCCCGGTCGACCACCGGCCGCGCCATCCCGCGCGCCCGCTCGGCCCCGGCCCGCAGCACCTTCTCCACGTACCCCGGATCCGCCGCCAGCTCGGCGTGCCGCTCCCGCACCGGCCGCAGCAGCTCGACGACCGCCTCAGCGGTGTCCTTCTTCAGGGCGCCGTACGAGTCGTACGTGTCGGCGAGCTCGGCCAGACCGCGGCAGCCGGTGGCGGCGGCCAGCAGATCCACCAGGTTCGCGACCCCGGGACTGGTCTCCCGGTCGTAGACGACCTCCCGCCCGCTGTCCGTCACGGCCCGCATGATCTTCCGTCGCACGGTGTCGGCGTCGTCGAGCAGATAGATGATCCCGGCCCCGTTCTCGTGCGACTTCCCCATCTTCGAGGTCGGGTCCTGCAGATCCATGACCCGCGCGGCCACCACCGGGTTCACCGCCTTGGGCACCGTGAACACCTGCCCGTACCGGTGGTTGAACCGCACCGCCAGATCCCGCGCCAGCTCCACGTGCTGCGTCTGGTCCTCACCCACCGGCACCTCGTCCGTCCCGTACGCGAGGATGTCGGCCGCCATCAGCGCCGGATACGTCAGCAGCGAGAGCCGCACGCTCTGCCCGGACGCCTGCGCCCGGACGCTCTTCTCCTTGTACTGGATCATGCGCCGCATCTCGCCGTCCGTGGCCACACACTCCATCAGGTACGAGAGTCGCGCGTGCTCGTCCACATGACTCTGTACGAAGACGGTGCAGCGCTCGGGGTCGAGCCCGGCCGCGAGCAGCAGCGTCGCCGCCTGCCGGCTCAGCCGTGTCACCCGCGCCGGATCGTGCTCGACGGTCAGCGCGTGCAGGTCCACCACGCTGAACAGCGCGTCCGCCTGGTGCTGGTCGACCTCGACCCACCGCCGTACGGCCCCGAGGTAGTTGCCCAGCGTCAGATGCCCGGTCGGCTTGACCCCGCTGAAGATCCGCTTCATGGCCTTGGATGTCCCTCTCTCGTCGGATGCCCGCCGGCTCGTCGGCCGGGCTCCCGGAGGGGGATACGCGAACGGCCGCCGAGGCGGCGGCCGTTGTCTGCATGCGTGAGCTACGGGCCGCCGGTCAGGCGGCCCACCACTGAGTGCTGTGCGCATGCGTTGTCATACGCACAGGCTACGCCCTGGGCCCCGGGTTGACACGGGATTCCCCGATCCGTAGTGTTCTCCGAGTTGTCCGACGTGAGCACCGACCCCGGTCGGCCCCGGACAGCGATTCCGCAAGAACCACTCAACGCCTGATGGTGTCGATTCGTCGTCGCCGTTTTGCCTTTCCGTGCATTTTTGCGAAATGAGGAATCCGCGTTCGAAGGTTTGAGCGCCGGCCCCCGATTAGCTCGGAGGCAAGGAATCCGCTAAAGTCTCACTCGTCGGAACGGCCCAACGGGCCGGGAAGACAAACCCGCTGACTGGGAATCAGACGCCGAAAGGATCTGATAGAGTCGGAACCGCCGGAAGGGCCC
>NZ_JBEZHV010000032.1:0-75521 GCF_040650755.1 Streptomyces sp. NPDC048623
TGAGCACCCGACGGAGCCTGTTCCTGCTCATCACCGGCCCGTTTCCGCGCGGCGGGGCCGGCTCAGTGGCCCATGCCCAGGCCCCCGTCGACCGGGATCACCGCCCCGGTGACGTAACCGGAGGCGTCGGAGGCGAGCCAGCGCACCGCGGAAGCCACCTCCTCGACGGTGCCGTGGCGGCCGAGCGGGATCTGCCCACGGATCTCCTCGCGGCGCTCCTCGGGCAGTTGCTCGGCCATGTCGGTGAGCACCAGGCCCGGCGCCACCACGTTCACGGTGACACCCCACGATCCGAGCTCACGGGCCATGGAGCGTGCCATGCCGATCATCCCGGACTTGCTGGCCGCGTAGTTGACCTGGCCGACCGTGCCGCTCAGACCGGCGACGGACGACATCAGCACCACCCGGCCCCAGCGACCTCGCAGCATGCTGCGCGCCGCCCGTCGCGAGACCCGGTAGGCGCCGGTGAGGTTGGTGTCCAGGACGGAGGTGAACCGCTGCTCGTTCATCCGCAGCAGGAGGGTGTCGTCGGTGATGCCGGCGTTGGAGACCAGGACCTCGACGGGCCCGTGCGCATCCTCGACCTCCTTGAAGGCGGCCTCCACCTGCGCGGCATCGGTGACGTCGCAGCGCACGCCGAAGATGCCTTCGGGCGGCGGAGTGCCGCGGTGGGTCACCGCCACCTTGTCGCCGTTGTCGAGGAAGGCGCGGGCGACGGCCAGTCCGATGCCCCGATTTCCGCCGGTGACCAGCACGGAACGTGCCATGGTTGCTGTCCTTTCGGATGAGAGTCTGTCAGGGCACCGGCAGCAGGTCCGCCGCCACCACAGCCTCGCCGCGCACCGTCACCGTGCCGTCCTGGAGCCGGACGGTCAGCATGATCCGGGCCAGGCGCTCCCCGAGCTCGTCCTCCTCCACGGCGGTGACGCGTCCGGTGCAGTGCGGGCGTGCGTGCACCGGGGTCACCGCGGAGAACCGCGCCTTCAGGGAGCGGACGGCGTCGAGGGGAACCCAGGAGGTGACCAGCCGGCCGAGGAAGGCCATCGAGAGCATGCCGTGGGCGAGGACGTCGTCGAAGCCGGCGGCGCGGGCCGCGTCGCTGTCGATGTGGATCGGGTTGTGGTCGCCGGACGCACCGGCGAACAGGGCCAGGAGGGCCCGGGTGACCTCGCCCGGGTGCAGGTCGGGCAGGTCCGCGGTGACCGGGGCGGGGGCGGGCGTCGGGGTGCTCATCGGGCGGCCTCCGGGTGACGCACGAGGATCACCTGGTGCAGGTCGGCGACGGGGGTGCCGTCGGTGCGGGTGACCGCGGTGTCGCGCACGACGAACTCCATGGTTCCGCCGCGCCGCCGGTACACGTCGGTGATCACGGGCGAGAAGACCAGTTCGTCACCGGCGTGCGCGGTCTGGTGGTAGGTGAAGGACTGCTCGGTGTGCAGGACCCGGCTCGGGTCCACCGGCGGCCCGTCCTGTTCCGTCGCCCTGCTCTGGTGCTCCAGCTCCAGGCCGAAGAGGAAGGTGGGCGGTACGGGCAGATCGGGGTGGCCGGCCCGGCGGGCCCGGTCCAGGCAGGTGAACTCGCTGTCCTCCAGCCCGACGACCCGGCCGAAGAAGCGGAGCCTGCCCCGCTCGACGGTGACCGTGAACGGGGTGAGGGCCGTTCCGGGTGCCGGCGCCGGGCCGGAGTCCTTCGTCGGTGGTGCGGTATCGGCCATCCGGCAACTCCTTGCTCGGTGCGTGGTGCGCCCCGGGCACCCGGGGGGAAGGGGTGCTCCGGGGCGCACCGGACTGCGGTGTCGTGAGCGACTACTTCTCGATGCAGAACTCGGCGACGGGCCAGCCCACGTGCCGCTTGTCGGTGGCGATGTAGCCGAGCAGCTGGTCGCCGGCCTTGAGCTCGGTGACGTTGAGGACCTTGGCGCCCGGGCCGAGCACCCGCACGTGCCAGTCGTCCTGGACGGTCAGGCTGACCTCGACGCCGTCGGGCGAGACGGCGCGGATGGTGAGCAGCGGGCGGGACTCCAGCTTCACCCGGCCGACGACGATGCGACGGGTCCGGCCGTCCGCGGTGACACCGAGGATGGTGGAGCCGGCCTTCAGCTCGCTGAGGTAGTTGGTGCGGTTGTCCTCGCCGAGCACGTACGAGTGCAGCGCACCGGCGTTGACCCGGAAGGGCCGCGTCGGCATGTACGGCAGCGGGTGGGTCTCGCTGACGCCCAGGATGAAGCCCGTGGCGTAGCTGCCGATGAGGATGCCCTCGTCCTTGCCGAAGTGGGTGCAGGTGTCCACGCACACGCGGTCACCGAGGCCGTTGTGCTCGATGGACTCCACGGTGAGGGTGGTCAGGTCGAGGTCCGGGGTCTTCCCGCCGAGCAGGCCGACCAGGCCGAACACCTCGTTGGCGTCCTTCGGGCCGTACAGCAGACCGTCGGAGCCCTTCTCCAGTACGTCGACGATGATCCCGGCCTCTTCCAGGTCGCCGGCCTCGCAGATCAGCCGGCCGGGCGCCTTGTCGGCCGCGGCGATGACGATCTCCAGCGGGATCTTGGTGGGGTCGCGGAACTTGACCAGCGTGTTCGGCAGGGCGATCGCCGCGGCGCAGGCCAGGCGCAGTGTCGGGTCGTCCACGACGTCGACGAACGCGCCGACGGAGTCGCCACCGTCGAGCTTGAGCTTGTCCAGCTCGTCGGTGTTGGTGATCTGCGTCAGAACGATGTCGGCGACGTTCGCGGCCTCGGGCGGCAGTGGCGCGCCGGGGGTCGGCAGCAGGACCTTCAGGACGGTCGGCGGCAGGGAGGCGAGGACCTCCAGGTTGTCGTCGAGCACACCCTCCAGGCGGGCGTGGACGGCGGCGTCGACGACGGCCTCTCGGTGCTCGGCACTTACCGAACGCAGGTCGATCCAGGCGAACTTCACAGACTTTCCCTTCGGGTTGGAACAGCGGGTGGTTCGAATCGGCTCGGCGCGGGAGGGCTCAGAACAGCGAGGAGAGGGTCTTCAGGCGGCCCTCGATGACGGAGAGCAGTCGCGGCGCCTCTGCCTCGCCCTCGCCCTCGCCGAACAGACGGGTGAAGACGAACTCGGTCTCGCTGTCGGAGACGGCGACGAGGCGGGTGAACGCGCGGTGGTCGCCGTGCTCGGAGACCACCCGGAAGTCGGCGACTCCGGTGGCGCGGTCGGCTGAGGAACGCACCTCGACCGGGCCGAACGGCGTCTCCACGGTCCAGTGGTCGCCGTCCCTGCGCGAGGCGCGCGCAAAGTCGGTGCACCAGTCGGGCAGTCGCCCCGGATCGGAGACGACGGCGTACACCTCGGCGAACGGCGCCGCGATGCTGATGCTTCCTGTCACGCTTCCCATGAAGACTCCTCGCTGCGTTGTGCGGTCGGTGGTGCGGGGGGAACGGCTCACCCGAAGTCCTCGGGGCCGCACCAGCGCGTCACCAGCGCGCCGTAGTTGAGGCCGGCGCCGAAGGCGGCCAGCAGGACCCGGTCACCGGGGCTGATCCGGCCCGCGTCGAGCGCGTCCCGCAGTACGAGCGGGACCGAGGCGCCGGAGGTGTTGCCGATGTGCTGGATGTTGGTCAGCGTCTTGTCGCGCGACTGGCCGAGGGTGTCGAGGATGGTGTGCACCATGTGGCGGTTGGCCTGGTGCAGGGCGTAGAAGTCGATGTCGTCAAGGCCGAGGCCCGCGTCGCCGACCGTCTTCTCGATGAGGCCGGGGACGGTGCCGAGCACGAAGTCGCGGATGCCGCGGCCCACCATGACGGTGAAGTTGTCGCCGAAGCCCGACTGTCGCCGCTCGCCGTTTTCGTCGTAGCGCGGTTCGCGCGTGACGTGGCCGACGGACTGCCCGGCGGGCTCGCTGCCGAGGCGGGCCGCGCCGAGCCCGGCGGCTCCGGAGGTGACCGGCTCCAGCAGATAGCAGGCTGCTGCGTCGCCGAAGATGACGGCGACCGTGCGGTCCTGAGGGTCGAAGATCTTGGTGTTGACGTCGGCGAGGACGACGGCCACCCGGCGGTAGGCACCGGAGGCGATGAAATTGGCGCCGATCTCCAGCGCGTACACCGATCCGGGGCAGCCGCCGCTGTTGACGTCGAAGCCTGGCGTGCCACTGATGCCGGCCTTGCCCATGATCGTGACAGCGGTGCTGGGCAGCATGCGGTCCGGGGTGTAGGTCCCACAGATCACCAGGTCCACGGAGGCCGGTTCGACACCGGCCCGCGCGCAGGCGTCCAGCAGCGCACGGGCTCCGAGGTCGGAGGTCCAGTCCGTGGAATCGGCGTAACGCCGCGTCTCCACACCAATGTTGGAGCGTATCCACTCGTCGGAGGTGTCGAGGCGCTGTGTCAGCTCCTCGTTGGTCACCACCCGTTCGGGGACGCACGTACCGATCTCCCTGATGCCCGCGGTGACTCCGGCCCGGGGCCCGGCTGCGGCGTACGCCATGTGCTGCACCTTTCCGGCCGCGTCGGCGGCCTGGCGTCGTTGCTCGGTCACGTCGGTCCACTCAGCTCTGCGCGTCGGCGTAGGCGGCGAGCCTGGTGTAGCCGCCGCGGTGGAAGACCAGCGGCTCCCGGTCGGCGTCGCCGAGGTGCAGTCCCTCCACCCGGCCGAGGACGATCACGTGGTCCCCGCCGTCGCCGAACGCCTCGACCGCGCACTCCAGCGCGGCCAGTGCGCCCTCGACCAGTACCGAGCCGCGCGGCCCCACGACATCACCGAGCCGGCGTTGTGCCTGGAGGCCAACCGGGCGCTCGCGCGAGGCGAACAGCGTGGACACGGGGCACTGGTCGGCGGCGAGGAAGCTGAGCGTGAACTCGCCGCGCTGGGCGATCCGCCGCGAGACGCGACTGTCGGGCCGCAGGCAGACCGACACCAGCAGCGGGTCGAGCGAGACGGAGGCCACCGAGTTCACGGTCAGCGCCTCGGTACCGACTCCGGCCCCCGCCGCCACCACCGCAACGCCGGTGGGAAAGCGGCCCATGGCCTGCCTGAAATCCCTGCTGTCCACGGCAGGCAGCACCATTTCCCCCTTGTCGAGCATGGGATCCCTCCTCCATCCGCGTCCGCTGGCCGCGGCCTGGCATGAAGACTCCCGTCCAGGCGCCGGAACCGGAACGCTCAAGGGGAGAGCACGATCGGGGTCACCCAAAGAGCACGCCCCACGTGCCGAGTTGACGACCACGCACCCGCGAGGCCGGACACGGACGGGGCGAGATCCGCCGGATCAAGGTGTGCACGGTGGACAACCTGCTCTTCCCCGGGGCCCGCCAAGCCGTCCAGCTCAAGCGCCGCCGAGTGGACCGCAAGACCGGCAGGACCAGCAGGACCAGCATCAAGAGATGGCCATGGGACCAGGCCCGCACCGACGCGCTATGCAGACGGCAGACGGACGCGCTGGCCAGCGAACTGGCAGATCCCGCGGCGCTCCTCGTGCGCTGGATCGAGCAGGGGCATGCCGACTGGACCGGCCGTCCCTCGGCCGAAGCGGTCGAAGAACTGCCCCTGCTCAGGAGCCACGCTCCGCATGTGCGGAGCACGGCGATTACTGCGCCGGCCATGCGGCGACGGGCACCCTGTCAACGGCTCAGCGTTTCACTTCCCGCACCCTTAGGCACCGTTTGCCAGATCGGCGATCTACTTCACCAACGTGTAGTCCGGAATACGCCCGGACCTGCTGCTGATGCCGTCCCAGAACCGCGCGGCGGGTTTCCGGGGAGCGGGAGCGGCGGTCAGGGGATGGGCGTCATGTGGTCCTGGTCGTGGGGGCCGGGCGGTCGTGCGGCCAGGGACTGTTCCAGGGTGTCGAGGGCCTGTCGCAGGTCGGCGATGCGTTCGGCGAGTTCCCCAGGGTTCGCCTGCGTGGGGACGGACACGGCTGCGGCCTTGGCCCCGGTTGTTCCTTCGCGGGCTGTGCGGTCGGCGGCGACGGCGGTGTTGTCGAGTTCGCGGGCTTCGTCCAGGCTGTTGAGTACGACGCCGATGAGGACGTTGACCAGGACGAAGGAGGCGAGCAGGACGTAGGAGCCGTAGTAGAGCAGGCTCAGGTGGGAGATGGCCAGCCCGTTGTAGATGGCTTCGTGCAGGCCGTCGAGAGTCATCAGCAGGAACAGGGTGAGCAGGGCGCGGCCCAGGGAGCCGAAGTGGGCGGGGTCGTGGGAGCTGAAGCAGACCCATCCGATCATGGCGTAGACGTAGAGGATGACGGCCCCGACGAAGAGGAAGCTGACGGCGCCGGGCACGCTGCGTGAGACCGCGATGAACAGGATGCGCAGCTGGGGCAGGAACCGGGCGGTGCGCAGAACCCGCCCGATGCGGAGCAGTCTCAGGAGGGTGGCGTTCTCCCGTACGACGGGCGTGTAGGCGCTGGCCACGACGATCAGGTCGAAGACGTTCCATCCGTCGCGCCAGAACTCTTTTGGCCGGTCGGCGTGGGCGGCCAGGCGCAGCAGCATCTCGAGTGTGAAGAAGACGAGGCATCCGCTTTCGGCCCAGTCCAGCTCGACGGCGTGGTCGGCCGCGAAGCCGTGGTACGTCTCCGCGCCCATGAGTGCGGCGTTGAGCAGGATCACGGCCAGGACGACCAGGGAGAAGGCGGGGGCCTCGGTCACGGCACGGCAGGCGGCCGCGATCCGGGCCCGGGCGGGAGTTGGGGCGGTAGTCATGAAATCTCCGTAGGGCACGCCGAGCGCCGCCCTGGTGAGGGGCGTCTCGATGACCGGCGGCCAGAGCGACTTGCCCTGGCACGCCGGCACACGCGCATTGCCGGGGTCCGTACCGTGATGTCCGCAGTCGGCTTTTCGCGAGCGCCATTTCACGGTTGGTCCCGTTGCGGGGTGAACGTCTTCAGGCCGGTCGGGCGGCCAGCGCCCTGCCGGCCGGCCGGGGGGTGCGAGGCTGGTTGAGGATGTCTCCGAGGTAACCCGGCTGTTCCTCGCGCGTCGGCGCCGTGGACGTATAGCGGGGGGACACGCGGCACCATTCGTAGGTGCCGGAGAAGTTGGCCCGCATGTAGTCGGTCATCGCATAGGCACGCGCCCGGCCCTCGAGAGGCTCGTTCAGGCGCTCGAGAACCCCGGGGAGTTCCGCTTCGGAGCGCAGGAACTCCTTCGCGTATTCGCGGACGATGGACACGACGGCGTCCACTGCCTCGCTCTGTGAGTATCCGCGTTCGCGTTCGAGGATGAAGACGAGGTTGTGGGGGTCGCCCTGGAGTCTCTCCTTCTGCCACGAGAACAGGTCCTCGCAGAAGTTGCACGCCCGGACTGTCGCCTGGTGCATGGTCTGGAATGGGCGGGTACCGTACACGGCGGGCGAGATCTCGCACCGCCCGATGCGCTCGGTGGCGTCAAGCAGCAGGTACATCAGGCCGGACACTTCGCGGATTTCCCGGTAGCTCGTCTCGTCGGGGATGATCCCCTGAGCGCGGTTGCGTGTCTCCGACAGGACGGCCGAGAGGTAGTTGTTCCAGTTGGTGGCGGCTCGCCGGCTCCAGTGGGGGGACATCCCGTCGCCGAGCCGGGCCCACAGGTCGCGGAAGGCTGCCGCGGCCGGGTTGGCGGGCGTGTGTGCGGGGGTCTCGTCCAACTCGTCGAGGATGCTCTGGACGGCGGCTCGGGTCGCGTCGACGTCGTTGCCCACGGGGCCGTCGAACTGTCCCTCGAAGGCGAAGATCCATCCGTAGAGGTCGAGCCCGAGAAGGAGGCCCTCACTGTCCGCGGTGGGCCACCAGTAGGCGGACAGCGCCGGGGCGTCCCATCGCAGATACTCCTGTTCGGCTCCTTCGTCGGGCAGTAAGCCGAACGTGTGGAGCCAGGCCAGGTGTGCGGGTAAGACCTCTTGCAGCGCGGGGTTTCGGCGAAGTGCGAACGGCATGTCGAACTGGAGGTTCTGGTGGGGCATCTGTCTTCTTCCCGTTGAGGCTCGGTCGATGGCTTCGGGGGGTTGTCCTAGGGGCGGGGGGTGAGCCGGACGTGGAAGTCGGACGGGTTGATCGTCACCCGGGGCACCGGTGCCACATAGGTGGGTGACAGCGAGGTGAGATTCCACATGCGGACGATGGACGCCAGGGCGAGGGCCATCTGGACCTCCGCGAAATGGTCACCGATGCATTTCCGGGCGCCAAAGCCGAAGGGGATGTAGGAGCCGCGGACCCGTGTGGAGTCGTCGAGCAGCCACCGGTCCGGGTCGAACCGTTCCGGGTCGGGGAACAGCTCGGGGTCGTGGTGGAGGACGAACGGGCTGTAGTAGACCGTCGATCCTTCCGGCAGCTCGTACCCTCCGAGCGTGGTGTCCCGCGTGACGATCCTGCTGAGGTTCCAGCCGGACGGGTAGAGCCGCATCGTCTCCTTGAGGACACGATCCACCACCGGGAGATTCTCGAGGTCCTCGAAGCGGGCCGTCCGGCCGTCGAGGACGGAGTCGACCTCCTCGTGCAACTGCGCCTCGATGTGGGGGTTCTTGGCGACGAGGTAGAGGCTCCATGCGAGAGTCATCGCCGAATTCCCCGTACCGCCGATGAACAGGGTGACAAGCTGATCACCCAGCCCCTTGTCATCTCCTTCGTGAAAGTCGATGACGGAGGAGAGAAGGTCCTGGTCGTCGTCGCTCCGGCTGCCTCGCCGTTGCTCGATGAGGGCGATCAGGCCGGCGATGAGTTCGTCGACCTCCTGCTCGTAGCGCACGTTGCGGCGGATGGGAATCGTGTTCAGCCAGTCGGCCGGCATGAGGGCACGCTGAAACGACTCCTGGAACACCTGCGTGATCCGCTCGTCGAACGAGTCGACGAATTCCCTGTCGAGGTCGGTCCTCCCGAAGATGACACGAGTGGTGATCTTCGACATGAGGGACCTCATCTCCCCAGGGACGGAAACACGCTCACCCGCCTGCCACGAGGTGACGTGATCCCGGACCTCCTCGGACATCGCCTCCGCATAGGTGCGGATCCGCGTCTTGGAGAACGAGGGCTGCATCATCTTCCGCTGAGGCCGATGCTTCGCATACGGGCAGAAGCCGATCCCGTCACCCGCGACGCGGCGCATCTTCTCGAAGATCGGCCCACCCTTGTCGTAGGTGATGTCGTCGGCGAGTACCTGCCTGGTGAGTTCGGGGGTGCACACGACGTAGGCAGGCTTCGATCCTGTCTGGATCCTGACGACATCCCCCTGTGCGGGAAGAGACTTCAGGAAATCGAGAGGAGAGCGGAGCAGGGTCGGCAAGTGCCCGACGACGGGGAGCGCTCCGCGCGCTCGCGGTACCTTCTTGCCTACTGTGCTGTGGACCATTTTCATTCCCCTTGTTGACGGAACCAGCTGACAGGCCGGCCCGGGCGCTCGACGGTGACGATGCGGTCCGGGGCCTCAGCGGAGGCCCCGGACCGCGTGGCCGGCGTGATCGATGGCGACGATGTCGAAGCCGCCCTTCGCGTAGCGGACGGCTTCCGCACGGACGTTGGTGACGAGCCGGAAGACCATGCCGGTCGTCGCGGTCCCGCTGGAGCCCCGGGCGACCACCCGGGGCTCCAGCGGCAGCACCGTCACACGGTCTGCTCTACCGGCGCACCCGCGTCAGACGGCGGGGGCGACAGGGCCGAGCAGCCAGTTGCCCGGGGCCTCCGGGTCGGTGCTGAGGTAGAACTCGCGGAGCGCCAGCCGCCACTCGTCGCTGCTGATCACCCCGTTGCCGTCCCGGTCGAGGCGCTCGAACGCCGCCTCCGAGTGCTCCCGTGCGATCCCCAGCCCGTCGTACATGCTCACGTACTCGGTGCGGCTCAGCGTCCCGTCGCCGTCGGTGTCCAGGGCCTGCATCAGCGCGTCGGCCATCGTGAAGATCGCACCCTCGACGACGTCCGTTCCCATGACGGCGATGAACTCGTCACGGGAGATGCGCCCGTCGCCGTCACCGTCACCGTGCTCGAGAAGCAGCTGCCACCACGCCTCGAACGAGTTCCGCACCGCCGTCGCGCTCGCGTGGTCGTCCTTGGCCAGCCCCGCGAACCGACCGGCCATCTCCTGAAGGTCGTCCTGCTTGAGGTGCCCGTCCTTGCCCTGGTTGAACCAGTCGAACAGGACGCTGAACTTCTGCTTCTTCAGGGTGGTGCTCGTCATCTGTGTCTCCTCTGTACGCGGCCGACGCACTTGATCAGCGCGCCGTGATCACCGGAGACGCTATGAGCAACCCGCGGCAGACGGACGCAGAAGAAGAACCGTTACATCAACCCGAGTGACGAAGTGATCATCCTTTCGATTGCACCTCCCCAGCACGGGGGACACGGCACGGCTCCACCAGCGCACCGCTGCGGGCAGGGGAGGGTGGCCGCGGGGCAAAGCACAGATCCCTTTCGTCGGCGAGAGGCGTTCGACCGGCGGGCGCCTCGACGAGATGGCCATGGGCAGGGGAAGCAAACCCACACGGCATGCAGCACCCCGCCCAGGGCACGGCACCACCGATTGAATCCAGGCCCCCGGCGCGCGCAAAAGGGGCGCCTGCCCCGGCTCGTCACCGTGCCGGCGACGCGGACACGGCCGCAGCTCCGAGCACGCCGAGCAGCCGCGTCACCTCACGGGCCATCGCCGTCCGTCCCGCGCCGAGATACCGGCGGGTGTCGACGAGCGCCGGGGCACCGTCGAGCACCTCGCGCGCGGCCGTGGTGAAGACCCGGTTCAGATGCGTGGCGATATTGACCTTGGTCATGCCGTGATCGACCGCGGTGGTCAGCGCGCCGTCCGCGACGCCGGAGGAGCCGTGCAGCACCAGCGGTACGGGGACGGCTTCACGCAGCGCGCGGATCAGGGCGAAGTCCAGTGCCGCGTCCCGGGTGAGCATGGCGTGGGAGGTACCCACGGCCACCGCGAGCGCGTCCGCTCCCGTGGCGGCGACGAACGCCACGGCCTCGGCCGGGTCGGTGCGGGCGCCGGGGGCGTGGACGCCGTCCTTGCCGCCGACCTCGCCGAGCTCGGCCTCCACCCAGACCCCGGCCGCGTGGCAGTGGGCGGTGATCGCCTCGGTGGCGCGGAGGTTCTCCTCGTACGGGAGGACCGAGGCGTCGTACATGACCGAGCTGAAGCCGAGCTCGACGGCCTCGTGCACCAGGTCGTCGGAGGTCGCGTGGTCGAGGTGGACCGCGACCGGGACCCGGGCGGCGCGGGCCACGGCCAGGGTCGCCAGGCCGATGGCCTGGAGACCTCCGTGGTAGTGGGCCGTGTTCTCGCTGATCTGGAGGATCGCCGGTGCGTCGGCGTCCTCCGCGCCGGCCACGATCGCCTGGGCGTGTTCGAGCTGGATGACGTTGAAGGCTCCCACGCCGTGACGGGCGTGCGCGGCGGGGGCGACGATGTCCCCCGTAGGTACGAGAGGCATGACGGTTCCTTAGGAGAGGGGAAGGAGGGGGCGGGCCTCCACCGCGCCGCGCAGGCACCGGTGGACGGTGGGGCGGAACGTGCCGGCCGCTGGCGGGGCGACAGCGCCACCATCTCGGCGAGCCGCTACGGCCAGGTGACGCCGGTCGCCGGGCCCCGGACCGGGGCGGCGACCGCCGCGTCTCCGGCGCCGGTCCGGTTTGCCACGCAACCGTCCGGACGGCGCGTACGAGTGGATGTCCAGGGCCGCGTCGAGGGTGACGATCACGAGCGCTCCCGCTCCCGCTCCCGCTCCAGGAGGTCGTGCGCGAGGAGCGCCGCTCCCATGCATCCCGCCCGGTCCCCGAGCCGGGCCTCGGTGACGTCCGGGGCGGCCTGGAAGGTCAGCCGCCGGGCGAGGGCGTCGCGTACGGGCGCCAGGTACGCCTGGCCCGCGCGGGCCAGTCCGCCGCCGAGGACGATGCGTTCGGGGTCGTACAACGTGACCGCGACGGCCAGAGCGTCGGCGAGTGCCTCGATCGCCTCGGTCCAGATCCCGGCGGCCACCGCGTCGCCCGTGTCGGCGCGGCGCTGGACGTCACGGGCGGTGATGCCGTGCCAGCCGGTGGCGTGGGCGTAGCGGCGGGCGACGGCCGCCGCCGATGCCACGGTCTCCAGGCAGCCGCGTCCTCCGCACCGGCAGTGGTCGCCGCCGGGCCGGACGACCACATGGCCGAGTTCCCCGGCCCGGCCGTGCCCGCCGGTGAGCGCGCGGCCCCGGCTGAAGGCGGCGGCGGCGATGCCCGTGCCGACCGGGACGAAGAGGAAGTCGGCGCAGCCGCGGGCGGCGCCGAGGCGAGCCTCCGCCAGTCCCCCGGCGCGAACGTCGTGGCCGAACGCGACGGGCAGGTCGAGGTGTTCGGCGAGCCAGTCCTGGACGGGCACGTCGCACCAGCCGAGGTTCGCGGCGAGGACGGCGAGTCCGGACTCCTCGTCGACGATGCCGGGGACGACGATCCCCGCCGCGTCCGCGTCCGGACAGCGCCCGGCGAGTTCTTCGGCGCAGGCGAGGACGGTCTCCAGAACCGCCTCGGGGCCGCGGTCGGCGCGCGTGTACCAGCGGTCGGCGTGCTCCAGGGCAGGGGCGCCGTCGGTGAGGGTGCCGCCCTTGATGTAGGTGCCGCCGACATCCAGGGCGATGACCGTCCGTGCGGCCGTCCGCGCGGTGCTCCTGGTGCTCCTGGTGCCGGTGGTCCTCGTGGTGCGCGTGGCGGTGGTCATGAGCCGGTGAGGACGATGGAGCGGGTGAGGTTGCGCGGCCGGTCCGGGTCCAGGCCCCGGCTCTTGGCGAGGGCGACGGCCAGGCGCTGGGCGCGGATCAGGTCGGCGAGGGGGTCACCGGGCGAGACCGTGAGGTACGCGCCGGTCGCGCGGACCTGGTCGGCGAGCCCGGCGGGCGGTTCGCCGAAGGACCAGACGACGGTGCCGGGGCCGCTGACGCTGATGGGGCCGTGCCGGTATTCCATCGCCGGGTACGACTCCGTCCACGCCCCGGAAGCCTCACGCAGCTTCAGCGCCGCCTCATGGGCCACGCCGGTGCTCCAGCCGGTGCCGAGGAAGGTGAACTGACGGGCGTTCAGCAGCTCGTCGGGGAGCGAGGCCGCCAGGGCGTCCTCGGCCTGCCGCGGGAGGTCCTGCGGTACGGGGCCGAGGCTCGCGCGCAGCAGGACGAGGGCGGTCGTCGCGAAGCGGGTCTGGACGACGGACCGTTCGTCGGCGAAGGACAGGTCCACGACGATGTCGGCGGCGTCCTTGACCGGGGTGCCGACGTCACCGGTGAGCGCCACGGTCGGGGTGGATCCGGCCCGGTCGAGGGCGTCGAGCACCTCCGTCGTGGTGCCGGACCGGGTGATGGCCACCACCCGGTCGTAGCGGCGCGCGGCCGGGAAGTCGGAGGCGGCGAACGCGTCCGTCTCACCGAGCCCGGCGCCCTCGCGCCGCGCCGCGTACGCCTGCGCCATGTAGAGCGAGGTGCCGCAGCCGACGACCGCGACCCGCTCACCCGCCTCCGGCAACCCTGCCGGACGGGCCTCCAACGCCCGGCGCCAGCACGAGGGCTGCTCGGCGATTTCCACGTCGACATGACTCACAGGAGCCTCCCAGAAGGGCGCGACGACCCGGCCTGCGCCAGGGCCGAATGATTGAACGTGATTGTTTTATAGCCGCTCCGCGCATCTTTGAGCAACCAATGCGCAAGGTTGATCACAGAAGCGCGGGCGCGGGTTACCCTCGCCTCCTGGACGCCGCGAGGCGATGACCTGAGACGAGGAGAACGGTGATGAGCGCGCACGAGCGGTGGACCCGGCTGCTCGACGCGCTGGGCGAGCGCGGCAGCATCGAGGTGGGCGAGGCCGCCGAGCTGCTCGGGGTCTCACCCGCGACGGTCCGCCGTGACCTGGAGGAGCTCTCCCGGCAGCAGCTGCTCACCCGCACCCGCGGCGGCGCGGTGCTCAGCGGCGTGACCTACGACCTTCCGCTGCGCTACAAGACCGCGCGCAAGGCCGACGAGAAGCAGCGCATCGCCCGCGCCGCCGCCGCGCTCATCCCGCCGGGCGCCGTGGTCGGGCTCAACGGCGGCACCACGACCTCCGAGGTGGCCCGCGAGCTGGCCACCCGCGCCGACCTGGCCGAGCACGGCGGGTCCACGGCGCTGACGATCGTCACCAACGCCGTCAACATCGCCAACGAACTGGCGGTCCGCCCGTACGTGAAGACCGTGGTCACCGGCGGGGTCGCCCGCCCCCAGTCCTACGAACTGACCGGCCCGCTCGCGACCTTGGTCCTCCAGGGCCTCTCGCTCGACTTCGCCGTCCTCGGCGTCGACGCCGTCCATCCCCGCTTCGGCGCCGCCACCCACGACGAGGGCGAGGCCGGCGCCAACCGCGCCATGGCCGAACAGGCGGAGAAGGTGATCGTGGTCGCCGACTCCACCAAGCTCGGCCGGCACGCGTTCGCCCGGGTCTGCACGATCCCCGAGATCGGCACCCTGGTCACCGACCACGACGCTCCCGACGACCTGGTCGAGCAACTCACGGCCCAGGGCGTCGACGTCCACCGCGTCTAGGGCCTGTCCGGCGGATCAGGCGCGGACCCGGCCATGATCCGCCGCACAGGCCCAGGGCCTGTGCGGCGGATCAGCGCGTGGCCTCCTCCCCCGACACCGCGCAGGCGCGCAGCCATCCGTGCGGGTCCGCGGCGCGTCCCTGGTGCAGATCGCTGAGCGCGTCCCGCAGTTCCATGGTCACCGCGCCCGGTTTCCCGCCCCCGATCAGCCAGCGCTCGTCACCGTCGCGCGCTTCGCCGACCGGTGTCACCAGGGCCGCCGTACCGCAGGCGAAGGTCTCCGTGAGGACGCCCGACTCGCTCTGCGCGCGCCACTGTTCGACGGAGATCCGCTCCTCGCGGACGGTGTACCCGCGCTGCGCGGCCAGCGTGAGCAGCGCGTCACGGGTGACGCCGGGGAGCAGGGTGCCGGTGAGCGGAGGGGTCACGAGCTCGGCGGAGGGGCCCGTTCCGCGGACGAAGAACAGGTTCATGCCGCCCATCTCCTCGATCCAGCGCCGCTCCACAGGGTCGAGCCACACCACCTGCCGGCAGCCCGCCTCGGCGGCCGCGCGCTGGGCCAGGAACGCTCCCGCGTAGTTGCCCGCGCACTTGGCCTGGCCGGTGCCGCCGGGCGCGGCACGGGAGAAGTCCCGGGAGACGAGGACCGACACCGGGTCGGGCCGGTCGGAGAAGAAGCCGCCGGTGACGAAGCCCATCAGCAGGAACGTGTACGCGCGTGCGGGGCGCAGTGCCAGACACGCCTCGCTGGCGAACAGCACCGGCCGCAGGTACAGGCTCAGGGTCGGGTCACCGGCGGGCAGCAGGGCGCCGTCGCGGCCGACGAAGGCGTCCACGGCCTCCAGGAAGAGTTCCTCGGGCAGTTCGGGCATGGCGAGCCGGCGGGCCGACTGCCGGAAGCGGCGGGCGTGGGCGTCCGGCCGGAACGTGGCGAGGGTCCCGTCCTGCCGGCGGTGGGCCTTGAGGCCCTCGAACACGACCTGGCCGTAGTGCAGCCCGGCCATCGCCGGACTGAAGGTCAGGTCGCCGTACGGCAGCAGGCGCGGACGGCCCGCCCAGCCGCCTTCGGCGGTCCACTCCAGCATCACCATGTGGTCGGTGAACCGCTCCCCGAAGCCGTGTCTCGGTGTCACAGCGCGCTCCTCTCGTCGGGTTCTTCGGATCCGTCAGACCAGCGGGGCGTAGAAGAAGGTGTCACGGCTGCGGAACGTCCCGGCCTCGGAGAACGTGAAGAAGTCCGCGAAGCGCAGCGACACCCGCCGGCCGTCGTGCAGGGTCCCCTCGAACGTGCCGTGTACCGCGGCGCCGTCCTCGTGCACCAGCGTGGTGGACAGCGTGTGCCGGCCTTCCCTGATCACGCGCTCCTCGCGGTAGAAGCGCTCCAGCTCGGCCCTGCCGACCAGCGGGTCGTAGCCGGGACGGTGGTAGACGGCCTCCTGGTCGAAGAGCTCGACGAGGGCGGGCACATCGCCCTCGTCCACCAGCTCGTAGTAGCGGCGGATGCGCTGTTCGGTGTCCACCGGCGGCCTCCTCGGGCTCATGACGTCATCGGACGGAAGGGGGGTGGGGAGTGTGGGTATGGGGGGGAACTGCGGGGTGCGGGGTGCGCGGCGCGCGGGCGCGGTTCAGCCGGCGAGTACCGCGACCCGAGGGGTGCCCGGGCCGTCCTCGGCCGGGTCGTACGCCTCGGCCAGGCGCAGCGCCTCCTCGATCAGCGTCTCGACGATCTTCGATTCCGGGACGGTGCGGATCACCTCGCCCTTGACGAAGATCTGGCCCTTGCCGTTGCCGGAGGCGACGCCGAGATCGGCCTCGCGGGCCTCGCCGGGGCCGTTGACCACGCAGCCCATGACGGCGACACGCAGCGGGACCTCCATGCCCTCCAGGCCGGCGGTGACCTCCGCCGCCAGCTTGTAGACGTCGACCTGGGCGCGCCCGCAGGAGGGGCAGGAGACGACGTCGAGCCTGCGGGGGCGCAGGTTGAGCGACTGGAGGATCCGGTCGGCGACCTTGACCTCCTCCAGCGGGGGCGCGGACAGCGAGACGCGGACCGTGTCGCCGATGCCCTGGCGCAGCAGCGCGCCGAACGCGACCGCGGACTTGACCGTGCCCTGGAAGGCCGGGCCGGCCTCGGTGACGCCGAGGTGGAGGGGGTAGTCGCAGGATTCGGCGAGCAGTTCGTACGCGCGGATCATGACGACCGGGTCGTTGTGCTTCACGGAGATCTTGATGTCGTGGAAGTCGTGTTCGGCGAAGAGGCCCGCCTCCCACAGCGCGGACTCGACCAGGGCCTCGGGGGTGGCCTTCCCGTGCTTCTTCAGCAGCCGGGCGTCCAGCGAGCCGGCGTTGACGCCGATCCGGATGGGAGTGCCGTGGTCCTTGGCGGCGCGGGCGATGTCCTTGACCCGGTCGTCGAACTTCTTGATGTTGCCCGGGTTGACGCGGACCGCGGCGCAGCCCGCCTCGATCGCGGCGAAGACGTAGCGCGGCTGGAAGTGGATGTCGGCGATCACGGGGATCTGCGACTTTGCGGCGATCAGCGGGAGGGCGTCCGCGTCGTCCTGCGAGGGGCAGGCCACCCGGACGAGGTCGCAGCCGGCCGTGGTCAGTTCGGCGATCTGCCGGAGCGTGGCGTTGACGTCGGAGGTGAGTGTGGTCGTCATGGACTGCACGGAGATCGGCGACTCGCTGCCCACCCCCACGGTGCCGGCCCGGAGCTGGCGGGTCGGACGGCGCGGCGCGAGGACCGGCGCGGGCATCGGCGGCATTCCGAGCGGGACCGTCATCTGCGTTCTCCTGGTCTGGTACGGGTACGGGTACGGGTGCGGGGCACGGGTGCGGTGTATCGGTGCGGGTACGGGTGCGGGTGCGGGGTACGCGTGCGGGGTGCGGGTCCCGCCGGGCTACTGGTCGGCCCCGACGGGCTGCGGGGCCAGTGCGTCGAGGCGTACGGCGCCGGGACGCACGGTGCCGAGGCCCACGGCGTCGTCGCGCCGGGCGAGCGTCTCGACGACGGCGCGGGCGATGCCGCGTCCCGTCAGGCCGCACGCGGCGAGGATGTCGTCGCGCCGGCCGTGGTCGAGGAAGCGCTGCGGCACGCCGAAGGTGCGTACGGGGGTCCGCGCGCCGGCGTCGGCGAGCGCCTGGGCGATCGCGGATCCGGCTCCGCCGGCGCGTCCGCCGTCCTCGACGGTGGCGACCAGGCCGTGGGCCAGGCCCAGTTCCACCAGGGCCTCGGGCACCGGGGTGATCCAGCGCGGGTCGACGACGGTGACGCCGAAGCCGTGCTCGGCCAGCCGGTCGGCCGCCTCCAGGCAGACCCCGGCCATCGCGCCGACGGACACGAGGAGCACGTCGCGCTCCCCCGAACCGGCGCGGCCCGAACCGGCGCGGCCCGATCCGGCGCGCCTGAGGATGTCCATGCCGGCGAGGGTGCCGATCGCCGGGATGTCGGGTCCTGTGCCGCCCTTGGGGAACCGCAGCGCGGTGGGGCCGTCCTGGACCGCGACGGCCTCGCGCAGCGCCCGGCGCAGGGTGGCGGCGTCGCGCGGGGCCGCCACGCGCAGGCCGGGCACCATCTGGAACAGCGACAGGTCCCACATGCCGTTGTGGGAGGCGCCGTCGTCACCGGTCACGCCCGCCCGGTCGAGCACGAAGGTGACCGGCGCGCGGTGCAGGGCGACGTCGAGCAGCATCTGGTCGAAGGCGCGGTTGAGGAAGGTGGCGTAGAGCGCCACCACGGGGTGCAGGCCCCCGAGGGCGAGGCCCGCCGCCGAGGTGACCGCGTGCTGCTCGGCGATGCCGACGTCGAAGGTGCGGTCGGGGAAGCGGTCGGCGAACCGGTTCAGGCCGGTGGGCGCGAGCATGGCCGCCGTGAGGGCGACGAGATCGGGGCGCCGGGCGCCGAGTTCGGCCAGCTCCTCGCCGAACACATCGGTCCAGGAGGGCGGTTCGGGTGTGTCGGTGCGCGGGACGGCCGGGCCGCCGGCGGTCCGTGGGCGTACGGCGGGCCGGGGGCGTACGGCGTGGAAGCGGTCGGCCTCGTCCTGTTCGGCGGGGGCGTGGCCGCGGCCCTTCTCCGTCAGGCAGTGGACGACGACCGGGCCTCCGTGGCCCGCCGCGTGCCGCAGGGCCTCTTCCAGGGCAGCGATGTCGTGTCCGTCGACGGGGCCCACATAGGCCAGTCCCAGGGTCTCGAACACGCTGTGCGGGGGGCGTGCGCCGGTGCGCAGCTCGGCCAGGTGCTCGGGGATGCCGCCGACCGTGGGGGCGTAGGAGCGGGTGTTGTCGTTGAGGACGACGACGACCGGGCGGTGGGGGGCCGCGGCCAGGTTGTTGAGGCCCTCCCAGGCCATGCCGCCGGTCAGCGCGCCGTCGCCGATGACCGCGACGACCGCGCGGTCGGTGACGCCCTGGAGCTCGTACGCCTTGGCGAGCCCGTCGGCGTAGGACAGGACGGTCGAGGCGTGGGAGTTCTCGATGACGTCGTGCTCGGACTCGGTCCGGGAGGGGTAGCCGGAGAGGCCGCCCGGCTGCCGGAGCGTCCCGAAGGCCCCGGCGCGGCCGGTGAGGATCTTGTGGACGTAGGTCTGGTGCCCGGTGTCCCACAGGAGGCGGTCGCGCGGGGACTCGAACACCCGGTGCAGGGCCAGGGTGAGTTCGACGACCCCGAGGCTCGGCCCGAGGTGCCCGCCGGTGCGGGTCACCTCGTCCACGAGCAGCCGGCGGATGTCGGCGGCGAGTTCCTCGGTCTGCCGCGGGGAGAGGGCACGCAGGTCGTCCGGTCCGTGGACCGATTCGATCGACATCATGACGGATCCAGTTCTGGTCACAGGGCTTCATCGGCCAGTGGGGTGCGCGGTACGCGACCGGTGGCCGGGTCGGCGAGCCGGGCGGGCATGGAGAAGACGACGTCCTCGGCGGTGCCCCCGTCGACCTGGACGTCGGTCCAGCCGAGGGAGGCGAGGCGCTCGACGAGTCCCCGGACGAGGACCTCCGGGGCGCTGGCGCCGGAGCTGATGCCGATGCGCGAGACCGAGGTCAGCCAGGACTCGTCCAGCTCTCCGGCGTCGGGCACCAGGTGGGCCGCGCTGCCGTGCTCGCGGGCGACCTCCACCATGCGGTTGGAGTTGCTGGAGTTGCGCGAGCCGACGACGAGCACGAGGTCGTTGTCGCGGGCCAGCGCCTTGACCGCGTTCTGCCGGTTCTGGCTGGCGTAGCAGATGTCGCTGCCGGCCGGGCCGGTGATGTCGGTGAACCTGCGGCGCAGCGCCTCGACGACCCGTGCGGTCTCGTCGAACGACAGGGTGGTCTGGGTGAGGTAGGCCACCGGCGCGTCGGCAGGCAGGTCGAGCCGCTCGACGTCCTCCTCGCTCTCGACGACGAGGGTGCGCTCGGGGGCCTCGCCGCGGACGCCCTCGACCTCCTCGTGGTCGGCGTGGCCGACCAGCAGGATGGTCCGCTCGTCGCGGGCGTAGCGCAGGGCCGCCTGGTGCACCTTGGCGACCAGCGGGCAGGTCGCGTCGATCACGTCGAGCCGGCGGTCCGCGGCCCCGGTCCGTACCGCCGGGGACACCCCGTGGGCGGAGAAGACGCAGACCGCGCCCTCGGGCACCTCCTCCTCGCTGTCGACGAAACGGGCGCCGCGCTTCTCCAGTTCGGCGACGATGTGGTGGTTGTGCACGATCTCCTTGCGGACGTACACCGGTGCGCCGTGGAGGTCGAGGGCGCGTTCCACGATGCCGATGGCGCGGCGTACGCCGGCGCAGAAGCCGCGCGGCTGTGCCAGGGCGATGCTCCGGGCCGTCTCGTCGGGCGCGCCGTCCGCGGCTACCCGGGGGATCGGCAGGCTGGTGGTGCTCATGGCGCGCTCCGTTCGTGGGAGAGGGAGAGGGTTCGGGAGGCGGGGGCCGCGGGCGGGTGTCCCTGGGACGCGCGCCAGAGTCCGGCGTACTTCCCGTCCAGGGCGAGCAGTTCCTCGTGGGTGCCGTCCTCGTGGACCCGTCCGCCGTCGATGACGACGATCCGGTCGGCGCGGGAGGCGACGGACAGGCGGTGGGCGACGACGAGGGTCGTGCGTCCGGCGGTGAGGCGTTCGGTGGCCCGGTTGACCAGTGCCTCGGTGGCCAGGTCGAGGGCGGAGGTGGCCTCGTCGAGCAGGAGGACGTCCGGCCGGACCAGTTCCGCCCGGGCCAGGGAGATCAGCTGCCGCTGGCCCGCGGAGAGGTTGCGCCCGCCTTCGGCGACGCGGTGGTCGTAGCCGCCCTCGAGCGCGGTGATCGCCTCGTGGGCGCCGACCTTCCGTGCCGTCTCGGTGATCTCGGCGTCGGTCGCGTCCGGCCGCCCGTAGGCGATCGCCTGGCGGACGGTTCCGGCGAACAGGTACGGCTCCTGCGGGACGACGCCGAGCCGCTGCCGGAAGGACGCGAGGTCGAGTTCGCGCAGGTCGGTGCCGTCGATGCGGACGGCGCCGTGCGTCGGGTCGTAGAACCGGGCGACGAGCTTGACCAGCGTCGACTTGCCGGCCCCGGTCCCGCCGACGAACGCGACGGTCTGCCCCTGCGGGATGCGCAGCCGGATCCCGGTCAGCGCCGCACCGCCGTCGCGGTAGTGGAAGTGCACGTCGTCGAGGACGAGTTCGCCGCGCAGGGACCGTACGGGCAGCGGCCCGGCGGTGACCGGCGTGGAGCTCGGCACCCGCAGCAGGTCCCGGATGCGCAGCAGGGACACGCGGGCCTGCTGGTAGCCGTCGAAGAGCTGGGAGAGCTGCTGGACGGGGACGAAGAACAGGTCGAGGTAGAGGAGGTACGCGACGAGGGTGCCGACCGTCATCGTGCCGGCGCCGACCCGGGCCGCGCCGGTCCACAGGATCGCGGCGGTGGAGCAGGTGGCGAGGAACTGGATGAACGGGAAGTACACGGCCATCAGGAACTGTCCGCGGACGCGGACGCGCCGGTAGGCGTCGCTGTGCCCGGCGAAGCGGCGCACGAGGGCCTCCTCGCGGCGGAACGCCTGGGTGGTGCGCAGGCCCGCGGCGCCTTCCTGGAGCGCGCTGTTGACGATGGCCAGGCACTCCCTCGCCCGGGTGTAGGACCGGGCCGACAGGCGCCGGAACACCACGGTGGCGAGGATCAGCACCGGCACGAGCGCGAGGACGACGAGCATGGTCCCGGCGTCGGCGAGGCACAGGGCGACAAGGACGCCGACCAGGGTCAGCGCGCTGACGAGGACGCTGATCAGGCCGGTCTGGAGGAACGAGGACAGCGAGTCGACGTCGGTCGTCATCCGGGTCATGGTGCGGCCGGCCGCCTCGTTCTCGAAGTGGTCGAGGCCGAGCCGGTGCAGGTGCGCGAAGATCCGCACGCGCAGCGCGTACAGCATCCGTTCCCCGGTCCGGCCGGTGACCCTGATGGCCCCCCACTGGACGGCGTACTGCGTCACGACCAGGGCGAGGCTCACGAGCGAGGCCGCCCCCACGGCGTCGAGGGCGAGGCGGCGCGTCCCGCCGTCGATCCCGTTGCGCATGGCGTAGGGCAGGGCCAGGCCGGCGAGGGCGTCGGCGACGACCAGCGTGAGGCCGAGGACGAGCGGCAGCCGGAAGCCGCGCAGCAGGTGGCGCAGGCCGAAGGGGCGTCCGGCGGGGTCGGTGAGGTCCCGGGCGGCGGCGTCCTCGTCGATGCCGGGGGTGTCGGTGGCCGGCGGCAGGGCCGCGATCCGGGCCCGCATCCGGGCGGCCGCGGCGGACTCCGGCGCGGACTGCGGCGCGGGCTGCGGCGCGGGCTTCGCGGTGGGCCCGGCGGTGGGCCTCGCGGTGCCCGCCCCGGTGGGGCCGGTGGCGGGGGTACGGGGCCGCGCCCCGTCGCCGGCGAGGTCCCGGTCCCGGTCCTGCTCCCGGTCCTGCTCCCGGTCCTGCTCCCGGTCCTGGTCCTGGTCCTGGTCCTGGTCCTGGAGGACGGTGCGGTACTGCGGGCAGCGGGCCCGGAGTTCGTCGTGGGTGCCGATGTCGGCGACGCGACCGCGGTCCAGGACCGCGATGCGGTCGGCGAGGGCCAGCGTCGACCTGCGGCGGGCGACGAGGAGCGTGGTGCACCGCTCGGCACGGGCCCGCAGCGCGTCGTGGATGTCCCGCTCGGCCCGGGCGTCGACGGCGGAGGTGGCGTCGTCGAGGACGAGGATCCGGGGTGCGGTGACGACGGCCCGGGCGAGGGCGAGCCGCTGGCGCTGTCCGCCGGACAGGCCGCCGCCGCCTTCGCCGATCCGCGTGTCGTAACCGTCCGGGAGCGCCTGGACGAAGCCGTGGGCGCGGGCGGTGCGGGCCGCGGCGTGGATCTCCGCCTCGGTGGCGCCGGGCCTGCCGTAGGCGATGTTGTCGCGCACGGTGCCGGCGAAGAGCACGGTGTCCTCGGGGACGGTGGCCACGGCACCCCGCAGGGAGTCGAACGTCAGGTCGCGTACGTCGGTTCCGCCGACGCGGACCGCTCCGGCGGAGACGTCGTGGAACCGCGAGAGAAGCCGGGCGAGCGTGGACTTGCCGGATCCGGGGCCGCCGACGACGGCGACCGTCTCGCCGGGGGCGATGCGCAGGGAGACGTCGTGGAGGACCGGTCCTCCCGTGCCGTAGGCGAAGGTGACCCGGTCGAACTCGATGTCCAGGAGCCCCTGGTGGGGCAGGGGCCGGTCGCCCTCCGTCAGCACGGGCCGGGTGTCGATCATTTCGAGGACCCGCTCGACGCCCGCCCCGGCCTGCCGGCCCATGGTGAGCAGCGCGGCCAGGGTCTTCACCGGTCCGACGAGCTGGGCGAGGTAGGCCGAGAAGGCGAGAAGGGTCCCGAGGGTGAGCTGGCCACGGACGGCGAGCCAGCCGCCGAAGGCCAGCACCCCGACCTGGCCGAGGGAGGGCACGGCCTGGAGGGCGGGGGCGTAGCGCGCGTTGAGCCGGACGGCCCGCATCCGGCCGGCGAACAGGCGCCGGGCGGCCGTGGTGAGACGCGTCATCTCCTGGCGTTCCTGGCCGAAGCCCTTGACGACGCGGATGCCCGCGGTGGAGCTGGCGACGACGCCGGCGACGGCGGCCGCCTCGTTCTGGGCGTACCAGGTCGCCGGGTGGAGCCAGGTGCGGCTGCGCCGGCCGATGAACCACAGCGCCGGTACGAGGGCCACCGCGACGAGCGCGAGGAGCGGGGACAGTACGGTCATCAGGGCCAGCGAGACCAGCAGCATGCACGCGCTGCCGATCGCGGTGGGAACGGTCGAGACGAGGCCGAAGACCATGTTGAGGTCGCCGGAGGCGCGGCCGAGCAACTGCCCGGTGTTCAGCTCGTCCTGCCGTGTGCCGTCAAGACCGGTCAGCGAGCGCAGGAGGTCGACGCGCAGGTCGTGCTGCACGTCGGCGGCGAGCCGGCCGGCGTACAGGCGCCTGAGGAAGGCGGCGAGGTATCCGGCGGCGGCCGCCGCCAGGAGCAGCCCCGTCCACAGGGCGGCCGAGCGGGTGGGGCGGACGACGACGTCGTCGACGAGCACCTTCGTCACGACGGGGACGAGGGCGCTCACCGCCGTCCCGGCCACGGCGGCGAGGACCGACAGCAGCACGCCGCGGCGGTGGCGCAGGCAGCGGCGGGTCAGCCGGCGGGCCCAGGAGCCCTGGTGCGTGCGGTCGTTCCGTGTGCTCATCCCGGGCCTCCTCTCGTCGTGTTCGGTGGGTGGGGTGAAGTGGGTGGGGTGGGTGGGGTGGGCAGTGCAGGTGGGGTGGGTGCGGGGCGGTGTGGGGGGGCGGTCAGCTCGTGCGCCGCAGGTCGACGCGGACGCCGGCGCCGTCGAGGCAGGCGACCGCCAGGACGTGCGCGCCGGGTCCGGTGGGGAGGACCGCGCAGGCGGCTCCGGTCCCGTCCGGCAGGGGGACGAGGGCGGGCCGGGGGTGCGGCGACCGGTGCCCGGGGACCGGCAGGGGCTGGGTGAGGCCGCCCGCGGCGAGTCCGTGGCCGCGGGCCTTGCCGACCGCTTCCTTCTGGGTCCAGAGCCAGTAGAAGGCCCGGTCCCGGTCCGGCCGGGGCAGCCGCCCCAGCCAGTCGGCGTCGGCCGGGGACAGCCAGCGGCGGGCCATCCGCAGGGCGGGGAGCGGCCGTACCGTCTCGACGTCCACTCCGACCGGCGCGTGGGTGCTGAGGGCGACCGCGCGGGCTCCGGGGCTGTGGCTCACGCTCACGTGGAGTCCCGCGGCCGGCCCCGTCAGCCGGGGCCGGCCCCCGGCCTCGTACGTGAGTCCGATCCGGTGCCGCGGGGCGCCGGTCAGCTCCGCGGCGGCGCGCAGCAGGGTGACGTGGGCCGCGCGCCGTTCGCCGGAGGGGACGGGGCCCCAGAGCACCGTGACGGCTCCGGGGCCGGTCACGGCGGTCAGGCCGCCATCTGGCGGACGAGGCTCTTGGGCCGCATGTCGGTCCAGTTCGCCTCGATGTAGTCGAGGCAGGACTGGCGGTCGCTCTCCGGGTGGGCGACCTCCCAGCCGGCCGGCACCTCGGCGAAGTCGGGCCACAGGGAGTGCTGGCCCTCGTCGTTGACCAGCACGACGTAACGACCCTCGGCGTTCTCGAACGGGTTCGTCATTTCATTTCCCTTTCCTTCTGCATTTTCCTGCGTTTTCGCTGCCGCTCTTTCTATCCGGTCGGCAGAAGCGGCGGCAACCTTTTTCCGAAAAGAATTCCGAGACATTCTGACGAATATCAGGGAAGGTCCGTGAGCCCCGGTTCCGGGGAATTCACGAGGACCGCCACGTTGCCCGGCGGCTGCTTCCCCTCCCAGACGATCTGGTGCGCCTGGCCGATGTCCGTGAAGGGCAGGGTCAGACTCAGGCAGGGGTCGATGTGCCCGGCCGCGACGAGGTCGATGGCGGCCGCGGTCTGGCGTACGTTCGCGGCGTGGGAGCCCTGCAGGCGCTTCTGGAACATCCAGAGGAAGCGCAGGTCGAGGGTCCCGTCGTAGCCGCTGGTGCCGGCGCAGGTGACGACCATCCCGGCCCGGTCGCAGACATAGACCGAGGTCGGCAGGGTGGCCCGGCCGGGGTGTTCGAGGACGATGCTCGGGGATCTGCGCTCACCGAGCGCGTCCCAGAATGCGCGGCCGAACTCCCGGACGCCCGACATCCATTCCCGATAGGCGACGGCGTCGTCCGGATCGGGCAGTCTGCCCCAGTGTCCGAAGTCATTGCGATTGATGACTCCGCGGGCTCCCAGGCGCTTACAGTAGTCGAATTTGTCGTCGTCCGAAACCACGGCGACCGGAATTCCACCGAAATACCTGGTGATCTGGATCGCCATGGAACCGAGACCGCCGGCGCCGCCCCAGATCAGCACGGGGTCGCCCGGCCGCACGGTGTGCGGGTGCCAGCCGAGCAGCATGCGGTACGAGGTGGAGCCGCCGGCCAGGAAGCAGCCGGCCTCCTCCCAGGTCAGGTGCGGGGGCTTCCGGTGGCACTGGTACTCGTCGGCCACGGTGAACTGCGCGAACGAGCCGAAGTTCAGCTCGTACCCCCAGGCCTTCTGGGACCGGGAGGCGGTCGGGTCGACGCCCATGCGGATGTCGGGGGCCGACTCGTCCCAGGTGACGCCGCCGACGATGACGTGGTCGCCCACCCGCAGCTGCTTGACGCCCTCCCCCACGGCCCACACCACGCCGGCGCCCTCGGAGCCGGCGATGTGGAAGTCGTGCGGGTCCCCGGCGCGCTGCCGGTCCGCGATGACGTCGGCGGGGGTGCCGAGCCCCGCCCAGATGCCGTTGTAGTTGATCCCGGCCGCCATCACCATGACGAGCACCTGGCCGCGCCCGACCCGGGGCACCTCGACCGTCTCCAGCCGGATGGACCGCGCGGGCGGGCCGTACCGGTCCCGCCGGATCACTCCGGCGTACATGGAGCGGGGCACCTCGCCGAGCGGCGGTATCTCGCCCAGCTCGTACAACTCCCGGGCCATCAGTCGTCCTTCCTCGTGTCACGGACCTTCAGGTGTGCCGTGATCGCCGCGCCGATCACGGTCAGCGGAGCGGGCCGCAGCATGTCCTCGTGGCGGCAGTCGACCGGGTGGACCGCGAGCCCGCCGCGCGCGTACGGCCGCCAGCGCGCCGCCTTCTCCCCGGCCGCCGCGGCGTCGTCGCCCGCCGTGAACAGCAGCAGGTCGCCGCGGAGTTCGCGCGGCACGTACCGGGCGCGCAGTTCGACGCCGGAGCGGTAGCAGTCCACGACCGTCCCCACCCGGTCGGCGAGCAGTTCCGCGAGCGGTCCGCCGCGTGCGCGCAGCAGCGCGGCGCCCGCCTCCGGGGTCAGCTCGGCGTCGCCCCGGTCAGGTCCGACGCCGGCCGCGTCGAGCAGGCCGCCCAGCACCTGTGCGGCGGGCGGGACCACGGCCCGCTCGCCCGGCGCCGCGGGGTAGGAGTCGAGGACCGCGACCATGGCGACCCGCTCGCCCGCCTCTTCGAGGAGCACGGCGGCCGCCTGGGCGACCAGGCCGCCGAACGACCAGCCCACCAGGTGGTAGGGGCCGGACGGCTGCACGGAGCGGATCCGCTCCACGTAGTCGGCGGCCATCTCCTCCACGCTCGCCGGCCGGTGGCCGGGCGAGCCGAAGGCGCGCGCCTGCAGTCCGTAGACCGGGTGGCCGGCCGGCAGGTGCCGCAGCAGGGCCGCGTACCGCCAGCTCAGGCCGCCCGCGGCGTGCACGCAGAACACCGGCGGCAGATCACCGCGCACCCGCAGCGGCAGCAGGACGTCCAGACCGTTGCGGGCGTCCGGGCCGTCTCCCTCGTCGAGGGCGGCGGCGACGCCGGCGACCGTCGGGGCCAGGAACAGGGCCTGGATGCCCAGTTCGGCGCCGAGGACCTTGCGGATCCGGCTGACCAGACCGGCGGCGAGCAGCGAATTGCCGCCGAGGGCGAAGAAGTCGTCGTCGATGCCGACCTCGCCGGCGCCGACGCCCAGGGCCTCGGCGAACAGCTCGCGGAGCAGCTCCTCCCGCGGTGTGCGCGGGCCCCGGGACGAGCCGGCCGCCGCCACCGGGGCGGGCAGCGCCGCCCGGTCCACCTTGCCGTTCGAGGTGAGCGGCAGCGCGTCGAGGACGACGAGCGCGGACGGCACCAGGTAGTCCGGGAGCGCGCCGGCCAGCCGGCCGCGCAGCTCCCGCCCGTCCGGCGCCGCGTGGCCCGGCGCCGGCACCACGTAGCCGACGAGCCGCTTGTCGCCCGGCCGGTCCTCCCGGATCAGGGAGACGGCGTGGGCCACGTCCGGGAGGGCGGCGAGCGCGGCGTCGACCTCGCTCAGCTCGATCCGGAAGCCGCGCAGCTTCACCTGGTCGTCCACCCGGCCGGCGAACTCCAGGGAGCCGTCGGGCAGTCGCCGGGCCAGGTCGCCCGTACGGTACATCCGGGAGCCGGGCGGGCCGAACGGGTCGGCGACGAAGGAGGCCGCGGTCGTCCCGGGGGCGTTCTCGTAGCCCCGGGCCAGGCCGGTGCCCGCCAGGTACAGCTCTCCGACGACGCCGGTGCCGACGGGCTCCAGCCACGGGGAGAGCACGTACGCGGCGGTGCCCGCCAGGGGGACGCCGATCGGCACGTTGTCCGGCACCGGGGCGCCCGCCCGGATCATGTGGTGCACGGCGAAGACGGTGGCCTCCGTGGGGCCGTAGCCGTTGGTGACCAGCGTGTCGGGGCAGGCCGCGAGGACCTTGCGGACGGCCTCGGCCGGTACGACGTCACCGCCGGTCCGCACCTCGCGCAGCCCCGCGAAGCAGCCGGGCTCCTCCTCCGCCAGCCAGCGGAACAGTCCCGCCGACAGCCACAGTCCCGTGATGCGCTCCGCCACGAGCAGCCGCGCCATGGCCCTGAGGTCCACCTCCCCGGGCGGGGCGACGACCACCGTGCCGTGGTTGAGCAGGGGGACCCACAGCTCCAGGGTCGAGGCGTCCCAGGCGTGCGGCGAGTGGAACAGCACCCGCTCCTGGCTGCCGCCGGCCCAGCACGGGTCGGCGGCCAGTTCCAGCACGTCCCGGTGGGTCACCGCGACGCCCTTGGGCAGGCCGGTGGAACCGGACGTGAACATCACGTACGCCAGCCGGTCCGGCTGCACGGCCACGTCGGGTGCCGTCGGCTCCTGCCGCGCCAGGCGCGGGTCGGTGTCCACCGCCACGGTCCGCCACGCGTCTTGGGCGGCGGCCGGGGCGCCGGCCGCCCGGGCCCCGTCGGTGAGCAGCACCGTGGCGCCCGCGAGCCCGAGGACGGTCCGCTGCCGCTGCTCCGGGTGTCCGGGGTCCAGGGGTACGTAGACCGCGCCGGCCTTCAGGACACCGAGGAAGGCGACCGCCAGGTCGAACGAGCGGTCGAACAGCAGGCCCACCCGGTCTTCCGGGGCGACGCCGAGTTCGAGGAGCAGCCGGGCGAGCCGGTTGGCCCGCTCGTCCAGCTCCCGCCAGGTCAGCCGCTCGTCCCCGAGGCTCAGCGCCACGGCGTCGGGGGTGCGCGCGGCGAGGGCCGCCATGCGGCCGTGCACCGTGGCGTCCGGCACCGTGACGGCAGGGGCCGCCGCGGGGAGCTGCTCCGGGGCCAGGAGCGCGATGCGCCCCACGGGCCGGGCCGGGTCGGCCGCGACCGACTCCAGGAGCCGGGTCAGGCGCTCCAGGAGCACCTCGGCCAGCGGTCCGCCGAGCAGGTCCGGCCGGTGGTCGAGCCGGAACCTCAGGCCGCGGTCGCGCAGGGACGCGACGAGGACGAGCGGGTAGTGCGCCGCGTCCCGGCCGTGCACGGCGGTCGCCCGCAGCTGCGAGGGGGACCGCTCGGTGCTCTCGGGCAGCGGGTAGTTCTCGTACACGAAGGCCGTGTCGAAGAGCGTCCGGTGGCCCGCGATCCGCTGCACGTCGGCCAGGCCCAGGTACTGGTGCCCCTGGAGCGCGGCCTGTTCGGCCTGGACGCGGGCCAGCGCGCCGGTCCACTCCTCGGAGGGATCGAGCCGGACCCGGACGGGCATGGTGTTGATGAACAGCCCGATCATGTTCTCGGCGCCCGGCAGCTCCGGCGGCCTGCCGGACACCGTCGTGCCGAACAGCACGTCGTCGCGGCCGAGATGGCGGCCGAGGACCAGCGCCCAGGCCGTCTGGACCACGGTGTTCATGGTGACGCCGGCGCGTGCGGCGTGGCGCCGCAGCTCCGCGGTGAGCTCCGGGGACAGGTCGTGGACGAGCTGCTCGGGCAGGGCCGGTCCGGACGGCGTCCGGCCGGGGGCCAGCAGCGTCGGCTCCGTCACGCCGTCGAGCGCCTCCCGCCAGACCGACTCGCTCGCCGCGCGGTCCTGCGCGGCCAGCCACTCGACGTACGAGCGGAACGGGACCGGGGCGGGCAGCGCCGAGGTGTCGCCGCCGTTCTCGTACAGGGTGACCAGCTCGCGCAGGAACAGCGGCATCGACCAGCCGTCGAGCAGGATGTGGTGCTTGGTCATGACCAGCCGGTGCCGCTGCTCGCCGAGGCGGATCAGCAGGAACCGGACCAGCGGGGGCCGGTCCAGGGCGAACCGCCGGGCGCGGGCGGCCTCGGTCAGCGCGGTCAGCCGCTCCTGCCGGGCGCTCTCGGACAGGCCGCTCAGGTCGGTCTCGTCCCAGGGCAGGGTGACGGTGCGGGGCACGACCTGGACGGCCGTCCCGTCCGCGCGGTGGCGGAAGCCCGCCCGCAGGTTGGGGTGGCGGTCGAGCAGGGCCTGGCCGGCCCGGCGCAGGGCCCCGGCGTCCAGCGGTCCTTCGAGGTCGAGGACCAGCTGGACGGTGTACACGTCGGGCCCGTCGTCCGCCTGGAGGGAGTGGAAGAACAGCCCTTCCTGGAGCGGGGTCAGGGCGAACGCGTCCTGGAGGCCCTCCGGGGCCGCCGCGAGCTCGTCGATCTCCGGCTGGGTCAGCCCGGACGACGGCAGGTCGTCCGGGGTCGGTACGGCGCCGAGGCCGCCGTCGCCCGGGTCGGCGAGGGCGCGCAGCGCCTCGAACCACAGGTCGGCGAGCTCCTGGACGTCGGCGCGGTCGAAGAGACCGGACGGCCAGGAACAGGTCACGTTCAGGCTCGGTCCTCCGGCCTGCTCGCGGGTGACCGCGTTCATCTCCAGGGCGTGCCCGAAGGGCATTCCGGGGTCGGCGGGCAGCAGCGGGACGCGCAGGTCGGACGCGCTCGACCAGCCCGAGTCCGGGCCGCCGTCACCGAGTTCGCCGGCACCGGCGCCGACCCGTCCCAGGTAGTTGAAGCCGATCTGCGGGGTGGCCGCGCCGGCCAGGGCCTGGGCGGTGTCGGCGTTGAGGTGGCGCAGCAGGCCGTAGCCGAGGCCGTTGTCGGGCAGGGCCCGCAGCTGCTCCCTGACCCGCCGGAGGGCCGCCGCGGCCGCGCCGCCGCCGGCGAACGCGGCGTCCAGGTCGACGGGGCCCGGGTCGAGCCGTACCGGGAACCGGCTGGTGAACCAGCCGACGGTCCGGGACAGGTCGAGGGTCTCGTCGAACTCCTCGCGGCCGTGTCCCTCCAGGTCCACGAGCAGCGCCGTGGCCGCGCCGTCCCGGTCCCGGCGCTCGCGCCAGCGGGCGACGGCGAGCGCGAGACCGGTGAGCAGCACGTCGTTGATCTGAACGCGGTGGCGCGCGGGGACGGCGGTGAGCAGGGCCGTGGTGAGGTCCGCCGGGAGCGCCGCCGTCAGGTGCTGTGCGGTCTCCCGGGTGTCGACGGCGGGGTCGAGCCGGCGGGCGCCGATCAGCGGGTCGGCCTGCCGGGTCTGGGCACGCCAGAGCGGGAGTTCGGCGACACGGGCCGGGTTCTGGGCCTCCATGACGAGGGCCTGGGCCCAGCGGCGGAAGGACGTGCCGACCGGCGCGGGCGCCGGCTCGCGGCCGTCGGTGACCGCCTGCCAGGCCGCGGCGAGGTCGGGCAGCAGGATCCGCCAGGACACCCCGTCGACCACGAGGTGGTGGAGCAGCACGAGGAGCAGGCCCTGCTCGTCCGGTCCCGCGTCGAACCAGACGACCTGGAGCAGCGCGCCGTTCGCCGGGTCGAGCCTGCGCCTGGCCGCCTCGCCGTGCTCCGCCACCGTGGCGGTGACGTCGGCGCCGGCCGGCAGCTCCACCCGGGTGACGCAGCCGGCCGCGGGCACGCTGCCGCGGGCGGTGGTCTCCAGGTTCCAGGGCAGCCCCAGTCCGGTGCCGGTGAGCCGGGCCCGCAGCACGTCGTGGTGGTCGATGACGGACTGGACGGCGCGGGTCAGCGCCGGCTCGCCGAGGCCGCCGGGGACCCGCAGCAGCACCGACTGGTTGAGGCCCTCGAACGGGCCGCCCAGCTGGTGGAGCCACCGGACGACGGGGGTGCCGGGGACGGCTCCCACGCCGTCGTCGGCGGCGGGTCCGGCCTGGCCGGCGGCCGGCACCGGCCGGACCGCGGGGACCAGTTCGGCGACGGTCTGGTTGCGGAAGATGTCCCGGGGGGTGAGGACGAGCCCGGCCTGCCGGGCACGGCTCGCCACCTGGATCGCGTTGATGCTGTCTCCGCCCAGGCCGAAGAAGTTGTCGTCGGCGGCGACCTCGGCGAGGCCCAGCACGTCGGCGACGATCCGGCACAGCAGCGCCTGCGGGTCCTCGTCGGCGGAGGGGGCCCGGGACGGGTCGGCGGACGCGGCGCCGGTGGCGGTCCCCGGGCGGGGAGCGGGGGTGCTCTGCTGCTTCGGCGCGGGCAGCGCGGCCTTGTCGACCTTGCCGTTGACGGTCAGCGGGAGGCGTTCCAGCTCCACGAGCACCGACGGCAGCATGTGCGCCGGCAGCGCGGAGCGCAGATGCGTCCGTACGGCGACCAGGTCGAGCGCCGTACCGGCCGCGGGCACCAGGTGGCCGACGAGCTGCCGTACGCCGGGACGGTCCTCGCGGACGGTCGCGACCGCCTGGCCGACACCGGGCGCGGCGGCCAGGGCCGCCTCGACCTCGCCGAGTTCGATACGGAACCCGCGCAGCTTCACCTGGCCGTCGGCACGGCCGACGAACCGCAGCCGCCCGTCCCTGAGGCGGCTGACCACGTCGCCGGTGCGGTACATCCGGGAGCCCGCCGGGCCGAAGGGGTCGGCGACGAAGCGCTCGGCGGTCAGGCCGTGCCGGCCGAGGTAGCCGCGGGCCACGCCGACACCGGCGACGTACAGCTCGCCGGGGACCCCGACCGGGACCGGCCGCAGCCGGTCGTCGAGCACGTAGGCGCGCATGTTGGGCAGCGGACCGCCGATCGGGGGCACGCCCTCCTCGGGCGCCAGCGGACCGGCCATGGTGCAGGACACCGTGGTCTCGGTGGGGCCGTAGGCGTTGAACATCCGGCGCCCGCCGGCCCACTTGGCGACCAGGCCGGCCGGTGCGGCCTCGCCGGCCGTCACCAGGGTGCGGATCGTGCGCAGGCTGCCCGCGGGCAGCTGGGCGAGCACGGCGGGCGGCAGCGTCGCGTGCGTCACCCCGCGCTCCCGCAGCAGCTCGGGCAGTTCGGCGACCTGGAGCAGCATGTCGGCCGGGCCGAGGACCAGGCACGCACCGGCGGACAGCGGGGTGCAGATCTCGGAGAGCGCGGCGTCGAAGCTGAGCGAGGCGAACTGGAGCGCACGGCTGCCCGGGCCCATCGCGTACGGACCGGTCCGGGCGAGCACCAGGTTCGGGATGCCGCCGTGCTCGACCACCACGCCCTTGGGGCGGCCGGTGGAACCGGAGGTGTAGATGACGTACGCGGGGGTGCGGGGCGTCAGCGGGCCGGTGCGGTCCGCGTCGGTCAGGTCGGCGGCCGGGCGGGCGGCCAGCTCGGCCGCCGTGGCGGGGGCGTCCAGGACGATCCTGCCCATGGGCACCGAGGCGGGGACGGCCTCCTCGGCCGCGCGGGTCGTCACGACGAGGCACGGACGGGCGTCCTCGCACATGTAGGCGATGCGGTCGGCGGGGTACTCGGTGTCGACCGGCAGATACGCGGCACCGGACTTCAGCACGGCGAGGACGGCGACGATCATCTCCGGGGAGCGCGGTACGGCGATCGCCACGATCGACTCCGGGCCCGCGCCCCGCTCCACCAGGAGCCGGGCGAGGCGGTTCGCCCGCTCGTTGAGCTCCTTGTACGACAACTCTGCGTCACCGGCGGAGACGGCCGGGGCGTCCGGGGTACGGGCCACCTGGGCCTCGATCAGCTCGGGCACCAGCAGCCCCGGGAGCTCACGGGCCGTCTCGTTCCACCCGTACAGCAACTGCTCACGCTCGCCCGGCGCGAGGATCTCCAGATCCTCCACCCGGCGGTCCGCGTCCGCGACCACGGCCTTCAGGACCGCCGTGAACCGGGCCACCATCGACTCCACCGTCGCCCGGTCGAACAGATCCGTGGCGAAGGCGGCGGTTCCGGCGAGGCCCGCCGGAGCGCCCTCGGGGGTGTACCGCTCGGCGAGCCGCACCGAGAAGTCGAACTTGGCGCGCCCGGAACCGTCGCCCTCGGGCTCGCCCACCTCCCCGCCGGTCAGTCCGGCGAGACGGACGTCCGCCCGGGTCACGTTGTCGAGCGACAGCATGATCTGGAAGAGCGGGTGGTGGGCGGCCGACCGGCGCGGGTTCACCGCGTCCACCACGCGCTCGAAGGGGACGTCCTGGTGGGCGTACGCGGCCAGGTCGGTCTCCCTGACACGGTCGAGCAGCTCGCGGAACGTGGGGTCCCCGGACGTGTCGGTGCGCAGCACCAGCGTGTTGACGAAGAAGCCGACCAGGTCGTCGAGCGCCTCGTCACCGCGCCCCGCCACCGGCGTGCCGATGGGGATGTCGGTGCCGGCGCCGAGCCGGGTGAGCAGGGTGGCGAGGGCCGCCTGGAGGACCATGAAGACGGTGGTCCGGCTGGAGCGCGCGAGGCCGAGCAGACCCGTGTGCAGCGCGGTGTCCAGCTCGACCGGCACCAGACCGCCCTCGTGCCCGGCCTCCTCCGGCCGCGGCCGGTCGGTGGGCAGAACAAGGGCTTCGGGCAGACCGGAGAGGGTCCGGGTCCAGTGGGCGAGCTGGCGGGAGATCTCGCTGTCCGGGTCGCTCTCGTCGCCGAGCAGCTCGCGCTGCCACAGCGCGTAGTCGGCGTACTGCACGGGAAGCGGGGCCCACTGCGGCTCGGTGCCCTGGCAGCGGGCCTCGTAGGCCGCCGCCAGGTCACGGACCAGCGGCCGCATCGACGAGGCGTCGCCCGCGATGTGGTGCAGGACGAGGACGAGCACGTGCTCCTCCGGGCCCAGGACGAGAAGCTGGGCGCGCAGCGGGAGGTCCGTGTCCAGCGCGAAGTCGGCCCGCCGCGCGGCGGCGACGGCCTCGTCGACGCCGTCCGGCGTCACCGCGGCGACGTGCAGGTAGGGACGTGCCTCGGCAGGGTCGAGGACCAGCTGGTGGGGGATGCCGTCGGTGGCGGGGATGAGGGTGCGCAGGCTCTCGTGGCGGGACACCACGTCGGCGAGCGCCGCCTCCAGGGCCGCCACGTCCAGCGCGCCGCCGATCCGGGTGACGAGCGGGATGTTGTACGTGCCGGCCGTGGCGCCCAGTTGGCTCAGGGCCCACAGGCGGCGCTGGGCGAAGGAGACCGGTATCTCGGCCGGGCGCTCCTGCGGGACGAGCGGGGTGCGGGCGGCGGCGCCGTCGCCGAGGCGGCGGGCCAGTCCGGCCACGGTCGGGGTCTCGAAGAGTGCCTGGATGGGGAGTTCGACGCCGAGGACGGAGCGCACGCGCGAGACGAGACGGGTCGCGAGGAGCGAGTGACCGCCCAGGTCGAAGAAGCTGTCGTCGACGCCCACCCGGGTCAGCCCGAGCACCTCGGCGAACAGGCCGCAGAGCAGGTCCTCCTGCGCGGTGCGGGCCTCGCGGCGCACGCCTTCGGCGAGGGCGGCCGGGGCGGGCAGGGCCTTGCGGTCGGTCTTGCCGTTCGGCGTCAGCGGCACCGACTCCAGGGCCACGACGGCGGACGGCACCATGTACTCCGGAAGCAGCTCCCGGACCGCACGCCGTACGGCCTCCGTGTCCACGTCGCGGCCCTCGGCCGGGACGACGTAGCCGACGAGCCGGTGGTCGCCGGGGACGTCCTCACGGACGGCCGCGACCGCACGGGAGACGCCGGGAACCGAGGCCAGGGCGGACTCGACCTCGCCCAGCTCGATGCGGTAGCCGCGAACCTTGACCTGGTCGTCGGCCCGCCCGACGAACTCAAGCACACCCGCGTCCGTCCAGCGGACCAGGTCACCCGTGCGATACATCCGCGAACCGGCCGGGCCGTACGGGTCGGTGACGAACCGCTCGGCGGTCAGACCGGGACGGCCGAGATAGCCGCGGGCCACGCCCTCGCCGGCGATGTAGAGCTCGCCAGCGACACCGGGCGGGACCAGCCGCAGCCGGCCGTCCAGCACATACACCTGCGTATTGGCGATCGGCGCACCGATCGGAGCCCGGCCGTCACCCGCCAGCAGGGCACTGGTCGACCAGATCGTGGTCTCGGTCGGCCCGTACATGTTCCACACCGAGACACCCGTGGCAGCCAGCTCCGAAGCCAGCCCACCGTCCAGAGCCTCACCACCCACGAGGATCCGCAGACCCTCGACCGCGGCCGCGTCGGTCTCCATCAGCGCCCGCCACAACCCCGGCGTCGCCTGCATCACCGACACACCCTCGGCACGGATCAGACGGCCCAACTCGGCCGGATCCCGCACCACATCACGATCCGCGACCACCACCACGGCACCCGACACCAACGGCAGGAACACCTCAAGCAACGAGATGTCGAACCCGAACGTCGTCACCGCCAGCCACCGCTCACCCACGGCAAGCCCGACCTGCGAACCCATCGACCACAGGAAGTTCCGCAGCGCACCATGAGGCACCACCACACCCTTCGGCCGGCCCGTCGAACCCGACGTGTACAGCACATACGCCGCGTCATCGGCCGAGATCGTCCGCTCGACCGAGAGCGCGGACGCCCGGGTGACCTCGTCTAGGAGGACGACCGGGGTGTCCACACCTTCCGGCAGCCGCTCCACGGCTCCCCGGGTCGAGACCAGCACCGCCGGAGCGGCGTCGGCCAGGACGTAACCGATCCGGTCCGCCGGGAAGTCCAGATCCACCGGCAGGAACGCCCCACCCGCGAGACCCACACCCAGCATCGCCACCACCGCGTCCACCGAACGCGGCACCGCCAACGCCACCACCGAACCACGACCCACACCACGCCCGGCAAGATCGTTCGCCACACCCACCGCACGCGCCCACAACTCCGCATACGACAACGAGACATCGCCGCACACCACGGCGGGCGCGTCCGGGGTCTCGGCGACCCGCTCCCCGAACCAGTCGGGCAGCACGCCCGCCGGCACGACGGCGTCCGTCGCGTTCCAGCCGCTCAGCAGTCGGTCACGCTCCGCGGCGTCGAGGACCTCGATGTCCCCGATCGCACGGTCGGGGTCGGCCACGGCGGCGCGCAGCACGCGCTCCAGGCGGGCGACGACGAGGTCCACGGTGTCGCGGTCGAAGAGGTCGGCGGAGTAGTCCGCGACGCCCTCCAGTCCGTTCGGGACGCCGTTCGCGGTGTGCCGCTCGCCGAGGCCGAGGGACAGGTCGAACCTGGCCCACGGGGACTCGCCCGCCTCGGCGGCGACGGCCAGGCCCGGCAGTTCGAGGGCCGCGCTGCCCGTGTTCTGCACGGTGAGCGTGACCTGGAAGAGCGGGTGGCGGGTCAGCGAACGCTGCGGGTTGAGCGCCTCCACCAGGCGCTCGAACGGCAGTTCCTGGTGGGCGTATGCGGCCAGGTCGGTCTCCCGGACCCGGGCGAGCAGTTCGCGGAAGGACGGGTCGCCCGAGGTGTCGGTCCGCAGCACCAGGGTGTTGAGGAAGAAGCCGACCATGTCGTCGAGGGCGTCGTCGGTCCGGCCGGCGATGGGGGCGCCGATCGGGATGTCCGTGCCCGCGCCCAGCCGCGTCAGGACGGTGGCGAGGCCGGCCTGGAGCACCATGAACAGGCTGGTGCCCATGGAGGTGGCCAGCGCGAGCAGCTGCCGGTGCAGCTGTGCGTCGAACGAGAAGCGGAGCTTCGCGCCGCGCTGCGCGCCGGTGAGCGGCCGCGGCCGGTCGGCGGGCAGGGCGAGCTCTTCGGGCAGACCGGCGAGCGCCTGCGTCCAGTGGGCGAGCTGGCGGGAGATCTCGCTGTCCGGGTCGCTCTCGTCGCCGAGCACCTCGCGCTGCCACAGCGCGTAGTCGGCGTACTGCACCGGCAGCGGAGCCCACTGCGGCTCGGTGCCGCCGAGGCGTGCGCCGTACGCCGCCGCCAGGTCCGCCGCCAGCGGCTGAAGCGACCACGCGTCGGCCGCGATGTGGTGCAGGACGAGCACCAGGACGTACTCCTCCTCCCCCACCGTCAGCAGCGCCGCGCGCAGCGGGATCTCCTCGGTCAGGTCGAAGCCCCGGCCGACGAACCCGGCGATCCGCGCGTCGGCATCCATGGCGTCGCCCGCCATGTCGTCACCCGCCGTGTCGTCGCCCGCCGTGTCGAGCACGGTCAGGCCGAACGGCTGCGCCGAGGCCTCGCACACGGCCTGTCGGGGTTCGCCGTCCGTGGCGGGAAAGACCGTGCGCAGGCTCTCGTGGCGGGACACCACGTCGGCGAGCGCGGCCGCGAGCGCGTCGCGGTCCAGGGCGCCGCGCAGCCGCAGCACCATGGGGATGTTGTAGAGCGGGCTCGTCGGGTCCATCCGGTTGATGAACCAGAGGCGGCGCTGCGCGAAGGACAGCGGCACGGCGTCCGGTCGCTCGGCGGGGGCCGGCGCGGGGCGGGCCGCCGCGGCCCCGTCGAGGCGTTCGGCGAGCCCGGCGACGGTGGGGGCCTCGAAGAGGGCCCGGATGCCGAGCTGGGCGGACAGCACCGAGCGGATCCGGCTCAGCAGCCGGGTGGCGAGCAGGGAGTGGCCGCCGAGCTCGAAGAAGTTCTCGTCGATCCCGACCCGGCCGACGCCGAGCACCTCGGCGAACAGGCCGCTGAGGATGGCCTCCTGCGGGGTGCGCGGCTCGCGGCCGCGCACGGCCGAAGCCTGCCGCGGGGCGGGCAGCGCCTTGCGGTCGGCCTTGCCGTTCGGTGTCAGCGGCACCGACTCCAGGGCGACCACGGCCGACGGGACCATGTACTCGGGGAGCACGGCCGCGACATGACGCCGGATCGCCTGGTCGTCCGGGACCACGCCCTCGACCGGCACCACATAGCCGACCAGACGCCGGTCACCGGGCGTGTCCTCCCGGACCACCGCCACCGCACGCGCCACACCCGGCGCACCGGCAAGCGCCGACTCGACCTCGCCCAGCTCGATCCGGTGACCGCGCACCTTCACCTGGTCGTCGGCACGGCCGACGAACTCGAGAGTGCCGTCGGATGTCCACCGCACCACGTCGCCGGTGCGGTACATCCGGGAGCCGGCGGGGCCGAAGGGGTCGGCGACGAAGCGCTCGGCGGTGAGCGCGGGGCGCCCGAGGTAGCCGCGGGCCACGCCCTCGCCGGCGATGTAGAGCTCGCCGGGGACCCCGGCGGGTACCGGGCTCATCCGGCGGTCGAGCACGTAGACCTGGGTGTTGCGCAGCGGCCGGCCGATCGGGACGGCGCCGTGCGGGAGTTCCTCCCCGGGGCCGACGCGGTGCTGCACGGCGCTGACCGTGGTCTCGGTGGGGCCGTAGACGTTGAGCAGCGTGCCCTGCGGGCGCAGCCGGCGCCAGGGCTCGACGGCGCCGGAGGTGAGGGCCTCACCGGCGACGAGGAGTTCGGCGTCGTCCGCGGCGCCGCCGGCGGAGTCCGTCAGCATGCCGAGGTGGCTGGGCGTGACCTTCAGGAGGTCGAAGGGCTTCTCGACGGCGTTCTCGAGGAAGTCCGTCAGCTGGATGTGGCCGCCCGCGGTGAGCGGCACGTGCAGCGTGGTCACGGTGGTGTCGAACGACACCGAGGAGTGCAGCAGCACGTCGCCGTGCACGCCCCGGTAGTCGGCGACCGCGCCCGTGACGTAGTCGGCGAGGCCGGCGTGCCGTACGACGACTCCCTTGGGGGTGCCGGTGGAGCCGGAGGTGTAGATGACGTACGCGGCGTGGTCGGGCAGCAGCGCGGCGGTGCGGTCCCGGTCAGTGACGTTCGCCGCGTCGTGCCCGGCGAGGCCGGCGGCCGTGGCCGCGTCGTCGAGGACGACGACGGGCTGCTCGACGCCCTTCGGCAGGTGCGGCCGGACGTCGCGGGTCGTGATCACCAGGGCCGGCGCGGCGTCGGCCAGCATGTAGGCGATGCGGTCGGCGGGGTACTCGGTGTCGACCGGCAGATACGCGGCACCGGACTTCAGCACGGCGAGGACGGCGACGATCATCTCCGGGGAGCGCGGTACGGCGATCGCCACGATCGACCCCGGACCCGCGCCCCGCTCCGCCAGGAGCCGGGCGAGGCGGTTCGCCCGCTCGTTGAGCTCCTCGTACGACAGCTCGGCGTCACCGGCGGAGACGGCCGGGGCGTCCGGGGTACGGGCCGCCTGGGCCTCGATCAGCTGCGGCACCAGCAGCGCCGGAAGCTCACGGGCCGTCTCGTTCCACCCGTACAGCAGTTGCTCACGCTCGCCCGGCGCGAGGATCTCCAGATCCTCCACCCGGCGGTCGGCGTCCGCGACCACGGCCTTCAGGACCGCCGTGAACCGGGCCACCATCGACTCCACCGTCGCCCGGTCGAACAGATCCGTGGCGAACTCGGCCAGGGCGTCCAGACCGGCGGGCGAACCGTCGGCGGCGAGGCGCTCGTTGAGGCCGAACGACAGGTCGAAGCGGGCGACGCCGCCGTTGCCGGGCTCGGCGCCGAGGGTCAGACCGGGCAGCTCCAGGGTGGGCTGCGCCGTGTTCTGCAGGGCGAGCACGATCTGGAACAGCGGGTGGCGCCCGAGCGAGCGGGCCGGGTTGAGCGCCTCCACGAGGCGCTCGAAGGGGACGTCCTGGTGGGCGTACGCGGCCAGGTCGGTCTCCCGGACGCGGGCCAGGAGCTCGCGGAAGGACGGGTTGCCCGAGGTGTCGGTGCGCAGCACCAGCTCGTTGATGAAGAAGCCGACGAGTTCCTCGACGGCGTCGTCGGTGCGTCCGGCGACCGGTGTGCCGATGGGGATGTCGGTGCCGGCGCCGAGCCGGGTGAGCAGGGTGGCGAGGGCCGCCTGGAGGACCATGAAGAGGCTCGTGCCGGACTCCCGCGCGAGGGTGAGCAGGTGCCGGTGGAGCGCGGCGTCGATCTCGAAACGGACGCGCTCGCCCTGGTGGGAGGAGGCGGCGGGGCGCGGCCGGTCGGTGGGCAGGGCGAGCTCGGTGGGCAGGCCCGCGAGCGTCTGCGTCCAGTGGGCGAGCTGGCGGGAGATCTCGCTGTCCGGGTCGGCCTCGTCGCCGAGCAGCTCGCGCTGCCACAGCGCGTAGTCGGCGTACTGCACGGGCAGCGGGGCCCACTGCGGCTCGGTGCCCTCGCGGCGGGCCGCGTACGCGGCCGAGAGGTCCGCCGCGAGCGGGCGCAGGGACCAGGCGTCGCCCGCGATGTGGTGCAGGACGAGCACCAGGACGTGCTCCTCCTCCCCCACGGTCAGCAGGGACGCGCGCAGCGGGATCTCCTCGGCGAGGTCGAAGCCCCGGCGCACGGTGTCGGCGACGGCGGCGGTGACGCCGTCCGCCGTGACGTCGACGGTACGGAGCACCCGGCGGGCGGCGGCCTCGGCGCCCAGGATCACCTGGCGGGGTTCGCCGTCGGTGGCGGGGAAGAGGGTGCGCAGGCTCTCGTGGCGGGACACCACGTCGGCGAGCGCCGCCTCCAGGGCCGCCACGTCGAGCGGACCGTGCAGGCGCAGGCCCAGGGTGATGTTGTAGAGCGGGCTGTCGGTGTCGAGCTGGTTGATGAACCACAGGCGGCGCTGGGCGAAGGAGACCGGGATCTCGGCCGGGCGCTCCTGCGGGACGAGCGGGGTGCGGGCGGCGGCGCCGTCGCCGAGGCGGCGGGCCAGTCCGGCCACGGTCGGGGTCTCGAACAGTGCGCGGATGGGGAGTTCGACGCCGAGGACGGAACGCACGCGCGAGACGAGACGGGTCGCGAGGAGCGAGTGACCGCCCAGGTCGAAGAAGCTGTCGTCCACACCGACCCGGGCGACTCCCAGGATCTCGGCGAACAGGCCGCAGAGCAGGTCCTCCTGCGCGGTCCGCGCCTCGCGGCGCACGCCTTC
The DNA here is from genome assembly GCF_040650755.1 of Streptomyces sp. NPDC048623. NCBI lineage: Bacteria > Bacillati > Actinomycetota > Actinomycetes > Kitasatosporales > Streptomycetaceae > Streptomyces > Streptomyces sp. NPDC048623. The sequence goes on from NZ_JBEZHV010000032.1 coordinate 41,710, forward strand.
GGCGAGGGCGGCCGGGGCGGGCAGGGCCTTGCGGTCGGTCTTGCCGTTCGGCGTCAGCGGCACCGACTCCAGGGCGACCACGGCCGACGGCACCATGTACTCCGGGAGCACGTCGGCGACATGACGGCGCACCGCCTGGAGGTCCGGCACCGTGCCGTCCGTCGGGACGACGTAGCCGACCAGGCGCCGGTCACCGGGCGTGTCCTCCCGGACCATCGCCACCGCACGCGCCACACCCGGCGCAGCGGCCAGCGCGGACTCGACCTCGCCGAGTTCGATGCGGTAGCCGCGAACCTTGACCTGGTCGTCGGCACGCCCGACAAACTCAAGCACACCCGCGTCCGTCCAGCGGACCAGGTCACCCGTGCGATACATCCGCGAACCGGCCGGGCCGTAAGGGTCGGTGACGAACCGCTCGGCGGTCAGACCGGGACGGCCGAGATAGCCACGGGCCACGCCCTCACCCGCGATGTAGAGCTCGCCCGGGACACCGGGCGGGACCAGCCGCAGCCGGCCGTCCAGCACATACACCTGCGTATTGGCGATCGGGCCGCCGATCGGAGCTCGGCCGTCACCCGCCAGGAGGGCACTGGTCGACCAGATCGTCGTCTCCGTCGGACCGTACATGTTCCACACCGAGACACCCGCGGCAGCCAGCTCCGAAGCCAGCCCACCGTCCAGCGCCTCACCACCGACCAGGATCCGCAGACCCTCGACCGCGGCCGCGTCGGTCTCCATCAGCGCCCGCCACAACCCCGGCGTCGCCTGCATCACCGACACACCCTCGGCACGGATCAGACGGCCCAACTCGGCCGGATCCCGCACCACATCACGATCCGCGACCACCACCACAGCACCCGACACCAACGGCAGGAACACCTCAAGCAACGAGATGTCGAACCCGAACGTCGTCACCGCCAGCCACCGCTCACCCACGGCAAGCCCGACCTGCGAACCCATCGACCACAGGAAGTTCCGCAGCGCACCGTGAGGCACCACCACACCCTTCGGCCGGCCCGTCGAACCCGACGTGTACAGCACATACGCCGCGTCATCGGCCGACACCCGGCAGGGGGTCACCAGCTCAGCGGCAGGCTCGATGGCATCGAGCAGCGCCACCGGCGCGGCGACATCCTCCGGAAGTCCGTCCACGGCCGCACGCGTCGACAGCACGACCGCCGGAGCGGCGTCGGCCAGGACGTAACCGATCCGGTCCGCCGGGAAGTCCAGATCCACCGGCAGGAACGCCCCGCCCGCGAGACCCACACCCAGCATCGCCACCACCGCGTCCACCGAACGCGGCACCGCCAACGCCACCACCGAACCACGACCCACACCACGCCCGGCAAGCTCGTTCGCCACACCCACCGCACGCGCCCACAACTCCGCGTACGACAACGAGACTTCGCCGCACACCACGGCGGGCGCGTCCGGGGTCTCGGCGACCCGCTCCCCGAACCAGTCGGGCAGCACGCCCGCCGGCACGACCGCGTCCGTCGCGTTCCAGCCGCTCAGCAGCCGAGCACGCTCAGTGCCCTCCAGCACATCGATCGCACCCACCAGCTGCTCCGGGTCCATGACCGCCGCATGCAGCACACGCTCCAGACGTCCGAGGATCAGGTCCGCCGCCGCCCGGTCGAAGAGGTCGGGGCGGTAGTCGAGGCGCACCTGCACTCCGGCGGCCGTCCGGGAGACGACCAGGGTCAGCGGGTAGTGGGTGGCGTCGCGCCCCTTGGCGCCGGCCAGACGCAGCCCGGACCGCGACCGGGCCGCGGCGGCGGCCGGGTCCACCGGGTAGTTCTCCACGAGCACGGTCGTGTCGAAGAGTTCGCCGATGCCGGCGGCCGTCTGGATCTCGGCGAGGCCGATGTGCTGGTGGGGGCCCAGGTCGGACTGCTCGTTCTGCACCCGGGCGAGGGCCTTGGACCAGGGCTCGTCCGGGTCGAGGGCGATGCGCACGGGCACCGTGTTGATGAACAGGCCGACCATGGACTCGATGCCCGGGACCTCGGCCGGGCGGCCGGCCACGGTCGTCCCGAAGACGACGTCGTCACGGCCGGTCAGCCGGCCGAGGACGACGGCCCAGGCGAGCTGGGTGACCGTGTTGAGGGTGACCGACCCGGCCGCGGCCAGCTCGGTGAGGCCGTCCGCGAGCCCGGCCGGGAGCAGCCGCTCGACGCGTTCCGGCATGAGGGCGGCACGGCGCGCGTCGGCCGGGGCGAGCCGGGTGGCTTCCTCGACACCGGCCAGGGCGCGGCGCCAGGCCTGCTCCGAGGCGTCGCGGTCCTGTCCGGCCAGCCACTGGAGGTAGTTCCGGTAGGGGGTCACCGGAGGCAGGGCGGCCTCGCCGTGCTCGTACACGGTGAAGAGCTCGCGCAGCACGACCGGCATGGACCAGCCGTCGAGCAGGATGTGGTGGTTGGTGACGACCAGCCGGTGCAGGTCCGCCGCGCGGCGGATCAGCAGGCAGCGGAGCAGCGGCGGCTGCGCCAGGTCGAAGCGCTCGGCGCGCTCGGCGTCGGCGAGCCGGACGAGTTCGGCCTCGCGGGCGTCGGGGGCGAGGGAGGTCAGGTCGGCCTCGCGCCAGGGCAGTACGGCCTCGCGGGGGATGAACTGCACCGGCTTGCCGGACCGGACGGACCGGAAGCCGGCCCGCAGGTTGGCGTGGCGCCGCAGCAGGGTGCCCATGGCGTCCTTGAGGCGTGCCGCGTCGAGCGGTCCTTCGAGGTCGACGGCCAGCTGGACGGCGTAGACGTCGGGGCCTTCCCCGTCGTCCAGGAGGGAGTGGAAGAGCAGGCCTTCCTGCAGGGGGGAGAGGGGCAGGACGCCCTCGAGTCCGGACGGCTTTCGCGCCGGTCGCCCGTTGTGCGTCACTTCAGTTCCTCCAGGTCGGCTTCGAGCTCGTCGATCTCGTCCTGGTGGAGGTCCACCAGGGAGAGGTCGGATGTGGTCAGGCTGTCGGTGCCGCCGCCGTCGGCGGCGGAGTGCGCGGCGGCGTACCGCGTGAGGGCGTCGAGCGCCTCGAACCACAGGCCGGTCAGGGCCTGGAGGTCCGGTTCGCCGAAGAGGTCCGCGGGCCAGGTCCAGGTCACGCTCAGCTCCGGTCCGCCGGGCCGGTCGTGGGTGACCGCGTTGACCTCCAGGCTGTGGGCGAACGGGAGGTCCGGGTCGGCCGGGGCGATGCGTACGTCCTCGGGTGCCGCGCCCCAGTCGGCCGGGCCGGTGTGGTCGGTGCGGACGCGGCCCAGGTAGTTGAAGGCGATCTGCGGTTCGGCTCCGGCGGCGAGGATCGGGGCCGTCCGCGGGTTGAGGTGCCGCAGCAGTCCGTACCCGGCGCCCTTGTGGGGCACTGCGCGGATCTGTTCCTGGACCCGGCGCAGCGCGGCGCCGGCGCCCGGCGCGCCGTCCCTGGTCTCGTGCCACTTGACGCCCGGGTCGAGCCGCAGCGGGTGCATGGCGGTGAACCAGCCGACGGTGCGGGAGAGTTCGGCGTCGCCGCCGTCGCCGCGGCCGTGGCCCTCCAGGTTCAGCAGGACCGGGCCGCCGCCGGCCGCCCCGCGCCTGCGGGTGCGGCGCCACTCGGCGAGGGCGAGCGCGAACCCGGTGAGCAGGATCTCGTCGGGCCCGGCTCCTGTGGCGGCCGGCACGCGCGTCAGCAGGGCGTCGGTGCGGTCCGCCGGAAGGGTCGCCGTGTGGTGCCGGACGGTGGCCCGGGTGTCCAGGGCCGGGTCGAGGGGGCGGGAGCCGAGCCGCGGGTCGGCTTCGGCGGTCATCCGCTCCCACAGGGGGAGTTCGGCCTCGGCGGCGGCGCCGGTCGCGCGGGCGGCCAGCCGCTCCGCCCAGGTGCGGAAGGAGGTGCGGACCGGTTCGAGGGCGAGCGGGCGGCCCGCTTCGGCGTCGGCCCAGCGGTCCATCAGGTCGGGGACGAGGATCCGCCAGGACACTCCGTCGACGACGAGGTGGTGCGCGAGGAGCAGGAGCCGGCCGGGGCGGTCGGGGCCCGCGTCGCACCAGACGACCCGGAGCATGACGCCCTGGTCGGGGTCGAGTTCCCGGCGGGCCGTCTCGGCCTGTGCGGTGAGGAGTCCGGCGAGCGCGTCGTCGGGGACGCCGGTGATGTCGATCCGGCGCACGAGGTCGGTGGCGACGGTCTTGCCGGCCGGCGGGACGTCGAGGTGCCAGGAGTCCGGGTCGGTCCGGTCGAGGCGCGCCCGCAGCAGGTCGTGGGTGTCGAGGAGGGTCTGGACGGCGGCGAGCAGGGACTGCTCGCCGGCGCCCGCCGGGGTGGTCAGGACGACGGACTGGTTGAAGCCCTCGATCGGTCCGCCGAGGCCGCGCAGCCACTCCATGATCGGGGTGAGCGGGACGCGGCCGGTGCCGTCGTCGGGCGTGTCGGTGTCCGCGCCGGCGGCTGTCGCCACCCGGGCGAGGGCCTCGACGGTCTGGTGCTGGAAGACGTCGCGCGGGGTCAGCGCCAGGCCGGCCTGGCGGGCCCGGCTGACCAGCTGGATGGAGACGATGCTGTCGCCGCCCATGGCGAAGAAGTTGTCGTCGATCGCCACGTCGGAGGCGCCGAGCAGGTCGCCGAACAGCGCGCACAGCAGCTGTTCCCGCTCGTCGCGCGGGGCTCGTCCGCCGCCGCCGGCGTAGTCGGGCGCGGGCAGGGCCTTGCGGTCCAGCTTCCCGGTCCGGGTGAGCGGCAGCTCCTCCAGGGTGACGAAGGCGGCGGGGACCATGTAGTCGGGGAGCCGTCCGGCGACGTGGGCGCGCAGCGTCTCGGCGTCGGCGCCGCCGGCGCCGCCGGCCACGGGGACCACGTAGGCGACCAGGCGCCGGTCGCCCGGCCGGTCCTCGCGGACGACGACGACGGTCTGGGCGGTGTCCGGATGGGACGCGACGGCCGCCTCGACCTCGCCGAGCTCGATCCGGAAGCCGCGCACCTTCACCTGGGTGTCGGCGCGGCCGGCGAATTCGAGGGTGCCGTCGGCGCGCCGGCGGACCCGGTCGCCGGTGCGGTACATCCGGGAGCCGCCGGGGCCGAAGGGGTCGGCCACGAAGCGTTCCGCGGTGAGGGCGGGCCGGCCCGTGTAGCCGCGCGCCAGGCCCTCGCCGGCGACGTACAGCTCGCCGGTGACCCCGGGCGGGACGGGCCGCATGCGCTCGTCGAGGACGTAGACGCGGGTGTTGTCGAGCGGGCGGCCGATCGGGAAGGCGTTGCGGGCGAGGTCCTCGGCGCCGATGGCGTGGTGGACCACGCACAGCGTCGTCTCGGTCGGGCCGTAGCTGTTGGTCAGCCGGGCCTCCGAGGCCTGCTCCAGGACCTTGCGGACCGCGGCCGCCGACGCCGTGTCACCGCCGACGTAGATGTCCCGCAGGTCGCGGAAGCACTCCGCGTGGTTCTCGGCGAGGAGCCGGAAGACGCCCTCGCTGAACAGGCCGACGGTGACCCGGTGCCGGGTCATGACGGCGGCCAGGGAGGCGATGTCGGTGGCGTCGCCGTCGGAGGCGACGATCCGCGCACCGCTCAGGAGCGGCCCCCACAGCTCGTACGTGGAGGCGTCGAAGGAGGGCGGCGAGTGCATCAGCACCCGGTCGTCCGCGGCGTGGCCCCAGTAGCCGTCGCGGGCCAGGCCGGCGACGTTGCGATGGGTGACCGCGACGCCCTTGGGCTCGCCCGTGGAGCCGGAGGTGTACATGATGTACGCCAGCTGGTCCGGGTGCGGCGCCGGCAGCTCCACGGCCTCGTCGGCCGGGGGCAGTTCGCCGTCGGTGAGGACGACGGCGGCCGGTCCCTCCGGCACCCGGGCGGCGGTCGTACGGTCCGCGAGGACCAGGACCGTGCCGGTGCCGTCCAGGATCTGCCGGGTCCGGGCCTCGGGGCTGCGCGCGTCCAGCGGGATGTAGACACCGCCGGCCTTGGCGACGGCGAGCGTCGCCACCACGTGGCCGACGCGGTCGCCGAGCAGCAGTGCCACCCGGTCCTCGGGGCGCAGGCCCTGGGAGAGCAGCACCCGGGCCAGCCGGTCGGAGCGGGCGTCGAGTTCGGCGTAGCCGATCTCCGTCCCGCCGCTCACCAGGGCGACGGCGTCGGGGGTACGGGCGGTCTGCCGCCGGAACAGTTCGGGCAGCGAGGCCTCGGGGCGGGTGACGGCCGTGTCGTTGTGGACCACGAGGAGTTCGTGGAGTTCGGCGTCGGACAGCACCCGCAGGCGGCTGATCGGCACGTCCGGTTCGGTCGCCGCGGCCGTCAGGAGGCGCTCCAGGCGGGCCGCGGCGGCCTCGACGGTGGGCCGGTCGAACAGGTCGAGCGCGTACTCGATCCGGCCGAGGACGCCGTCCGCCGCTCCGGCCTCGGTGTGGCGCTCCCACAGGCTGACGGAGAGGTCGAACTTGGCGACCGGGGCGTCCGCGCCCTCGGCCGTGGCCCGCAGTCCGGGCAGGTCGATCTCGGGGCGTTCGGTGTTGTGCAGGATCAGCATGATCTGGAAGAGCGGGTGCCGGGCGAGCGAGCGCACCGGGTTGAGCTCCTCCACGAGCCGCTCGAAGGGCAGGTCCTGGTGGGTGTAGGCGGCCAGGTCGGTCTCCCGTACCCGGGCGAGGAGTTCCCGGAACGTCGGGTCGCCCGAGGTGTCGGTGCGCAGCACCAGGGTGTTGACGAAGAAGCCGACCAGGTCGTCCAGGGCCTCGTCGGTGCGGCCCGCGATCGGGGTGCCGATCGGGATGTCGGTGCCGGCGCCGAGCCGGGTCAGCAGGGCCGCCAGGCCGGCCTGGAGCACCATGAAGACGCTGACGCCGTTGGCCCGGGCGAGGGCGAGGAGGCCGGCGTGGGCCTCGGCGCCGAGTTCCACGGGCACGTGGTCGCCGCGGTAGCCGGCGACCTCCGGGCGCGGCCGGTCGGTGGGCAGGTCCAGCTCCTCCGGAAGGCCGTCGAGGGCCGCCCTCCAGTGGGCGAGCTGTTCGCCGAGACGGCTGTCCGGGTCCTTCTCGTCGCCCATGAGCTCGCGCTGCCACAGGGTGTAGTCGGCGTACTGGACGGGGAGCGGCCGCCAGTCGGGCGCGGTGCCGCCGGCGCGGGCCGCGTACGCCTCGGACAGATCCCTCAGGAGCGGGGTGAGCGACCAGCCGTCGGCGGCGATGTGGTGCATCACCAGGACCAGGACGGTCTCCTCCGGGGCGGTGTCGTCCGGCGCGGTGCAGCCGGCCGGGGTGAGCAGCCGGGCCCGCAGCGGCGGCTGGACGGTCAGGTCGAAGCCGCGCATGACGGTCTCGGTGACGGCGGCGTCCAGGGCGCCGGGCGCGACTTCGGTCTCCTCCAGGGTGGGGGCGCCCTCGACCGGGCCGAGGACGTGCTGGCCGGCCACGCCGTCGGTCTCGGGGAAGACCGTGCGCAGGCTCTCGTGGCGGTCGGCGACGTCGCGCAGCGCGGCGCGCAGCGCGGCCCGGTCGAGGTCGCCGGTCAGGCGCAGGACGAGCGGGATGTTGTAGGTGGCGTTGGGGCCTTCGAGCCGGTTGAGGAACCACAGCCGGGTCTGGGCGTACGAGAGCGGGACGCGCTCGCCGCGGGCGGCCGGGACCAGCGCGGGCCGGCTGTCGTCGGGGGTGGCGAGCCGGGCGGCGACGCCGGCGACCGTGGGGGCGTCGAACAGCGCCTTGACCCCGACCCGGACGCCGAGGGTGCCGGCGATACGGCTGAGCAGGCGCATGGCGAGCAGCGAGTGGCCGCCCAGGGCGAAGAAGTCGTCGTCGACGCCGACGCGTTCGACGCCGAGCACATCGGCGAAGAGGCCGCAGAGGATCTCCTCCTCCGGGGTGCGGGCGGCGCGGGCCGGCGCGGTGCCGGCGACGGCCTCGGGGGCGGGCAGGGCGGCCCGGTCGACCTTGCCGTTGGCGGTGAGCGGGAGTTCGTCCAGGACGACCACGGCGGTGGGCGTCAGATACTCCGGCAGGGTGCTCGCGACATGGGCACGGACCCGGTCGGGCGCCGGGCTCGCGCCGGGGGCGGCGACGACGTAGGCCGTGAGCCGCTTGTCGTCGCGCCGGTCCTCGCGGACCAGCGCCAGCGCCCGGCCCACTCCGGGGGCGGTCAGCAGGGCGGCCTCGACCTCGCCGAGCTCGATCCGGAAGCCGCGCACCTTGACCTGGTGGTCGGCGCGGCCCACGTACTCCAGGACCCCGGCGGAGTTCCAGCGGACGCGGTCGCCGGTGCGGTACATGCGGGCGCCGGGCGCCCCGAAGGGGTCGGCCACGAACCGCTCGGCGGTGCCGGCGGGACGGCCGAGGTAGCCGCGGGCGAGACCGGTGCCGGCGACGTAGAGCTCGCCCACGACCCCGTCGGGCACCGGCCGCAGGGCCGCGTCCAGGACGTAGGCACGGGTGTTCCACATGGGGCGGCCGAGCGGGACCGGTCCGGCGGACAGCGGGGCGCCGGCCGGGACCCGGTGGTCGAGGACACCGACGGTGGTCTCGGTCGGACCGTAGTGGTTGACCACGGTGGCCTTCGGGTGGCGGGCGCGCCAGGCGGCGAGCTGCTCGGAGTGCAGCGCCTCGCCGCCGGTCATCAGCTCGACGGAGGGTGAGCAGTCGTCGGGCAGGGTGTCGAGGATGGGCAGGTGGCTGGGGGTGACCTTGAGGAAGGTCAGGCCGCCGGGCACGTCGAGGTGCTCGTCGAGATCGGCGACGTACAGGCAGCCGCCGGCGAGCAGGGTGCCGTACAGCGTGGTGAGGCCGAGGTCGAAGGAGAGCGGCGAGTGCAGCAGGGTGCGCCCGCTCAGGCCCGGGTACTCCGCGGCGCAGCGCACCACGTAGTCCACCAGGGCCCGCTGGTCGACGACGACGCCCTTGGGGGTGCCGGTGGAGCCCGAGGTGTAGACGACGTACGCGGCGTCGCCGGGGCCGGCGGGCGCGGTCCGGTCGGTGTCGCGGGGGTCGGTGTCCCGGCAGGCGGCGAGCGCGGCGGTCGTCCCGGGGGCGTCGAGGACCAGCAGCCGGGCCGGTCCCCCGGCCAGGTGCGGGGCGTCGCGCAGGGTCTGCTCGGTGGTGAGCAGCAGGCCGGGGCGGGCGTCGGAGAGGAGCTGGGCGACGCGCTCGCCCGGGTGCTCCGGGTCCAGCGGCAGATAGGCGGCACCGGCCTTGCCGACGGCGAGCATCGCCTCGACGGCGGTGGCGGACCGGGGCAGGGCGAGGGCGACGAGCGCGGTGTTGTCCGCTCCGTGCTCCAGGAGCAGGCGGGCGAGCCGGTTGGCGCGGGTGTTGAGCGTGGCGTAGTCGAGTTCCACCGGGCCGCAGACGACGGCGGGCGCGTCCGGGGTGCGGGCGGCCTGCGCCTCGAAGAGCTGCGCGAGGGTGGCGTCCGGGGTGTCGTGTCCGGTGGCGTTACGGGTGACCAGCAGGTCGTGCCGCTCGGTGCCGTCCATCACGGCGAGGCGGCCGATGGGCCGGTCGGGGTCGGCGAGCGCGGATTCGAGCAGCCGGACGAACCGGCCGGCGAGGGCCTCGACGGTGGACCGGTCGAACAGGTCGGCCGAGTAGCCGGCGGCCGCCTCGACGCCCTGCGGCTCGCCGTGCTCGTCGTACCGCTCGGCGACGCTGAACAGCAGGTCGAACTTGGCCATGTCGGGGTCGAGCTGGGCGACTTCGGTGTGCAGGCCGGGGAAGTCGACCTGCGGGCGGTCCAGGTTCTGCAGCACCAGCTTGGTCTGGAACAGCGGGTGGCGGTTGAGCGAGCGGCGCGGGTTGACCGCCTCCACCAGGCGCTCGAACGGCAGGTCCTGGTGGGCGAAGGCGGCGATGTCCGCGGCGCGGGTGCGCGCCAGGAGTTCGGCGAAGGTCGGGTCGCCGCCGGTGTCGGTGCGCAGGACGAGGGAGTTGACGAAGAATCCGACGAGCTCGTCGAGGGATTCGTCCGTGCGGCCCACGACCGACCCGCCGATGGGGATGTCGGTGCCGGCGCCGAGCCGGGTGAGGAGGGCCGCGAGCGCGGCGTGCAGCACCATGAACGTGGTGGCGCCGTGGGCGCGGGCCAGGCGCAGCAGCGAGCGGTGGGTCTCGGGTCCGAGGCCGAACGGCACGAGTCCGCCCCGGCCGCTGGGCAGCGCGGGCCGCGGCCGGTCGGTGGGCAGCGCGAGCTCCTCGGGGAGTCCGGCCAGGGTCCGCTTCCAGTAGGCGATCTGACCGGCGATCACGCTGTCCGGGTCGGTCTCCTCGCCGAGCTGCTCGCGCTGCCACAGGGCGTGGTCGGCGTACTGCACGGGCAGCGGCGCCCAGGCGGGGGCCTTGCCGTCGAGGGCCGCCGCGTACGCCTGGCTCAGGTCGCGGGCCAGCGGGGCGGTCGACCAGCCGTCGCTCGCGATGTGGTGCACGACGACGACGAGCAGGTGGGTCTGCGGGCCGAGCACCAGGAGCCGGGCGCGCAGCGGTGCCTCGTGGGCGAGGTCGAAGCCGCGGCCGGCCGCCTCGGCGATCAGCGCGTCGGTGTCCCGTCCGGCGGCGTCCACGACGTCCAGGCGCGGGCGGGCGTGGGCGGGGTCGAGGACGACCTGCCGGGGCACGCCGTCGGCCTCGGGGAAGACGGTGCGCAGGCTCTCGTGCCGCTCCGCCACCCGGACCAGGGCCTGTTCCAGGGCGAGGACGTCGAGGTCGCCGGAGAGCCGCAGGACGAGGGGGATGTTGTACGTGCCGTCGGCCGGGTCCATCCGGTTGAGGAACCACAGGCCGCGCTGCGCGTACGACAGCGGCAGCACCTCGGGCCGGTCGCGGCGCTCCGGGCGGCTGCGGGCCGGGCCGGCGGCCGGGAGCCCGGCGGCCAGGCCGGCGACGGTGGGCGTCTCGAACAGGGCGGCCACCTCGACGTCCACGGCGAGGGCGGCGCGGATCCGGGCCACGAGCCGGGTGGCGAGCAGGGAGTGGCCGCCCAGGGAGAAGAAGTCGTCGTCGACGCCGACTCGGTCGAGTCCGAGCATCTCCGCGAAGATCCCGCAGAGGATCTCCTCCTCCGGGGTGCGGGGTTCGCGGCGCGCCGCCGTGGAGAAGTCGGGGACGGGCAGGGCCTTGCGGTCGGTCTTGCCGTTGGGGGTGAGCGGCATCGCGGGCAGCGGCACGAGCGCGGCCGGCACCAGGTGTTCGGGCAGGGCGGCGGCGAGCGCGTCGCGGACGCCGCGGACGTCCTGGGTGCCCACCAGGTAGCCGACGAGCCGGTGGTGCCCGCCGGGGCCGGGGACCACGGCGGCCACGGCGTCGGTGACACCGTCCTGGGCGCGCAGGTGGGCCTCGACCTCGCCCAGCTCGATGCGCTGGCCGCGGATCTTCACCTGGGCGTCACGGCGGCCGATGAACTCCAGCTGTCCGTCGGGACGGTGGCGGACCCGGTCACCGGTGCGGTACATGAGGGCGCCGTCGGCGGCGAAGGGGTCGGGTACGAAGGTGGCGGCGGTGCGGGCGGGATCGCCGAGGTAGCCGCGGCCGACGCCGACGCCCGCCACGTACAGGTCGCCGGGGGTGCCGGCCGGAACGAGTTCGAGTGCGTCGCCGAGGACGTAGAGGCGCGTGTTGCGGACCGCCCGGCCGATCGGCGCGGTGATCCGGTCCTGGTCCAGGGTGTCCGGGGTGATGTCGGCGTGGGTGACGTCGTCGGAGCACTCGGTGGGTCCGTACGCGTTCGTCATCGGGATGCCGGGGAAGCGCGCGAACCAGCGGCGGCACAGCTCGGTCGGCAGTTCCTCGCCGGTGACGACGAGCCGGCGCAGGGCGGGCAGCGCGGGGACTTCGGCGCCCTCGTCCCAGGTGTCGAGCGCGGCGCGCAGCAGGGACGGTACGACTTCCAGGACGGTGACCTCGTCGTGGGCGACCAGGCGGAACAGGCCCAGCGGGTCGGCGGCGAGGACCTGGCCCACGGCGAGGACGCGGCCGCCGGTGAGCAGCGGGGCGATCATCTGCCAGACCGAGACGTCGAAGGTCAGGGGCGCGTTCTGGACCAGGGTGTCGGCGCCGGTCAGGGCGAGGTCGTCGATCTTGGCGAGCAGGTGGTTGTTCATGCCCCGGTGGTGGACCATCGCGCCCTTGGGGCGGCCGGTGGAGCCGGAGGTGAAGATGACGTAGGCGAGCTGGTCGGCGGCCGGGGTACGGGACGGGGCGGGCGGGGTGCCGTCGGCGGGGCCGTCCACGGGCAGCGCGGCGACGGGCGGCCGGCCGGCGGTCGTGCCGGCGGCGACGATCAGGTCCGCCGTGTCCTGGTGGCCGGGGCCGGTCAGCAGGCAGGCGGCGTGCGCGTCGGCGAGCAGGGACGCGGACCGCTCCACGGGGGCGCGGGTGTCGAGCGGGAGGTAGGCGGCGCCGGCGGCCTGGATGCCGAGGAAGCCCGTGACGGCGGCGGTGCCGCGGTCGGCGAGCACGGCGACCACCGTGTCCGGTCCGGCGCCGCGGGCGCGCAGCCGGGCGGCCAGCCGGTCGACGCGGTCCATGAGGGCCCGGTAGGTGAGGTCCCCGTCGTCGTCGGTGACGGCCACGGCGTCGGGGCGCTCGGCGGCGACCTCGCGGACGCGGGCCACGATGTCGGTCAGGGTCTCGGGCGCCGCGGTGTCGTTCCACTCCACGAGGAGGCGGTGGGTCTCCTCCTCGGACAGGACCGGGGCGCTGCCGATGCGGGTGCCGGGGGCCGTCGCGGCGGCCTCGGCGAGCCGGGCGAAGCGGGCCAGGAAGGCTTCCGCGGTGGTGCGTTCGAACAGGTCCGTGCGGTATTCGAGGGCGACGAGGATGCCGTTCTCGGCACCGTCGGGCGTGCGGTGCTCCCGTACGTTGAACGACAGGTCGAACTTGGCCGTGCCGGTCGGCACGTCGAGCATGCCGAGCGTCAGGCCGTCGACCGCGGGCAGGGTGCGCTGCGAGCTGTCCATGGCGATCATGACCTGGAACAGCGGGTGCCGGGACGTCGAGCGGGCGGGGTTGAGCACCTCGACCAGCCGCTCGAAGGGCAGTTCCTGGTGCTCGTAGGCGCCGAGGTTGCCGCGCCGGACGCGGGCGAGCAGGTCCGCGAAGGTCGGGTCGCCCGAGGTGTCGGTGCGCAGGACGAGGGTGTTGGTGAAGAAGCCGACGAGGTCGTCGAGGGCGTCGTCGGGGCGGCCGGTGACGGGGGTGCCGACGGCGATGTCGGTACCGGCGCCGAGCCGGGTCAGCAGGGCGGCCACGACGGCCTGGACGACCATGAAGGTGCTGGTGCCGGTGGTGCGGGCGAGTGCGGTGAGCCGGCGGTGGGTCTCCGCGTCGAGGTCCAGGGTGACGAGGTCGGCGGCGGGCGCCGAGGCGGCCGTCCTGGTGCGGTCGGCGGGCAGTTCCAGGTGGTCGGGCAGGCCGTCGAGGCGCTCGGCCCAGAAGGCGATCTGGCGGGCGGCCGGGCTGTCCGGGTCGCTCTCGTCGCCGAGGGCGAGGCGCTGCCAGGCGGCGTAGTCGGCGTACTGGACGGCGAGCGGCTCCTGGTGCGGCGCCGTCCCGGCGCGGCGGGCCGCGTAGGCGTCCGTGAGGTCGCGAAGGAGCGGGCCGAGCGAGCCGGCGTCGGCCGCGATGTGGTGCAGCAGGAGCAGCAGCACGTGCCGCTCGGGGGCGAGGGCGAACAGGGTGGCCCGCAGCGGGGTTTCGGCGGCGAGGTCGAAGCGGTGGCCGACGGCGGAGGCCAGTTCGCCGGCGAGGGTGTCGTCGGTCACCGGCCGCACGTCGGGCCGGGGGGTGTGGTCGGCGGGCAGGATGTGCTGCGCGGCCACGCCGTCGGTCTGGCGGTAGACGGTGCGCAGGATCTCGTGGCGGGCGGTGAGGTCGCCGAGCGCGGCCGTGAGGGCCGGCCGGTCGAGCGTGCCGTCGAGGGTGAGGACGAGCGGGATGTTGTAGGCGGCACTGGGGCCCTCGAACTGGTCGAGGAACCACAGGCGCTGCTGGGCGTAGGACAGTTCGGGGTCCCCGGTCCGGGGCACGCGGGTCAGGGCGGGCCGGCGGGCCGCCGCGTGGCCGTCGAGCCGGCCGGCGAGCTGTCGCACGGAGGGGGCGGCGAAGAGCGCCTCGATGCCGCAGTCGACGCCGAGTTCGGCGCTGATGCGCCGGGTGAGGCGCGCGGCCATGAGGGAGTGGCCGCCCAGCACGAAGAAGTCGTCGTCGGTGCCGACGGTCTCCAGACCGAGCGCGTCGGCGAACAGCGCGCACAGCGCGTGCTCGCGCGGGGTGGCCGGTGCCCTGCGGGTGCGGGTGGCCGGGGTGCCCGGGTCGGGCAGTGCCCGGTGGTCGACCTTGCCGTTCGGGGTGACCGGGATCGCGGTGAGGACGGTCAGGGTCGCGGGCACGAGGTAGCCGGGGAGCACCTCGGCCAGGGCGTCGCGTACGGCGCCGAGGTCCGGCTCCGTACCGGCGTCGGCGGGGACGAGGTATCCGGCCAGGGCGTGGGCCCCGGCGGCGTCGCGGCGCACCGTCACCGCGGCCTGGCCGACGGCGGGCAGCCGCAGCAGCGCGGCCTCGGCCTCGCCGGGCTCGACGCGGTAGCCGCGGATCTTGACCTGGTCGTCGGCGCGGCCGACGAATTCCAGGGTGCGGTCCGGGAGCCGGCGGACGAGGTCGCCGGTCCGGTACATGCGCTCGCCGGGCCGGCCGAAGGGGTTGGCGACGAACCGCTCGGCGGTCAGCGCGGAGCGGCCCAGGTAGCCCCGGGCGAGGCTGGGTCCGGCCACGTACAGCTCGCCGGTGACGCCGGGCGGTACGGGCAGGAGGGCGCTGTCGAGGACGTACACCCGGGTGTCGGCGATCGGGTCGCCGATGGGGGGTGTGCGGGTGCCGTCGAGCGCCTCGCTCATGGTGGCGCACACGGTGGTCTCGGTCGGTCCGTAGCCGTTGACGAAGACCCGGCCGGGCGCCCAGCGGGACACCAGTTCCGCGGAGCTCGCCTCGCCGGCCACCAGGATGGTCATGCCGGGCGGCAGGTCGCCCTCCGGGTCGAGCACGGCGAGCGAGGACGGCGGCAGGATGGCGTGCGTGATGCCGGCCTCGCGGGTGAACGCGGCCAGCGGGTCGCCGGGCAGCAGCCGCTCGGCGGGGGCCAGCACGAAGGTCGCGCCGGAGAGCAGGCCCATGCACAGCTCGGGCACCATCGCGTCGAAGCCGGTCGACGCGAACTGCAGGACCCTGCTGCCGGGGACGACGCCCAGGCGCCGGATGAACGTCCCGGCCAGACCGGGGAGGCCGGCGTGGGTGACCAGGACGCCCTTGGGGCGACCGGTCGAGCCGGAGGTGTAGATGACGTACGCCGTGTTGCCGGCGGTCAGCACGGCCGTGCGGTCCTCGTCCGCCGGGTCGGTGTCCGCCGCGGCGGACAGCTCGTCGCGGACGGCCGGGTCGTCGAGCAGGAGCGTGGCCCGCCCCGCGGCGCGGGCCGTCTCCCGCGTACCGGCGTCGGCCAGGACGTATGCCGGGGCCGCGTCGCCGAGGATGTGCTCGATGCGCGCCGCGGGGTAGGCGGGGTCGACGGGGACGTACGCGGCACCCGCCTTGACCACGGCGAGCAGTGCCACGACGAACTCGGCGGAGCGCGGCAGCAGCAGGGCCACCCGGTCCTCGGGGGCCACTCCGCGCGCGATGAGCAGCCGGGCGAGCCGGTTGGCGCGCCGGTTCAGCTCCGCGTAGGTGAGGACGGTGCCCTCGTACTCCAGGGCGGGGGCACCGGGCGAGCGGCGGACCTGCTGCTCGAACAGCCCGGCCAGGGTGGGCGCGGGGTCGCCGTCGGCCGGTCCGTCCTGCCGTACGGGGGCGGCGAGGAGGTCCGCGAGCTCGTCGTCGCCGAGCAGGCCGAGCCGGCCGACGGGGGTGGCGGGCTCGGCGAGGGCGTCGGCCACCCGGCCGACGAAGGCGAGGTAGCGGTCCTGGTGGGCGGCGAGTTCGGCGACGGTGTACAGCTCGGGGTGGGCGTCGAAGTCCACCCGGATGCCGCCGCCGTTGCCCCGGTCGTAGACCGAGACGGCGAGGTCCTCGATGAGCCGCAGCGACATGTTGTGGGCGTCGGCCCGGCTGCCCGCGAAGCGCAGGTCGTAGTCGAAGGGCACGACGTTGATCAGCGGTCCGAAGAACCGCCGGTGGTCGTTGGGCAGGCCCAGGTCGCGCCGCAGGTCCTCGCCGCGGTAGCGCTGGTGCGCCGAGACGCCGCGCAGGGCGACGCGGGTCCGCTCCAGGAGTTCGCCCACGGTGGTGGCGTCGTCGACGGCCACGCGCAGCGGCACGACGTTGGCCGCCATGCCCGGGGCCCGGCGCGACCGCGGTCCCGGCCGCGCGGTCACCGGCAGGCCGAGCACGACGTCGGTGACGCCCGTCATGCGGTGCAGGTAGGCGACGGTGGCGGCGATGACGATCCGGGAGCGGGCGGTGCCGGCCCGCTCCGCCGCCCGCACCAGCGCGTCCTGCGCGGGCTGCGGCAGGTGGGCGCTGCGGCGCACGAAGTCCGCGGAGGGGGCCAGGGGGCGGGTCGACAGGGCGATCGGCTCCGGCTGGTCGGCGAACTGCCCGCGCCAGAACTCGCGGTCGGCGGTGAACTCCTCGGAGACGCGGTACGAGGCGTCCTCGGCGAGGAGGGTGCGGACGGAGGCGAACGGGGCGGGCTCGGGCGCGGTGCCGGCGACGAGCGCGGTGTACAGCTCCGCCACCCGGCGGACCAGCAGGGCGGCGCCC
The DNA here is from genome assembly GCF_040650755.1 of Streptomyces sp. NPDC048623. Classification (NCBI taxonomy): domain Bacteria; kingdom Bacillati; phylum Actinomycetota; class Actinomycetes; order Kitasatosporales; family Streptomycetaceae; genus Streptomyces; species Streptomyces sp. NPDC048623. The sequence goes on from NZ_JBEZHV010000032.1 coordinate 58,393, forward strand.
ACACCGTCGAGCAGGATGTGGTGGTAGGCGTGGTACCAGAACCAGCGGTCCTCGGCGACGCGGAAGAGCGCGTAGGTGAACAGCGGGGAGGCGGTCAGGTCGATCCGCCGGCGCAGATCGCGGCCCATCCACTCCTCGGCCGCGCGCCGCGGGTCGGCCTCGCCGGAGACGTCGACGATCCGGAGCCGCCAGTCCGGTTCGGCGCCGACGAGCTGGCGCGGGCCGTCCTCGGTGTCGACGAAACGGATGTGCAGCGCGTCCGCCTCGGCGGTCGTGCGCCGCAGCGCCTGCTCGAAGAGCCCGGTGTCCACGGAGCCGTGGATCTCCAGGTACTCGGCCGCCCGGAAGATCGGGCTGTCCGGCTCGACGGCCTGCGCGAACCACACCCCTGCCTGTGCGCCCGTCAGCGGAAGCAACTGCTCACCGTCGGCAGAAGACAGAGACAGATCCATAATTCCTCGCCATTCACCTACGGTTGCGCCGGAAGGGAATTCCGCCGGGCACAAAAAGACAGACAGGATGCGGTTCTCGGCGGACGGTGTCCGCACACTCGGGGAAGATTAGTTCGACCCGGTCCGGGCGGGCTGGACAGCGGCTGTACGCCAACCTGCCCCTTTCCAGAGGGGCTTGGTTGTGCGAGAAATAGCGGGTTGAGGTCCGTCCCGAAGCAGGAGATCAACCATGTCCACAACCCTTCCGATGAGCCATCGATTCATCGGCGAAACGGCCCGCGACACACGCGGCATCCTCTTGGAGAGAGTGGAGCGGCGTATTCATGAATTCCTCGCCGAGGAACGCCGCGAATGGGCGGCACTGAACCCGGACGCGACCGAACTGATCGACTGCGTGGCCCGGATGGTGGGCAGCGGCGGAAAGCGTCTGCGCCCCGCCTTCTGCATCGCCGGATATCTGGCCGGTGGCGGCGATCCGGAGGCTCCGGTCATCGTCGACGTCGCGGCGGCCCTGGAACTGCTGCACACCTTCGCGCTGCTCCATGACGACGTGATGGACGACTCGGGGCTGCGCCGCAACGAGCCGACCGCGCACATCCTGCACTCCGCGCTGCACCGGGAGCGGGACTGGCGCGGCGAGCCGCGCCGGTACGGGGAGAGCGTCGCCGTCCTGGCCGGCGACCTCGCGCTCATCTACGCGGAACGGCTGCTCGCCGACTGCCCGCCGCACGCCCGCCGCACCTGGGGCGGCCTGTGCACGGAGCTGATGATCGGTCAGTTCCTCGACGTCCGGGCCGCCGCCCGGTTCGTTCCCGACCCCGAACTGTCCAGCTGGATCGCGCTGTTCAAGTCGGGCCGCTACACGGTCTACCGTCCGCTGGCGATGGGCGCCGAACTCGCCGGTGCCGGGCACCTGCTCGGCGCGTTCGAGGAGTACGGGCTGGCCGTCGGCGAGGCGTTCCAGCTGCGCGACGACCTGCTCGACGCCTTCGGCGACCCGGAGGTGACCGGCAAGCCGGCCCAGCTGGACTTCAAGCAGCACAAGATGACCCTGCTGATGTCGTTCGCCCTGCGCGACAGCGCCGAGATCAGCGAGCTGGTCGGGGACGACCTGGCCGGCACCGACCCGCAGCGGCTGCACGACCTGCTGCTCGCGAACGGCGTCCGCGACGGCGTCGAGGCGACCATCGACCGGCGGCTGCACAGCGCCGAGGCGTCCGTCCGGCGCGCGCTGGACCCGGTCTGGTCCGAGGAGCTGTGCGCCATGGCCCGGCAGGCCGTCCACCGCACCAGCTGAGGGCCGCCCGGTCGCCCCGCCGGTGACCGGGCCCCGCGCCCCGCCACGCTCCCCCCACCCCCCCACCCCCCGCTCCCTCCCATCGTCCCCTTCGTCCCCTTCGTCCCCACAAAGGAATCGATCCTTCATGCGTGTCCTGTGCACCGTCACCGGGAAGCCCTCGCACGCGCGGGCCATGCTTCCCCTGGCCCGCGCCCTCGCCGAGGCCCGTCACGAGGTCCTCGTCGTCGTACCGCCGGAGCTCACCCATGTCTTCGCCGACGAACCGGTCACGGTCCTCGGCGCCCTGCCCGTCCCCGGGGCGTCGTCGCGGGTCGGCCCCAAGCTCGCCGACACCTACCGGGCGCTCGCCCCGGTCGCCCGTGACTTCGGGCCCGACCTGATCCTGCGCGACGGCACGGAGTTCGCCGCGTCCTTCGTCGGGGAGGAGCTGGGCGTACCGCACATCCCGGTCCCCTCCGGCAGCGGCAACGTCTTCGATCCGGCGCTGGTCCTGAAGCCACTGAACGAGCGCCGTGCGGAGGTGGGGCTGCCCACCACGGACGACCCGCACGCGATCTTCCGCTACGGACGGCTCGACTGCATGCCGGCCGACCACTCGTTCATCGCCAATCCGACCCCCCACACCTTCGCCTACCGGCAGCCCGCCACGGTGAACCGGGACGAGCGCCTCCCGGAGTGGGTGGCCGGGCTGCCCGCCGACAAGCCGCTCGTGGTGGCCGCGATCGGCACCGCGCTCCCCCAGTTCAAGGACCTGCGCCCGGAGGAGCACAACATCCCCGCCGAGCGGTGGGCGAAGTACAACCCCACCACGCTCCTGAACACGATGGTCGCCGGCCTGGCCCGGGTCGACTGCGTCGCCGTCGTCGCGACCGGAGGCGTACCGGTGCACGAGGAGTCGCGGAGCGAGCACGTGCACCTGGTCGACTCGTTCGCCCAGCCGCTGCTGCTCCAGTGCGCGCAGATGCTGCTCACGCACGGCGGCTACAACAGCATCCGGGAGAGTGTCGGGGCCGGCGTGCCGATGACGGTGCTGCCCGTCTTCGGCGACCAGCCGCAGAACGCGGACCGGGTGGAGGAGCTCGGGCTCGGCGTACGGGTGCGGGACGTCGATGCCGCCGAGATCGCCAAGGCCTGCGACCAGGTGCTGCAGGACCCCGCGTTCACCGGACGCGCGCGGTCGGCGCAGCGCCGGATGCTGGCGCTGCCGAGCGTCGCCGGCGCGGTGGCGGAGCTGGAGTGGGCCGCGGCGCACCGTTCGCCGCTGCGGAGCGCGTAGCCCGGCCCCGCCCGCGTACCGCAGAAGCCCGTCGGCCGTGGTGGCCGACGGGCTTCTCCGGTGTACGGGGGCGGTGTCAGGGGGTTACGACATGGCCACCAGGATCCGGCGCTGCCCGGTGAACGCCCGGCGGCCGTGCGCCACCGAGACGTTGTCGACGAACAGCAGGTCGCCGACCTCCCAGTCGACGTTCACGGCCTTCCGCATGCCGACCTCCTGGACGTGCCTGATGTACTCGGCCGGGATGGGGCTGCCGTCCGCGAAGAAGGCGTTCTGCGGCAGCTCCTCCTCGGGCACGATCTCGGCCAGCGCGGCCGCGTCCTCGCCGAGGCCGGCGACGTGCCACTGGTCCGCCTGGTTGAACCACACCTCGGTGCCGGTGACGGGGTGTTCGAGGGTCGCCCGGCGCAGCTGGGTGACCCGCAGGGTGCCGTCCGGCTGCCAGCTCCACTCGGCCTCGGCCCCGTCGAGGAACGCCTCGACCGCGGCGCGGTCGTCGGTCTCGAAGGTCGCCTGCCAGCTCTTGCCGAAGCCCACGCCGTCGTGCAGGTTCTGCGTGTACCGGACGCCGGGCGCGAAGGCCGCCCGTACCTCGGGGTCGATGGACTCGAACCAGAGCCGGCCGTCGACCACGGGGGTGGCGCCGCCGGTGGCCGCCGCGACGTCGCAGAAGAAGAGGATCCGCGACGGCCACGCGTGCGCGTACGACATCTCGTTGTGCATCGAGATCTCGAACTCGGCGGGGTACTCGGTCGACGTGTAGAGGTTGCGGCCGACCTTGGTGCGCGGCGAGTTGCCGTGGACGTAGGCGAGGCGGTCGGGCAGCAGGAGGTCGGCCACGCCGTCGTAGGTGCCGGTGGAGACGCCGAAGCCGCGGAAGACGACGGCCCGGTCCTCGACGAGGAGCCGACCGATGTCCGTGCCGCCGAGGAACTCCTGGAGTCCCTCCGGGCTCGCGGCCACGCCGACCTCGGCCGGCCGGACGATCCGGGGCCGCCAGTCGCCGTTCGCGCCGGTGGCGGTGGGTGCGGTGGGTGCGGTGTCGACACTGCTCATGAGGGTTCCTTCCGATGCGGCGGTGTCCGGTCGCCCGGTCCGCCCGAGTGGTCAGATGGTGTGGGGGCGCCGTCGAAGCGGGGCGCCCGGCGGGCCCGGAAGGCCGCCACGGCCTCGCGCACGTCCGGCGAGTTGGCGGCCACGACCTGGGCGGGGGCCTCCCGTTCCAGGGCGACCGCCAGCGAGGGGGCGTCGGCGTTGCTCTGCAGGACCTGCTTGGTGAGGGTGACCGAGACCGGGCTGTTGGCCGCGATCTCCGCGGCCAGGGCCAGGGCGGCGGCCCGCAGTTCGCCGGGCTCGGTCAGCCGGTTCGCCAGCCCCCGCTCGACGGCCTCCGGAGCGGTCACGTACCGGCCCGTCAGCATCATCTCGGAGGCGAAGCCCAGGCCGGTGAGCCGCGGCAGGAGCCAGGAGGCACCCATGTCGCCGCCGGACAGGCCCATCTTCACGAACGAGGCCCGGAACCGGGCCCCCGGGGCCGCCAGCCGGATGTCGGCGGCGAGCGCGAGGGAGAGTCCGGCGCCGATCGCGGTGCCGTCGACCGCGGCGATCACGGCCTGCGGGAGGTCCCGCAGGCCGGTGATCGCCGCCGCCTGGCGGTGCAGCAGGGCGAGCAGTTCGAGCGGCGGCAGGCCGGCGATCCGGTCCACCTCGCCGATGTCGTAACCGGCGCAGAACGTGTCCCCCGCCCCGTCGAGCACGAGGACCCGCGCCGAGCTGTCCGCGCGCAGCTCGGCGCACAGTGCGGTCAGCCGGGCGAACAGGTCCTCGTCGAGGGCGTTCCGGCGGGCCGGCCGGTTGAGGGTGGCGACCACGACGCCGGGGGCGGGCCGGTCGACGAGGAGCGACGGCGGCCGTGGCACGGCCGGGGTCTCAGGCGGTTCCATGCGTGACCGTGTCCCTCTCCCGCGTGCCGTCGAGGTGGCGCTCGACGAAGTCCAGCGCGGCGGGCAGCGCGTGGTCGACGAACCGCCAGTCGTGGCCGCCCGGCCGCTCGTGGTACTCGACCCGGTGGCCCCGGGCGAGCAGGGCGTCCCGTACCCGGTGGTTCATGTCCCGCATGCGCTCGTGGTCCTCCGTCCCGATGTCGAGGTACAGGGCCGGTACGGGGGTCGCGGCGTCCTGGGCGATCAGCCGGTACGGGTCGTAGCGGCGCCGGGTCTCGCTGCCCGGCGGCCCCCAGACCCGCTCGTGGGCGTCCACCGTCGGCATCGCGAAACCGGGGTCGGAGCGGAAGCGGGCGTACGGGTCGCCGACCCGGTGCGGGGCCTCGAAGGCCCCGGCGTGCGAGGCCACCGCGCCGAACAGCGCCCGGTGCCGCAGCCCCAGGAACAGCGCTGTGGCACCGCCCATCGAGAAGCCGCCGACGGCCCGGCCCGACCGGTGGGAGAGGGTGTTGAACCGCTCGTCGACCGCCGGCACGAGCTCGTGGACGAAGTGGTCCTCGTAGCGCAGTCCGGCGTGGTCGTTGATGAACCAGCGGCGGCCGCTCTGCGGCAGCACGACGACGGTCCGGCTGTCCCGGAGCAGCTCGGTCAGGCGGGTGTTCACCAGCCAGGTGTCCTTGCTCCCGCCGTAGCCGTGCAGGAGGTAGAGGACCGGGTGCGGCGGGCCGTCCTCGGAGTAGCCGCCGGGCAGGACGACGTTGACGCCCTTGTCCCGGCCGAGCACCCGGCTCGGCAGGCGCGGTGTCAGGACCCGGGCGGTCATGCGGACCTGGGCGGTCATACGGCCTCCCGGACCGGGCGGGCGGCCAGCGCCCTGCGGTCGGTCTTGCCGGTGGAGGTCCGGGGGAAGGCGTCGACCAGGTGGAACGCGCCGGGCACCATGTAGCGGGGCAGCGCGTCCAGACAGTGCCCGCGCAGCTCCGCGGTGTCCGGCACCGGGCCATCTCCCGGTACCACGTACGCCTCCAGGGCCGCGCCGCCGTCGGCGTCCGTGACCGCGACGCAGGCTGCCTCGTGCACGGAGGGCAGTCCCATGAGGACCGCCTCGATCTCCCCGGGTTCGACCCGGTACCCGCGGATCTTGAGCATGTGGTCGCGGCGCCCGAGGTAGGTGTAGCCGAGCTCGCCGCGCGAGACGACGAGATCGCCCGTCCGGTGGGTCCGCGGCCCGCCCGCCGGCGTGTCGTCCCGGTCCTGCCCCCAGTAGCCGAGCATCACCGAGTCGCCGGTGATGCAGAGTTCGCCCTCGGCGCCCGGCACGTCGGGAACCACCTGCCCGTCGGCGTCGAGGAGCAGGGCCTCGGCGTACGGGCAGGGCCGGCCGATCGGGGGCGGTCCGGTGCGCTCGGGCGCCAGGTCCGCGTCCGTCACCTCGTGGTGGGTGCAGACGTTCGTCTCCGTCGGCCCGTAGAGGTTGTGCAGGGCCGCCCCGGGCAGGGCGGCCCTGAGCCGCCTGAGGTGCTTGAGCGCGAAGGGCTCGCCCGCGAAGAGCACCGTCCGGAGACCGGAGCCTTCGAGGAGGGCACGGTTCTTCGCGTCGAGCATTCTGATCAGCGCGCCCGGCACCGAGTACCAGACGGTGATCCCCTCCTCGGCGACCAGCCGGTTCAGCGCCGCGCCCAGGGCCTTCTGGTGCTCCGGCACCAGGACCAGGCAGGCCCCGGCGCTCGCGGCGGCGAAGACGTCGAAGACGGACAGGTCGAAGTGGACCGGGGCGTGCGAGGACAGGCGGTCCCCGGGCGTCAGCCCGAACTCGGCCACCGCCCAGTCCACGAACGCCAGGGCGTTGCGGTGCGAGAGCATGACCCCCTTGGGCGCCCCGGTCGAGCCCGAGGTGTAGAGGATGTACGCCAGGTCGTCGGGGCCCACGGCCGGGGGCGCGAACCCCTCGGGCACGGTGCGCCCGACGGCCTCGTCCCAGCCGATCCGGCGGAGGCCGGCTCGGTCAGCTCGGTCGGCTCGGTCGGCTCCGTCGGCTCCGTCGGCTTCAGCGGCTCCAGCGGCCGGGTCCGGCCGCCCGGCGGCCGGCGCACCGAGCACCACGGCGGTCCGCAGCGCGGCGGGCCCGCCGCGCTCCGCGAGCAGGGCCAGTCGCGCCTCGTCGGCGATCAGGCAGCTCACGGCGCAGTCGCCGAGGATGTACGCGGCGCGGGCGGCCGGCACGGCCGGGTCCACCGGCACATAGGCGGCCCCGCACTTGAGGACCGCGTGGAGGGCCACGATCGTCTCGGGCGACTTGGGCATCCACAGCCCCACCCGGTCGCCGGGTCCCACGCCCGCCTCGCGCAGCGTCGCGGCGAGGGCGCTCGCGGCCCGGTCCAGTGCGGCGTAGTCGGTCGTGGCGCCCCGGTACCGGACCGCCTCGGCGGCCGGCCGCGCGGCGGCGGCCCGGGTCAGCAGCTCATCGAGCGTGCGCATGGCGTCCTCCCGTGGTGATGCCCGCGGCACCGTGCGGGCCCGTCGTGGGCGCGGCGCGCAGCCGGGACGTGAGGCCGAGCTTGTCGGCCATCACCAGGCGCTGCATGTCGGAGGTGCCGGAGGAGATCCGGGTGCCGAGCGCGTCGCGCAGGTTCCGCTCGACGTCCGTGCTCGTCGTGAAGCCGAGCGCGCCGTACACCTGGAGGGCGTCGAGGAAGGTCTCGACGGCCGATTCGCTGGTCCGCAGCTGGGCCGCCTCGGCGAAGTACGAGGGGGTGCCCCGGTCGAGGTCCCAGGCGGCGCGGTGGGTCAGCAGCCGGGCCTCGTCGAGGCGGATCTGCATCTCCACGATCCGGTTCGACATCGACTGGAAGCGTCCGATGGTGCGGCCGAACTGCTCGCGGCTCCGGGCGTGCCGGACGCAGGCGTCGATCTGGCGGCTCATCGCACCGAGCAGCGGCGCCAGGATCAGTGCCCGTTCCCAGGCCATGGTCCGGGAGAGGATCCGCGAGCCCTGCTTCTCGGCGCCGAGGCGTGCGGAGACCGGGACCCGGCAGTCGCGGAGGGTGATCTCCCCCCAGGGCACGGTCCGCAGCCCGGTCTTCTCGAACCGGGTCTCGACCGTGAGCCCTTCCGTGTTCCGGTCGACCAGGAAGGCGGTGACGCCGGTGAACCCCAGGGCGGGATTGACGGTGGCGTAGACGATGAACACGTCGGCGATCGGGGCGTTGGTGATGAACCGTTTGACGCCGTCGAGGACGTAGTGGTCGCCGTCCCTGCGGGCGGTGGCGGTCAGCGACAGGGCGTCCGAGCCGGCGCCGGCCTCGGTGATCGCGTGGGCGCCCACGGTCCGCCCGTCGCACAGGCCGGGCAGATGGCGCCGCTTCTGTTCCTCGGTGCCGAATTCCATCAGGGGCAGTTCCACGGCCCAGATGTGCGCGCCGAGCGCGATCATCAGCCCGTTGTCCCGGCATCCGGCGCCCAGGCCCTCCAGGCCGATCGCGCAGGTCAGCGCGGAGAGGCCGAGGCCGCCGTACTCCTTCGGCACGGGCAGTCCGAGGACTCCGGCGTCGGCGCAGCGCTGCCAGTCGCCGGGCTGGAGCCGCTGGGCGGTGCGGTCGCGGGTCTCGATGTCGGCGCCGAGGGAGTCGGCGCCGAGGGCGCGCAGCCGTCGGGCGAGGTCCGTCTGCTCCTCGTTCGGGGCGAGGTTCATGAGCGGCCGCCCACGGGTTCGGCGTCGGGCAGGGCGGCCAGCGACGCGGCGATCTGGCTGTCGGAGATGGGGTGGTCCTGGAGACCGCCCGCCAGGTACTGGTCGTAGGCGGACAGGTCGAGCAGGCCGTGGCCGCTGACGTTGAACAGGATGACGCGCGGGCGGTTCTCCTCGCGGGCCCGTACGGCCTCGTCGATCGCGCTCTTGACGGCGTGGGCCGACTCGGGTGCGGGGACGAGGTTCTCGGTGCGGGCGAAGAACGCCCCGGCCTCGAAGACCTCCTTCTGGCCGTAGGCGACCGCCTCCATGAGGCCGCGTGCGTACAGGGCGCTGACCAGGGGCGCCGCTCCGTGGTAGCGCAGGCCGCCGGCGTGCACGCCGGGGGCGACGAAGGTGTGGCCCAGGGTGTACATCTTGGTCATGGGGGTCGTGCCGGAGAAGTCGTTGTAGTCCCAGGCGTAGCGGCCGCGGGTCATCTTGGGGCACGCCTCGGGCTCCACGGCCACGAGCCGGGTCTCCGCTCCGGTGCGGAGCTTCTCCCGGTAGAAGGGGAAGGCCAGGCCGGCGAAGTTGCTGCCGGCCCCCATGGCGCCGATGACGACGTCGGGGAACTCGCCGGCGAGTTCCATCTGCCGCAGGGCTTCCTCGCCGATGACGGTCTGGTGGAGCAGGACGTGGTTCTCGCCGCTGCCGACCGCGAACGCGCCGCGGTGCACGGTCTGGGCGTGTTCGAGGGCCTCGGCGTTGGCGATCGCCACGCTGCCGTCGCTGTCGGGCGAGGCCGCGAGCAGGGCGCGGCCCGCCTCGGTGGTGCCGCTGGGGCTGGGGACGACGCGGGCGCCGTTGAGCTCCATGAGCACCCGGCGGTACGGCTTCTGCGCATGGCTGACGCGCACCATGAAGACCGTGCAGGCGAGGTCGAGCGCATGGCAGGCCATCGAGAGCGCGGTGCCCCACTGCCCGGCGCCGGTGCCGGTGGTGATCTCCTGGACGCCGGCCTGCTTGTAGTAGTACGCCTGGGCCAGCGCGGAGTTGAGCTTGTGGCTGCCGGAGGCGTTGGCGCCCTCGTACTTGTAGTAGATGTGGGCGGGGGTGTCGAGGGCCTGCTCCAGGCGGTGGGCCCGGATCAGCGGGGTGGGCCGCCAGCGCTGGTACTGCTCGCGCACCGGGTCCGGGATCTTCACATGCCGTTCGGTCCCCACGCTGGCCCGGTACATGGACAGCGGGAGGTTGGGCGCCGCCGGTCTGGCGCCGGCCGCAGGTTCCGCGGCCGGCCGGGCTCGGCGTACGTCGGAGGACGGTACGTCGAGGTCGGCGAGGATGTTGTACCAGTGGGTCGGGACGTCCTCCTCGTCCAGCAGGAACTGGTTGCGCGACGTCCTCATGCTGCGGTCTCCGTCCGGAGCGTGCCGACGTGCCGGCGGACGAGGTCGACGACGTCACCGACGGTCTCGAGGTCGGCCTCCATGACGTCCTCGTCCTCGATGTGGCCGCCGAACTCGGCCTCCACGGCGAGGAGGAGCTGGAGCAGATTCAGCGAGTCGAGCTGGATCACCGGCGAATACAGCGAGACACCGGCGTCGATGTCCGCCGGGTCGAGACGGAGATCCAGGGCCTCCACCATGATCTCGCGGACGCGCATCGCCACATCATCGTCATTCAACATAGAAAGGACTCCTCTGACACATTTCGAATCGACCGGTTCCGGGCAGGCACGGCGCCGGCCGGGGACATCAGCTCAGCGAACGAGGGCAAGACGTTCGGAAATATCCGCGACGACCTCCGTTTCCCGGTCGACGAGATAGAAGTGCCCGCCGGGAAAGACCCGCATGGCGAATTCACCGGCGGCCAGCTCGGCCCAGGCGGCCACGTCCGGCAGCGGCACCCCGGGGTCCGCGTCGCCGGTGTAGGCCGTCACGGGGACCGTCACCGGGCGCGCCGCGCCGGGCCGGTAGGTCTCGATCAGCCGCAGGTCGGCGCGGAACGAGGGCATGAGCAGCGCGAGCAGCTCCGGGTCCGCGGTCACCGCCTCGTCCATGCCGCCCAGTTCCGTCAGGCCCGCCACCATCGCGGCGTCGTCCCGCAGGTGCAGGTCCCGTCTCCGGTCTCTCGGGCGGGTCGGCGACATGTGGCCGGAGACGAACAACTGCCGTGGCCTGGCCCGGAATCGGGCCTCCAGGCGCAGCGTGACCTCGTACGCGAGGGCCGCGCCCATGCTGTGCCCGAAGAGGGCGACGGGCCGGTCCAGGAGCGGCAGCAGGGCCTGTGCGACGGCGTCGGCGAGTTCGTCCATGTCCCGCAGGCACGGTTCCGCGAACCGGTCCTGCCGGCCGGGGTACTGCACCGCGACGAGCTCCACGTCGGCCGGGAGCGCGGCCGCCCAGCCGTAGAAGGCGCCCGCCGTGCCGCCCGCGTGCGGGAGGCAGACCAGGCGCAGCCGGGGGTTCGCCACCGGGCGGGGCCGGCGGAGCCAGCGGCCGACGGAGTTCACGGCACGTACGGGTGCGGGGATCACTGGTGGCCTTCTCCCTGAGGTCTTTCCCACGACCGGGCCCTGTTTCTGCGCCACGGTATTTCAAGGCCCGCACGGTACCCCCTTTTTCGCGGCGCGTCACCACCCTTAATGGGCGGCAGTTTCCCGTACAGAATTCATCAAGTCGGTGTGCCCGGCGGTCCGTAGAGTGGGACGCAATCACTTCCGGAATTCCGTCGGCCCGCGCCCGTCCGCAGGCCCGATTCCGCATGCAACCGATCCTGTCGAATGGACCTGTCACACCATGAATTCACTGCCGTTGCGGTCGGTCTATGTCGGTGGCCGATGGGCCGCGCCACGCGCCACCGGGACCATCCCCGTGGAGAACCCGGCGACGGGGCGGGTCGTCGCGGAGGTTCCGGACGGCGGGAGCGAGGACATCTGGCTCGCCGTCGACGCGGCCCGCTCGGCCCTGCCCGGCTGGTCCACGAGCGGTCCGGCGGAACGGATCGCGGCGCTCTCGGCGCTGCGCGACGCGCTCGTGGAGCACCGGGACGAGCTGGCCGCGACGGTGACCCGGGAGATGGGCTCGCCGATCACGTTCGCCCGGCGCGTGCAGGTGGGCCTGCCGGTCAAGGTGCTCGACGGGTTCGTCGACGCGCTGGCCGGGGCCACGGCGGAGGAGCGGATCGGGCACTCCCTCGTGGTGCGGGAGCCGGCCGGCGTGGTCGGCGCCATCACGCCCTGGAACTACCCGCTGCACCAGGCGGTGGCCAAGATCGGGGCGGCGCTGGCGGCGGGCTGCACCCTCGTCCTCAAGCCGAGCGAGCTCGCCCCGCTGTCGGCCTACGCGCTGGCCGGACTGATCGACGGCATCGGCCTGCCGCCCGGGGTCTTCAACCTCGTTCCGGGCCGCGGCGCGACGGCCGGGGCGGCGCTCGCCGCCGACGACGGCGTCGACCTGGTGTCGTTCACCGGCTCCCTGGAGGCCGGCCGGAAGATCGGCGCGGCCGCGGCCCGCACGGTCAAGCGGACCTGTCTGGAGCTGGGCGGCAAGTCCGCGACCCTCGTGCTCTCCGACGCCGACCTGGCGACGGCGGTCGAGGACGGCGTCAGGTCCGCCCTGCACAACGCCGGGCAGACCTGCTCCGCCCGCACCCGGCTGCTCGTGCCGCGGCACCGGCTCGACGAGGCGCTCGACGTGGCCCGCGCGGTCGTCGCCGCGTACGTGCCCGGCGACCCCGAGGACCCGGCGTGCCTGCTCGGCCCGCTGGTCTCCGCGGGGCAGCGCGAGCGCGTGCTCGGCCACCTGGCCCGGGCGGCCGCCGACGGCGCGCGCCGGGTGGCCGGTCCCGACCCCGCGGTCCGGCCGCCGCTCGCCGGGCACTTCGTGGCCCCGAGCGTCTGGACCGGGGTGAGCCCCTCGTCCGCACTGGCCCGGGAGGAGATCTTCGGCCCCGTCCTGGCCGTCATGGCCTTCGACGACGACGCGGACGCCGTGTCCCTGGCCAACGGGTCCGAGTACGGCCTGGCGGCGACCGTCTGGTCCGCCGACACCGACCGGGCCGTCTCCGTGGCCCGCCGGCTGCGCGTCGGCCAGGTGGACATCAACGACTCCGGGTTCAACCCGGCGGCCCCCTTCGGCGGCTACAAGCAGTCGGGTGTCGGCCGCGAGCTGGGCCGCCACGGCATCCAGGAGTTCCAGGAGGTCAAGTCCCTCCAGCTGCCCGGGTGAGCCGCGGCCCCCGCCCGGCCCGCACCGCCCGCACCGCCCTCCCCCTCCCCCTTCCCCCTCCCCTTTCCCGCCCCCTTCCCCTTCCCTCCCCACCGAACGACGGGTGACACCGTGCCGCTGCGCATGCCTCACATCCATGTGGAATTCCCTCCCGAACTCAGCCCGTACGCCGAACAGGCCGAGGCGGGCACGCGGGCCTTCGTGGCCCGCTTCGGCCTGGCCCCCGACGAGGCGGCGCGCCGCCACCACGAGCGCTCCCTGCTCGGCACCCTGATGGGCCGCGCCTATCCGCACGCCGGAGCCGCCGAACTCCAGCTGGTGACCGACTGGATCAGCACCATGCTGGTGCTCGACGACCAGTTCGACGAGACCTCGCTCGGCACCGACCCGGCGCGGCTGCGCGAGGTGTGCGACGAGGTCCTCGGCTGGTTCACCGCCGACGGCTCCGTCGACGACACCGCCGCGCCGGGCCACTCCGTCACCGCCGCGTTCCGGCCGGCCTACGCGGACCTGTGGCGCCGTACCGTCCCCCTCACCTCCCCGGCCTGGCGCACCCGCCTGGCCGGGCACATCGCGGCCTTCTTCGAGACCTGCGTCTGGGAGTCGGAGAACCGGCTCAGCGGCCGGGTGCCGGAGCTTGACGAGTACATCACCATGCGCGGCCGGGCCCTGATGCCCTACCTCGACCTCATCGAGGTCACCACGCACGCGGAGGTGCCCGAGGAGATCTACGGGCTCCCGGAGTTCGCCGAGATGAACGCGGCGCTGTCCGACGCCGACCTGTGGACCAACGACCTCTTCTCCTGCGAGAAGGAGGCGCTGCTCGGCGACCCGCACAACCTGGTCCTGGTCCACCGGCACGCGCACGGCACCGATCTGCAGACCGCCGCCGACGCGGTGGGCGTGCTGATCCAGGGCCGCTTCGACCGGTTCACCGAGCTCAGCTCGGGCTTCGCCGGCCGGCTCACGCCGGAGCAGCGCGCCCTGTTCCCCGCCGACCGTCTCGAGCGGCACATCGCCGGGCTGCGCAGCTGGCTGACCGGCCAGCTCCAGTGGCGCTTCGAGACGCTCCGCTTCGACCCCACCCGGCCCGAGGTCACCAGCGCCGCCGGGTCCACCCCCCTCTAGGCCGACTTCTCACCGTGAACGGGGTACGGATGCGAGACCGTTACGCGACACTCAGACACCTGGAGACCCTCGACCCGAAGGCGGACCACGAGGAGATCCACCGCCTGTCCTCCGACCGCGAGTTCCCCTGGGACTACGGCAGGGGACTCGAAGTCGCCATCTGGCGCACCTGCTGCGTGCCCGCCATCTCCGACGTCCTGGACGGCACGGGCGAGTTCGCGCTGCGGGCGCAGAAACGCTACGACGACACCCGCATCCTCCTCGGCGAGCTGGTCCGCGGCGGATACGACTCCGACCGCGGACGCCAGGCAATCCGGCAGATCAACAACGCGCACCACAGGTTCGACATCGCCAACGAGGACATGCTGTACGTCCTGTCGACGTTCGTCCTCGAACCCGTGCGCTGGATCGACCGCTGGGCCTGGCGTCCCACCAGCGAGACCGAACGGCTCGCCGCCTTCTACTTCTTCGCCAACGTCGGCCGGCGGATGAACATCCGTGAGATCCCCACCGACTACGCGTCGTTCGAGGAGTTCAACCGGGAGTACGAGCGGGCGCGGTTCCGCAGGGTCCCGAGCAACCACCGCGTCGGCACGGCCGTCATCGGCCTCTACGCGTCCTGGTACCGGCGCCCGGTCCGGGACCTGGTGTCCGCGACCCTGCCGTGCCGGCTCGACGCCCCGGCGCTCGACGCCCTCGGCATGCGCAGGCCGCCGCTGTGGGCCCGCGCCCTGAACCACGCCGGGCTGCGCGGTCACGCCCGCGCCGAGCGGGTGGCTCCGAAGCTGATGGCCCGGCTCATGACCCGGCCGACCGCCCGGACGTATCCGGGCTACCCGTCCGGCTACGACCTCGCCGACATCGGCCCGCACCGCACCGTCCCTCCCGTACGGCACCAGCCGTCGGCCCGCGTCGACAGCCTCAAGGACTGAGCACCATGACGGAACCCACCACCTTCGCGGTGCCCCAGGACCTCCCCGACGGCATCGGGGACACCCCCCTGCGGCCCGTCCGGGTCCCGGTCGGCGACCGGAGCGTACGCATCTGGCTGAAGCTGGAGTCCGAGAACCGCTTCGGCTCCATCAAGGCCCGTACGGCCGAGGCCCTGCTGTCCTCCCTTGAGGCGACCGGGGCGCTGCGGCCGGGCATGCGTGTGGTCGAGTCGACCTCCGGCAACCTCGGGGTGGCGCTCGCCGGTCTGTGCGCGGAGCGCGGCTACGCCTGCACGCTCGTCGTCGAGCCCACCACGCCCCGCAACAGCGTGGAACGGATGGCCGCCTTCGGGGCGGACGTGGTGACCGTGCGCGAGGTGCCGGGCGGGCGGACGCTCGGCGCCCGGCTCCAGGCCGTGCGCGAGATCCTGGCGGCGGACCCCGACGCCGTGTGGACCGACCAGTACGCGTGCCCGGCCAATCCGGGCGTGCACGAATGGCAGACCGCCGCCGAACTGGTGAAGGGCGCGCCCGGCGGGCGCTTCGACGCCGTCGCCGTGGCCGTCTCGACCGGGGGCACCCTGGCCGGCATCGCCCGGTACTTCCGCGACAACCTGCCGGAGACCCGGATCGTCGCGGTGGACGCCGTGGGTTCGTCGGCGCTGGGCGGGGCACCCGCCGAACGGCCCTTCAAGCTGATGGGTTTCGGTTCCGGGCAGGTGTCCGGGTTCATCGAGCCGGACCACTGGGACCACGTCGTACGCGTCCGGGACACGGCGGCCGCGGCGGCCTGCTCCCTCGTGCTGCGCCGGACCGGGATCTCGCTCGGCGGCAGCAGCGGCGCCGCGGTGCTCGCCGCGGTCGTCCGGGCCCGGCTGGATCCCTCGCTGCGGGAGATCGCCTGCGTCTGCCCGGACAGCGGTGAGAAGTACCCGCAGCTGAGCGGCGGGACGGCGAAGGCCGCCCCGCCGGACCCGGACGAGGAGATCCGCGCCGCGCTGACCCTGCTGAACCACGTCCATCCCGAACCGAAGGCGGACCGATGACCGGGCTTCCCGACTCCACGCTCACCTATCTCGACAGCACCGACGTGCAACGCCTGTGCGCGGACCTGCCGGTGGTCGACATCGCCCACGACACGCTGCTCGCCTACGCGCGCAAGGAGGCCGGCCTCTCCCCCGAGGCCGCCCTGCGCTGGACCACCCGCTCGGGTGCCTCCGCCCGCAGCCTCATCCTCCCGGCCTGGTCGGGCGACAGCTACGGCTGCAAGATCATCAACGCCTCGCTCGGCAACCATCTGCTCGGCCGGCCGCGCGCCGCGGGGCTGATCGTGCTCGACGACCGGGAGACCGCGCGGCCCGTCTGCATCATGGAGGGCGGCCGGATCAGCGCGTTGCGCACCGCGGGCGTCTCGATCGCCGCCGTGCGGGCCGTACGCGACCTGGCGAAGATCACCCGGGTGGCCTTCCTGGGCTGCGGCCGGCAGGCCGAGGTCCACCGTGAACTCCTCGCCTCCGCCTGCCCCGGCATCGAGGAGCTGGTCCTCTTCGACCAGGACGCCGCACGGGCCGACGCGTTCGCCGCCCGCCTGCGCGCGGCCGACCCGGCGACCGCCGTGACCGTGGTGGCGGACGCCCGCTCGGCGGTCGAGCGGGCCCAGCTGACGATCGCGGTGACCACCACGACGGAGCCGTACGTCGAACTGGACTGGGTGCCGGCGGGCGGCACGTTCGTCAACGTGTCGCTCGACGACGCGGCGGAGAGCCTGCTGCTCGGCTGCGACCATCTGTTCGTCGACGACTGGGACCTGGTCGTCGACGACGACCACCGGCTGCTCGGCGTCCTGGCCCGCGCGGGCCGGATCGGCGGCCCCGGGACCGAGGCGCCCGAGGGCGGCCGCGCGGTGGACGCCACGCTGCCCACCCTGTTCTCGGGCGGCTACGGCCGGACGGTGGCGGAGCACGAGCGCGTGGTGATCAACCCGTTCGGCATGGGCGTCCAGGACATCGCGCTGGCCGGCGTGGTGTACGGGCGCGCGACGGCCGAGGGCGCCGGTCTGCGGCTGGCCCACTGAGATCCCGGCATGCGTCGAGGCCCCCGCTCCGGCGGGGGCCGGCCCGGCGAGAAGAGGTGCGGGCATGGCCTGGTCGATCGCGGATGTGGCCCGGATGTCCGGGGTGACGTCCCGGACCCTGCGTC
>NZ_JBEZHV010000033.1:0-61690 GCF_040650755.1 Streptomyces sp. NPDC048623
CTGGCCGCTCGCCCTGCGGGTGCTCACCGGCGGCGCGTCCGTCGCGCTCAACGTCGGCAACTCCGTCCTCGACGGCGACTGGGTCGCTTGGCCGCGGTGCGCACCGGCCCGTTTCCGCTACGGGATCGTCAGTACGATCTTGCCGAACAGGTCCCCGCGCTCCATCCTCTCGAAGGCACGGCGAATGTCGCCGAGCGGGAAGACCGAGTCGACGACCGGCCGCACGTTCTTGGCGACACAGAAGTCCAGCAGGGCAGCGAGTTCCTTCCTGCTGCCCATCGTCGAGCCGATGACCCGCAGTTCGCGGTAGAAGATGTGCTGGAGTTCCCCCACCGGCGGATTGGGTCCGCTGGTGGCGCCCGAGATGACGAGGCGTCCGCCGTCCTTCAGGGAGCGGATCGAGTGCGACCAGGTGGCCGCGCCCACCGTCTCCAGGACCGCGTCCACCCGGTGCGGCAGCCGGGCACCCACCTCGAAGGCGGCCTCCGCGCCCAGGCCGAGGGCCCGCTTGCGCTTGACGTCGTCGCGGCTGGTGACGAACACCCGGAACCCGGCCGCCGAGCCGAGCACCACCGCCGCGGTCGCCACGCCACCGCCGGCCCCCTGCACCAGGACGCTGTCGCCGGGGCTGAGCCCGGCATTGGTGAACAACATCCGGTACGCGGTCAGCCACGCGCCGGGCAGGCACGCGGCCTCCTCGAAGGTGAGCGCGGCGGGCTTGGGCAGCAGGTTCCAGCGCGGTACGGCGATCCGCTCGGCGAACGTGCCGGGGTACTTCTCGGACAGCATCGAGCGCGGTTCGTCGGGCCCGACGCCGTGACCACTCTCACCGATGACGGAGTGGATGACCACCTCGTTGCCCTGCTCGTCCAGGCCGGCGCCGTCGCATCCGAGGATCAGTGGCAGGTCTTCCGCAGTGACGCCCACTCCGCGCAGCGACCACAGGTCGTGGTGGTTGAGTGTGGCGGCGCGCAGCCGCACCGTGGTCCAGCCGTGTGGCACCCCGGGCTCCGGCATCTCGCTCAACTCCAGTCCGTTCAATGGCTGTTGAGCGTCGATACGAGTGACATAGGCAGCGATCATGCGGCGAGGCTAGCCGCCGGGAACGCGAGAGCGGCTGCCCGGCGGGGGTCCCCCTTCGGCTGCGACGAAAGGGCACCGCCAACGGGTCTGTGCGCCGCCCGGACAGCGGGGGGAGTCTGGCACGGCAGTTCGGGGCACGGCACACACCCCGTGCAGAACAGGGACGAGCGGCCGATCCAGCGCCGCCGCCGGGCGGGATCCGCGCCACGGCGGCGCCGGGCGGAACCGGGCCCGAGTTGTCGGGCCACTCGTCCGCCCGCACTGGCCGCCGGCGCGGCGGACTCCTTCCGACCGCCGCCGGCGGCATACAGCCACCCGTTAGGCGCCGCACCGGCGGCGCCCGCCAGAGGAGAGTCCGACCTATGACGAAGGCTGCCAGTCCCACCGCCCACGGCGTGGGCATCCGGGCCATCGGGGGTTACGTGCCCGATCGCGTGGTGACCAACGCGGATCTCGAACAGCGCCTGGAGACGACGGACGCCTGGATCACCGAGCACATCGGCATCACCACCCGGCACTGGTCGGCCCCCGAGGAGCGCACCTCCGACCTCGGTGCCGCCGCGCTGCTCGACGCCTGCGAGCGGGCGGGCGTCAGTCCCGACTCCATCGACCTGATCATCTGCGGCACCTTCACCCCCGACCACATGCTGCCGGCCACGGCGGTGGCCATCGCCCGCAGGCTGGGCCTGTCCGACACCCCCGGCTTCGACGTCAACAGCGGCGGCTGCCCGGGCGGTACGTTCGCCCTGGACGTCGGCGCCAAGTACCTGATGTCGGGCCAGTACCGCCGTATCGCCGTCGTGCTCGCCGACACGACCAGCAAGACCCTCGACCCGGAAGACCGCACGGTCGGCGTGATCTTCGGGGACGCCGCCGCCTGCTACCTCCTCGAGCCATGCGCTCCGGGCACCGGCATGACGCCGGCCCTGCTGCGCAGCGACCCCAGCGCGTACGAGACCGCGTTCATCAAGCGGGAGCAGCGCACCTGGTCCACGGACGGCTCGGAGAAGCTCTCCGGCTTCGGCACCAACTTCATGCACATGCACGGCCGTTCGGTGCGCAACTTCGCTCTCGACACCATGCCGAACTTCGTCCTGGAGCTGCTGGAGCACCACGAGATGCAGGTCGACGACATCGACCTGATCATCTTCCACCAGGCCAACTACCACCTGATCCACCTCCTGATGGAGAAGATCGGGCTGCCTGCCGACCGCACACTCACCAATGTCCAGCGGCTGGGCAACACCTCCGGCGCGGGCGTCCCGCTGGTCCTGCGGGAGGCCGTCGACACCGGTCGAGTCAAGGCCGGGGACACCGTCGTACTGGCGTCGTTCGGCGCGGGCATGAGTCACGGCGGCACTGTCATCAAGTGGAATGCCGTCGAAGACTTCCTGGTGCCGGTCGGCTAGATGAACACCGAAGGAAAGGTCGCCCTCGTCGCCGGCGGCACCTCCGGTCTCGGCCTCGCCGTGGCCGGACGTCTGCTGGCGGCGGGCGCGGGTGTGGTGGTCATGGGCCGCGACGCGGAGCGCGGGCGGGCGGCGTTGGCGGAGCTCGGCGCCGGCGCCTCGTTCACCCCGGGTGACATCACCGACCACACCGACGTGGCCGCCGCGGTCGCCGAGGCCGTCCGCCGGGGCGGCCCGCACATCGTCGTCAACTGCGCGGGGGTCACGGGCGCGGGCCGGGTCGTGGGCCGCTCGGGTCCGTTGCCACTCGCCGAGTTCCGCCGCCAGGTCGAGGTGAACCTGATCGGCGCCTTCGACCTGGTGCGCACGGCGGCGGCACAGATGCTGCGCCGGCCCGAGGGCACCGGTCCCGACCCGGAGGAGCGGGGCGTCATCGTCTGCACCTCTTCCATCGCCGCGTACGACGGCCGGCGAGGCCAGGCCGCCTACGCGGCATCCAAGGCGGGTGTCGTCGGCATGACCCTGCCGCTCGCCCGCGACCTGGCCGAACACGCGGTTCGGGTGGTGACGGTCGCGCCCGGTCTGTTCGACACACCGATGTTCGCCGCGCTGCCCGACCCGGTGCGTGGCGCGCTGGCGGACAGCACCCCGTATCCGCGGCGGCTCGGCCGGCCCGAGGAGTTCGCGGCCCTGGTGCAGCACATCGTGGAGAACCCCATGATCAACGGCGAGGTGGTCCGGCTCGACGGGGCCTCCCGCCTGGCCACTACCTGAGGAACGGATGACATGGCCGACAGCACACAGTTCAGGACCTGGCTCGAGACCCGGCTCACGGAGGGCGGCGATGACGTATGGGCCGTCGGGAAGGCCACCGTCACCCGGCGCGAGCTGCGCGAACGCGTCTCCTTCGAGCGGGCGGCGCTGGCTTCGCGCAACATCACCGAGGGCAGCGCGGTGGCCGTGCAGATGATGCCGAGCTTCACCCTGATCTCGATTCTGTTCGCCCTCTGGTCGACCGGCGCCCAGGTGCAGCTGCTCGACCCGCGCCTGACGAAGCCGGAGACCACGCGGCTGCTGGAGCTGTGCGGGCCACAGTTCCACATCACCTCCGGCGACAACGGAGGTGTGTTCAGTTCGTTCCGTGACGAGACGCCGGTGGAGGTGCTCCGCCTCCCCTCGGGCCGGCCCGCCGAGTCGGACCATCCGCTGGTGCAGTTCAGCTCCGGCTCCACGGGCCTGGCGAAAGTGATCGGCCGTACCAGCCCCTCGCTCTGCGCGGAGATCGAGCGCTTCGCCCGGCTGCCCGAGATGCCACGGACCGGCGAACCGGTGCTGCTGCTCAGCTCGATCATGCACTCCTTCGGCCTTGTCGGCGGCATCCTGCACAGCCTCGACGTGGGTTCCCCGCTGCACTTCAGCAGCCGACCGCACGCCCGCGACCTGGTGCGGTTGCTGGCCGAGCGCGAGATCGCGGCCGTCTTCGGCGTACCGCTGCACTTCGGGCTGCTGGCCCGCGCACGGGACGTGCCCGAACTTCCGGCGCTGCGGCTCGCGGTGAGCGGCGGCGAGTTGCTCGACCCCGCGGTGTACCAGGACTTCAAGACCGGCTTCGGTGTCGCCGTCGGGCAGGCCTACGGCATGACCGAGACGGGGATCATCGCCACCGACCTGGACGGCCGCTACGGTCCGCCGACCGTCGGCGAGGTGGTGCCCGGGCTGCGGACCGAGGTCCGCGAGGACACCCTTCGGGTCCAGCTGCCGCAGACGCCGTACCTGTACGCGGACCGCGCCGACCGCTTCCGCGACGGCTGGCTCGACACCAAGGACCGCTGCACGGTGCGGGCGGGCAGCGGCGCACTGGAGATCTCCGGACGCGCGGACTCGCTGGTCGCGGTAGGCGGGCTCAAGGTCGACCTCACCGAGGTGGAGAAGGTTCTCGGTGAGCACCCGGGCGTCGAGGAGGCCGTGGTGGTATTCGGCGACGCCATCGAGGCCCATGTGGTCACCGTCGGCAAGGTGTCGCGCGGTGAACTCCTCGGCTGGTGCCGTGAACGGCTGGCGTCGTACAAGCTGCCGCGGTCCTTCCACTACGCGTCCCGGCTGCCGCGCACCTCGAACGGGAAGGTCGTGCGCAATCGTGAGCAACTGCACATCGCGCACGGCCGCCGTCCGACAACGCCCAGCCCCTGAGCCTGCAGCGACCAAGCGGAACATAAGCTTTTTACAAGGAGATCATTAAGTATCCCCTCGAACACCTTAAGTTAGGTGGACGTCTCAACTGTCTGCCCGCAGGCGGCGGATGTCATACGGGGGGAATCGGGTCATGAGATCGGCACGAAGTGATCAGGGGCGCGCCCACGGCGATGTTCCAGGGGAGCCGGGCGGCAACGCGGTGTTGGACGAACTCGCGCTCGAAGCCGAATCGGCGATCGCCCGGCTGCGGCGGTCCCTGGCCGCCCTACCGCACCCAGCCGTGACGGCCGAGGCCGAGGAGCAGCTGGACAGCGAGGAGCTGCGGGCACTGTTAGCCCAGGTGGCCGACACCAGCCCCGGGCCGGCGCTGGAGATGCGCCCGGGCGCGGGAACGCGTCCCGAGGCATTGCGGCGGATGCCCGCCCTGGAGTCGGAACTCTTCGCGCGGGGTGTCGAGCTGCAGGTGCTCTGCCAGCACGTCACACGCTTCGACCCCGATCTGCGCGAGGAGCTGCGACTGCTGGAGGAGCAGGGCGCCCTGGTCAGAACCATGGAGACGCTGCCGGACTGGTTCCTCGTGTTCGGCGACACGCTCGCCCTGGTGCCCGCCGGCGAAGGAGGCGTCCGTGCCGTCCGGGGTCCCGCGATGGTCTCGGTGCTGAGGGCCGTGTTCACGGACTACTGGCTCAGGGCCCGGCCGTTCTCCCAGGGCGGCTGGCGCGGGCCGCACATGGAGGAGGTCTCGCAGGAGGTCGACGCCGTCATCGTCCGCATGCTGTGTACGGGCGCCAAGGACGAGTTGGTGGCCCGGCGGCTGGGCATGTCCGTACGGACGCTGCGCCGCCGTATCGCCGACATGCTGACCGGGCTCGGTGCGGAGAGCCGCTTCCAGGCGGGGTTCGAGATCGGCCGATCCCTCGGGGACGATGCGATCTGCGATGCCGAGCGTCGCCTGGAGAACAGGTTCGGATCCTCGGCCTGAGCCGGGGTCTCGATGCATCACCTTGCTGCCAGGCAGCAACCTGAGGTTCCCAGAAGTGGATTGATCAGATTCCGTCGATCAGGATGGTCTCCGGAGCGTCCGAGTCCCGGCCGATGAAGTCCAGGTGTCATACCCGCGATAATCCGCAGCTCCGCAAAGCGCGAGTTGCGGATTATCTCGTGCAGCGCTCCGTCTCGTTTGATTCGATGAAGTGCTACAGGGGGTTGGCATGTCGAGTACGGTGCTGCTTGAAGAAACTCCGCTGCAGGACGAGAACAGGATGGCGAAAGGAGTACTCGTCGCCCTGTCCGGCGAAGTAATACGCTGGGGAATCTGCAACATGCTGGAGCGTCTCGATCCACCGCGGCACATCCAGCCGCACAGCGATGTGGTCACCGCTTCCCAGGTGCTGCGCGACGGGCAGTACTCCTTGGTGATCGTCGATGCCACCGACGGCGAGGACGACCTGCTGCGGCTCGCCGAGGAGGCCGCGGAGCTCGGGGTGAAGGTCCTGGTGCTGCTGGACCGTGCCGACGCCGGCACGGTGGAGCGGATCGCTTCCCTGCCCGCCGACGGCTTCCTGGTCCAGTCCGACCTCACTCTCGAGTGCATGAACGAGACTCTGGAACGCCTCGACCGCGGTGACCTGCCGATTCCGGCGACCATGGTGCGCCAGCTCATGGCCCGGGCCCGCAGCGGCGCCGCCCGCTCCTACCGGACGCAGGTGCGGCTGACCCCGCGTGAGCAGGACGTGCTGCGGCTGATGGGCGAGGGGATGAGCAACAAGCAGATCGCCCGGCGCTTCGGCATCTCGGTGCACGGGGTGAAGAGACACGTCACCAACGTCCTGGCCAAGCTGAACTGCCCCAACCGCACCCAGGCCGTGTCGATCGCGATCAAGCAGGGTTTGCTCGGCAATGCCTGATGCACCCGTCCTGCCGGCGGCGCCCGGCCCCACCGGCACCGTGGCCGTTCACCTCAGCCGCTTGGACGAGCCCGGTACCGACACCGCGGCCGAGGCGTACTCGGCCCTGCTCACGCCGGACGAGCGGGCGCGTGCCGGGCGGATGCCGCCCGCCGAGCAGGCGGTGTGGAGCCGGTCCCGGGTGCTGCTGAGGACCGTGGTGGCCCGGCAGCTGGGCTGTGCCGCCCGTGAGGTGCGGCTCGGCCGTGACCCGTACGGTCGGCCCGTGCTGCCGGACGCACCCACGCTGCACATCAGCCTGTCCCACACCACCGGCTGCTGTGCGGTGGCGGTCAGTACGCAGGGGCCGGTCGGCGTGGACGTGGAGTGGGTTCGGCCGGTGAGCGTGCCGGACGGACTGGCCCGGCGCATCCTCGGCTCAGCCGAGCTCCGCGACTGGGAACGGGTACCGGGACCGCACCGCACCCGGTGGCTGCTGCGCCGCTGGACCTGGAAGGAAGCGCTGCTCAAGGCCGAGGGCCTCGGCCTGCGCGGCGGGTTGCGCTCCTTCGCGGTCCGGCCGACGCCGGCCGGGCTGCGGGTGAGCGGCACCCGGCACCGGCCGGACGGCTGGCGCCTGTACGAGATCCCGGCCGGCTCGCGCCACGTCGCGGCGGTCGCACACGACCGGCGCGCCGCGGCGACGCACTGACGGCGGTCCCGCACCGCCGCCCGAAATCCACCGAACGCACGGAGTGCTGATTCGGCCTGGCCGAATTCCGTCCGTACGTCCGGAGAACAGAAGAGGTCCCCGTGGGAAATCCCGCCCACAACCGGAAAGGAAGATCCTGATGACGAGAGACGCCAAGGGGCGCGTTGCGCGGCCCGTGCAGGCGGTGCTGATAACTCGCCGTCGGGACGACGGAATTCAGGCGTCTCCCGTGTCGGCTCTGGCAATAGGCGAGGAGACGTTCCTCGTCACCTCCAGTGAGGTGACCGCCAAGACACGGAATATCAGACGAGATCCCCGAGTGGCGCTCTGTGTGGTTTCCGAAAGTTGGTACGGGCCCTGGAAGACAGTCGAGGGAAGGGCGGAAATCCGGTCCCTCCCCGAGGCGTTCGAGGACCTCAAGGAATTCCATCGCGTGCGCGACGGCGGACGCCTGTCCGTGACGCCGGAGACCGAGCGGCGGCTCCTTCACGCCTGGGAGGCCGAAGCGAAGGTGCTGATCGCCGTGCAGGCCGAGCGCATCGCGCGCGCCCCCTCGCTCGACGAGCTCGCCGCGGCCATCGCAGCCCGCCGCTAGACCCCAGATCCCTTCCCGCTCTCCCCAGGAGAAGAAATGAAACGCATCGCCCCGCTGGCGCTGGGTATGTTCGCCATCGGACTGGACGCCTTCGTGCTGTCCGGACTGCTGCCGGGCATGGCCGACTCCTTCGACGTGTCGCTGGCCGCCGTCGCCCAGGTCGTCACCGGCTTCACCTTCGCCTTCGCGCTCAGCGCACCTCTGCTGGCCGTGGCCACGGCCAAGATCGGCCGCAAGAAGCTGGCCCTTTACTCCCTCGCCATCTTCGCCGTGGCCAACGCGGCCAGCGCGCTCGCGCCCTCGCTGTGGATGATGGTGGTCGTGCGCGTCCTGGCCGGCGCCATCGGCGGCGTGTACTCGCCCGCGGCGATCGGCACGGCCGTCCAGCTCGTGCCTCCGGAGCAGCAGGGCCGGGCCCTGGGCACCGTGATGAGCGGTCTTTCCGTGTCCACGATCCTCGGCGTGCCGGTGGGTGTGCTCGTCGGCACGCAGGTCGGCTGGCGCGCCGCCCTGTGGGTCGTGGTCGGTGTCATCGTCGTCGCGATCGTCGCCATCGCTTCTCTGGTGCCCTCGGTCGGCGCCCTGCCCGCGCCCGGCCTCAGGGAGCGTTTCTCCGTGCTGGGCGACGGCCGCGTCCTGGTGCGGATGTTCGTCATGTTCCTGTACGGCGTGGCCCAGATGGGCCTCGTCTACACGTTCCTGCCCGCGATCCTGAAGGACAGCGCCGGCGTCTCCGAGAAGAGCCTGCCCGTCTATCTGCTGATCGCCGGTGTGGCCTCGTTCGTCGGCAACGCGCTGGCGGGGTCCCGGCTCGACAAGGGTGCCTCACCCAAGACGATGCTGGGCGCCGCTCTCGCGGCGGTGGCCGTCATCATCGCCGTGTTCCCCTACGGGGCGTTCAACGCCGTGGCCGCCGGACTCGTCATCCTCTTCTACGGATTCGCCGTGGCCCACGTGCAGTTGCCCCTCCAGTACCAGCTGATGCGGATCGTTCCGGAGCACACCAGCATCGTCATCTCGCTGCTCAACTCCGCCCTGTACCTGGGCACCGCGGCCGGTGCCGCCGTGGGCGGCGCCGTGCTGGCGGGCGCCTCGACGACGGCCCTCACCTGGACCGGTGCCGCCGTGGTGGCCCTGGCCCTGGCGATCAGCGCCGCCCTCAGGACGCAGGACGTCCCGCGGTCCGCCGCACCGGCACAGCCGACGTCCGCCAACACCCCGGCGGATGCCACCTCCTGACCCACCGCCACCAGGAGTCGCCCGACAAGAGCCCCGGGCCCGTCGCACACCTCGCGACGGGCCCGGGGCCCTCCTGCGTTCCGGGGCTCGGTGGACTACCTGGTCGGCTACCTCCGATGGCGTGTTCGCACGCCCCGCAGGACCTGTCCTTTCGAGGATTCCGCGCAGGCCGGAGCGCCGAAAGAATTCCCTCAGTGTTCCCGCCACTTGGGGGTAGATCGAAGATGGACACCTTGACCACCGGCCTGGACGTGAGGCTCGCCAGGCTCTCCCGGCATCGCGCCGGACGCTTCCTGTTCGTGCCCATGGACCACTCCGTGGCCGACGGCCCGATCACCACCGCCGCCGGGTTCAACGAACTGGTGCGCACCGTCGCGGACAACGGAGCCGACGCGATCGTCGTGCACAAGGGCCGCGCCCGCGCGGTCGATCCGCGGCTGCTGGCCGGCTGCGGGCTGATCGTGCACCTCAGCGCCAGCACCCCGCACGCACCCGACGGCGATGCCAAGATCCTCGTAGGGGACGTGGCGGAGGCGGTCCGGGCCGGGGCCGACGCGGTGAGCGTGCACGTGAACATCGGCTCCGACACCGAGGCCGCGCAACTCGCCGACCTCGGCACGGTGGCCCGCGCCTGCCAGGAGTGGAATCTGCCGCTGCTGGCCATGATCTACCCGCGCGGCCCGCGCATCTCCGACCCGCACGTGCCCGCGCTGCTCTCGCACGTCGTCAACATCGCCGCCGACCTGGGCGCGACGCTGGTCAAGACCACCTGGGCGACTCCGGCCGAGCGCATGGCGGAGGTCACCGAGAGCTGCCCCATCCCGGTGCTCGTGGCCGGCGGCCCGAGCGAGGCGGGTGGTCTCGCCGACTACGCGGCCACCGCCCTCGACGCCGGCTGCCGGGGCCTCGCCGTGGGCCGCCGTGTCTTCCACAGCGCCGACCCGGGCGCCGCCGTCCGCGAGGTCGCCGCCGTCGTACACGGCCGCCGCCCGGCGCTGACCACCGCGCTGCCGGCCTTCGCCGCTGTGTCCGGCCGGGCGACCGTGCCCGCCCAGCTCTGAGCCATCCCCACGTTCGTCAATCCCACGACCCGCCAAGGAAGCCGAAACCATGCAGGAAGAGATCCAGGACTTCGTCCTCGCCGTCATGCGCGATGTCATCAACATCCCCGTCCCCGAGGGTGCCGACGCCGACACCCCGCTCGGCCCCGATGGCCTGGAACTGGAGTCCCTGCCCATGATCGAGCTGCTGTTGCAGCTGGAGGGCGAGTACGGCATCGAGCTGCCCGAGGAGGACGTCGACCCCGAGACGGTCCGCACCCTCGGCCAGCTCGTCCAGGTGGTGGTCGACCGACGCTCGACGGTGGCAGGGGCCGCTCGGTGATCACCCGCAGCGACATTCAGCGGCTTCTGATCGACAGCGGAATCACACCCGAACCCGGCCCCGGTGAGCACGCCGAGTTCGTCGTCGACTCCCTCACTCTCGTCTGGATGCTGCACCTGCTCGACGAGCGGTACGACATCAGCTGGGAGCCCGAGGAGGACGAACTCGTCGAGTTCACCTCGGTGGGCGGCGCCCAGACGGTGCTGGCCCGCCGCTTCCCCGGCCTGGTGGAACAGGGAGAGGTAACCCATGGCAACTGACGTGGCCATCACCGGATACGGAGTCTTCACCGCGTACGGATTCGGCGCCCAGGCCCTGCGCGAAGGACTCTTCGCCGGCCGCGACGCCTTCACCCCCGTCACCCGGTTCGACTCGACGCCGTACTACGCCGACCGTGCGGCGACCTACGAGGGCGAGGGGCCGGAGATCCCCGGCACCCCGGTCAAGCCGGGCGTCACCCCCGGGCAGGCGGAGGTGCTGCGTGCCTGCGCGCTGGCCGCCCTCGCCATGGCAAGGCACGACGGAGCCGACGCGCCGGTCCTGCTCGGCACCGCCGGCGACCACTCCGCCAACCGCGGCTTCTGGGAGGACATCGCCGCCGGACGCACCCCGGTCGACCCCCGGGTGCTCGACAGCCTGCCCGCCCGGCTCGCCGAGCGGCTCGGTGAGGAGCTTGGCCTCGGACGGCAGAGGCTGGCGTTCGTCAACGCCTGCGTCGCCTCCACCAACGCCATCGCGCACGGCGCCGAACTCATCAGCCGAGGTGCCGCCGACATGGTCCTGGCCGGCGGCTCCTACCTCGTCACCGAGGACGTGTTCGCCAAGTTCGACTCCGGCAAGGCCCTGAGCCGTGAGGGTGTCGTGCGGCCGTTCGCCAAGGGCCGCGCGGGTCTGCTCCAGGGCGACGGCGCCGCCGTCCTCGTACTGGAGTCCGCGGCGCACGCACGGAAGCGGGGCGCCGACATCCTCGGCAAGGTGGCCGGCTGGGGCATGGCCGCCGACGCCCACCACGTCATCCAGCCGCACCCGCGCGGCGAGGGCATGGCCGCCGCGGCCGCCGCCGCCATCCGCCGGGCCGGCATCGCCCCCGAGCAGATCGGCTACGTCAACGCGCACGGCACCGGCACCCCGCTCAACGACGTCGCCGAGACGGCGGCCCTGCATCGCATCTTCGGCTCGCACGCACCCCGCGTCCCGGTCAGTTCCACCAAGAGCGGCACCGGCCACATGCTGGAGGCCACCGGTGCCGTCGAGGCGGTGATCACCCTGCTGGCGCTGCGCGACGGACTGCTGCCGCCCACGCTCAACCACCACGAGCCCGACCCGGCATGCGATCTGGACTACGTGCCGAACACCGCACGGGCCGCCGACATCACCCACGCGCTGTCGCTCAACGCCGCCTTCGGCGGCGTGAACGCCGCGCTGGTCCTGGAGCGCGCAATGGAGGACGCGACATGACCGCAACCGTGATCCCGGACTTCGTACGCCCCCGCGCTGTCGCGGGCGCCGCCTGTCTCGCGCCGTGGGGCGAGCGCGCCGCCGGCGTGCCGGGCGCCGCGGGCGAGGAACTGCCCAAGCTCGTCGGCTTCGTGCTGTCCCGGTTCAGCCCGATCGTCAACGCGGCCGTCGTCGAGTGCCTCGGCGACCCCAACTCCGACTTCAACCGCGTCGGCACCGCCGGCCCGCGCACCGCGATGGTGCTCACCACCATGTACGGCGACACCGTCACCGGCGACACCGCGACCGCCAGGATGGTCGAGGGCCAGGTGCACAGCCCGCTGCTGTTCTTCCAGTCGGTGACCACGTCGATCCTCGGAAACCTCACCAAGCGGTACGGCATCACGGGCCCGCTCACCTCCCTGTCCCACCTGACCGACCCGGCCGGCCAGGCGCTGCTGCTGGCCGACTCGCTGCTGGAGTCGGATGCCGTCGACCAGGTGGTGGTCGTGGGCGTGGAGACCGCCGCCAACGAACGGGCCCGTTCCGTACAGGACCGTATGACGGCCGCCGGTGAGTCTCCGGGCGCGCTGCCCGTCTCCGACGCCGCCGCCGTCGTCCTCCTGCGCAAGACCGGTCCCGGCACCGAGGAACTGTCGCTGCTCGAATCCTCCATCACCGAACCGGACGGGCCGGTGGCACCGGAGTACGGCTGGCTCAGCGGCCTGGTCGCCGCGGGCCGGGCTCGGACGGAGGACGCCGCATGAGCGCACCCGTGGACCTGTCGGCCACCGAACTCCCCGAGGAGCAGGCCGTCTTCGAGCCGCCCTTCGACCTGGAGACGCTGACCCGACCTGACCTGCTGACCACCAGCCTCGGCATCGTCGTGACGGACTGGAACCCGCAACGACTGACCGGCAGCCTGCCGCTGGACCGCAACCGCCAGTACTACGGCTTCCTGCACGGCGGCGCCAGCGCGGCCCTCGTCGAGACCCTCGGCTCCCTGGCCGCCGTCCTGGAGGCGGGCGTCGGCGGCATGGTCCTCGGCCAGGAACTGAACGTCACGCACCACCGGGCCGCCCGCGGCTCCGGCTCGGTCACCGGCATCTGCACCCCGCTGTTCGTGGGCACCTCGGTGGCGACGTACGAGGTCACGGTGCACGACCAGCGCGACCGGCGCATCGCCACCGGCCGCATCACCTGCCAATTGCGCCGCCGTCGCACCGTACGCGGCACCGAACTCGGGAACAAGGGGTAGCCAGCCATGGCCGACCAGTCAGCGGCGACGGGCCGCACGATCACGACGGACGTCTGCGTGGTGGGCGCGGGACCGGTGGGCCTGCTCGCCGCGCTCGCCCTGGGCCGCCAGGGCTGGCAGGTCACCCTGCTGGAGCGCCGTCCGCAGCCCGCACCCGACGCGAACCCCAAGGGCCCGGCCGTAGTGAACATCGTGCAGCCGGTCACCCTGCACCTTCTGGACCGGCTCGGTCTGCTCGAACAGCTCTCCGAACGTGCCGGGGTCATCCCGGGTGCGGAGATCTACTTCGGCGGCCACCTCGCCGCCCAGTACAGCTATGCCGAGCTGGCCGACTGCCCCGTACCGCACGCGTTGTCCATCCGCCCCTTCGACCTCGTACGGCTGCTTCTCTCCGAGGTCACCGACCTGCCGAACGTGACCGTGCTCTGGGAGGCGGACACCGAGGCACTGGTGTCCGGCCCGGACGGCGGCGAAACCCTCACCGTGCGCACCGGCGAGGAGAGCCTGACCGTGCGGGCGCGATTCGTGCTCGCCGCCGACGGTCGCGAGTCCACCGTCCGCGAACTGGCCGGCATCCCCACCGAGGTGATGCCCGCCGGCGGCTCCTACCTCGACGTCGTGGTGCCCAGCCCGCCCGACTGGGACGGCGCGGCCCGCGCCCACTTCGGTGCGCACGGCTACCTCCTGGAGACCCGGCGCGCCGAGGAGGGCCTGGTCCTGGTGTGGATCACCGACGCGGACACCGCCGGGAAGGTCGTCGAAGGCCCCGTCGAGGGCCTGGTCGAGATGCTGTCCGGGGTCGTCCCCCGGCTCGCCGACTGGATCGCCGAGCATGTCACCGACTGGGCGCAGGTCCGCCGCGTCCAGCACCACTTCGTCCGCACCAAGACCTGGAGCCAGGGCAACGTCGTCCTCATCGGCGACAGCGCCCACGGCATGCACGCCTTCGGCGGCCAGGGCCTCAACACCTCGCTCCAGGACGCCGCCTGCCTCGCCGAGGCCGTGGACAGCGCGCTGCGCGGCGACGCCGCGGCGGGCATCGAGAGCTACGAGGCCGTGCGCCGCCCGTTCATCGAGGCCTTCCAGTCCCTCCAGGTCAGCAACACCCAGCAGCCGCCGGCGCCCGCCGCCGGCGAGGAGGAACGCGCCCCCGAGTTCGAGGTACTCGCCCTCGGACAGCCCCGGATCCGCCCCCTGATCGCCGACGCCGCGCGCTTCCTCGCCGCGGACCTCGACCAACACCGGAGGTAGCCCCGTGTTCGACCTGAAGACGTACAGCCGGCGCATCGGCTACACCGGTCCCCTCACCCCCACCCCGGACGTGCTCCGCGAGCTGTGCCGGGCGCACGCCCTGAGCGTGCCGTTCGAGTCGCTGGACGCCATGGAGAGCCGACTGCTCCTCCAGGACGGCCCGCTCTACGACAAGATCGTCACCGACCGGCGCGGCGGCGCCTGCTTCGAGAACCACACGCTCTTCGCCCGCGTGCTGCGCGAGATCGGCTACGACGTCTCGATCCTCGGCGCCTACATGTGGCGCCCGCAGCACGGCGAGTACTCACGGATCTTCGCCCACATGCTGCTCAAGGTCCGCCTGGACGGCACCGACCGGCTCGTCGACGTGAGCTTCTCCCACGACACCTTCATCGAGCCCGTCCCCTATGTGCACGGCGAGTTCGAGCAGCGCGGCTGGACCTTCCACATCGCGCCCGCACCCGGCCTGCCCGGCGGCGAAGGCGTGGAGGGCGACTGCGACGTCGTCGAGCGGCGCGGCGCCGACGGGCAGTGGGTGCCGCTCTACAAGTTCGCCGACGAGCCGCAGGAGGTCGACCGGTTCCAGGAGTGCCTGGACTGGCTGTCCGGCCCTGACTCCCGCTCCCAGATCATGAACACGCTGATCTGCGCACGCACGCTGCCCGAGGGCAAGGTCACCGTCATCAACGACCTGCTCATCACCTCCCGCCCCGGCGAGGAGTCGGTGCGCAGGCTGCGCGACGCCGAGGAGGCCTCGGCCCAGCTCGGCCTCATCTTCGCGGACCACGCCCCGCTCGCGGACCGCGCCCGCCAGATCTGGCACGCGCGCTTCGGCGACGGGCCTGCGCCGGCGGAGGAGCCGACCGCCCCCGCGCAGACGCCGGCCGTGGCGGCCTCCGACTGGTGAACCCCGAACTCCCGAAGGACTGACGCACATGACAGCCGAAGCCGTATCTCCCGCACAGCCCCTCAGCTTCGGGGCCTTCCTTTCCCCCCTCCACCCGCTCGGCGAGGACCCGACGCTCACCATGTGGCGGGACCTCGACCTGATCACCTGGCTCGACCAACTGGGCTTCGAGGAGTTCTGGGTCGGCGAGCACCACTCCGCCGGCTGGGGCGTCATCCCCTCGCCGGAACTGTTCATCGCCGCCGCGGCCGAACGCACCCGGCACATCAGGCTGGGCACCGGTGTGATCAGCCTGCCCTACCACCACCCGTACATGGTGGCCGCACGTGCCACGCAGCTCGACCACCAGACCCGGGGCCGATTCATTCTGGGCGTCGGCGCGGGCTCGCTTCCCTCCGACATGCACCAGCTCGGCATCGCGCCCGCCGAGACCCGGCAGCGGACCGCCGAGGCGCTGGAGACGATCCTGCACCTGCTGCGCTCCGAGGAACCGCTCACGGTGGACCGGGGCTGGTACCGCCTCCAGGACGCCCGCCTCCAGCTGCGCCCGTGGTCCCGCGACGGCCTCCAGGTCGCCCTGTCCAGCGCCACCTCCCCGTTCAGCATGAGACTGGCCGGACAGCACGGCATCGCCCCGCTCTCCTTCGGCGCCCCCCGGCCCGGCAGCGGGCCCAGCGATCTGAAGGAACAGTGGGCCCACCTGGAGGCGTCCGCCGCCGAGCACGGGCGTGACGCCGACCGCTCCCTGTGGCGCATCACGCTGCCGCTGCACATAGCGGAGACCCGAGAGGAGGCCTTCGCCCAGGTCCTCGACGGCTGGCTGCGCTACCGCAACGAGTACTGGGCCGAGACCCTCGGCCTGCCGGTCGCGCTCTCCCGCGACGAAGCCCGCAAAGCGCTGGAGTCGACCGTCGACAACCTCGGCGCGGTCATCGGCTCCGTGGACGAGGCGATCACCGCGATCCGCGAGATCCAGGAGGTCACCGGCGGCTTCGGCCGGTTCCTGGTCAACGTTCAGGACTGGGCGTCCCACGAGCAGACGAAGCGCAGCTTCGAACTCCTCGCCCGGTACGTGGCCCCCCGGTTCACCGGTGCCCTGCGCGGTCTGGAAGCCTCTCAGCGCTGGACCGCCGAGCGCAGCCAGGAGTTCCTCGGCGCCGCCTTCGCGGCCCAGCAGACAGCCATCACGCAGAGCACGGTGGCGGGTGGCTGAGGATGGCCCAGGCTGCAGAGCCGGACTACGTCCAACTCCTCACTCCCGAAGGCCGGCGCATCGAGCACCCGGTGTACGGCCTCGACCTCGCCCAGGAGGAACTGCGCGGTCTGTACCGGGACATGGCGCTCACCCGCCGCTTCGACGCCGAGGCCACCTCCCTGCAGCGCCAGGGGGAACTGGGTCTGTGGCCGTCCTCGTCCGGGCAGGAGGCCGCCCAGATCGGCTCCGGCCGGGCCCTGCGGGACGAGGACCACGTCTTCCCGAGCTACCGTGAGCACGGGGTCGCCTGGTGCCGTGGGATCGATCCGACCCAGTTGCTCGGCCTGTTCCGCGGCGTCAGCCACGGCGGCTGGGACCCGGCCACCGCGAACTTCCACCTCTACACCCTCGTCATCGGCTCCCAGGCGCTGCACGCCACGGGCTACGCGATGGGCGTCGCCAAGGACGGCGCGGACAGCGCGGTGATCGCCTACTTCGGCGACGGCGCCTCCAGCCAGGGTGATGTGAGCGAGGCCTTCAACTTCGCGGCCGTCTACAACGCGCCGGTGGTGTTCTTCTGCCAGAACAACCAGTGGGCGATCTCGGTCCCGACCGAGAGACAGACCCGCGTCCCCCTCTACCAGCGCGCTCAGGGCTTCGGCTTCCCCGGCGTCCGCGTCGACGGCAACGACGTGCTGGCCTGCCTCGCGGTGACGAGACGGGCGCTGGAGCGGGCGCGCGCGGGCGAGGGCCCGACGTTGATCGAGGCGTACACGTACCGGATGGGCGCCCACACCACCTCCGACGATCCCACCCGCTACCGTGCCGAGTCGGAGGTGGAGAGCTGGCGTCACCGCGACCCGATCGACCGTCTCGCTGCCCACCTGATCAGCGAGGGTTGGGCGGACCGCGCCTACCTGGACGCGGTGGAGGAAGAGGCGGAAGGGCTCGGCCGGAGGGTACGTGAGGCGGTCCGTGCCATGCCGGACCCGGATCACTTCGCCATCTTCGAGAACGTGTACGCGGACGGCCATGCACTCGTGCGTGAAGAACGGGCCCAGTTCGCTGCCTACCAGGCGTCGTTCGCAGGAAGGGCCTGACCATGGCAACGGCAGAGATGGCTTTGGCCAAGGCGATCAACGAGTCCCTGCGCCGTGCCCTGGAGACGGACCCCAAGGTCCTCGTCATGGGCGAGGACGTCGGCAGGCTCGGTGGTGTGTTCCGGGTGACGGACGGTCTGCAGAAGGACTTCGGTGAGGGGCGGGTCATCGACACCCCGCTGGCGGAGTCGGGGATCGTGGGTACTGCGATCGGTTTGGCGTTGCGTGGTTACCGGCCGGTGGTGGAGATCCAGTTCGACGGTTTCGTCTTCCCGGCGTACGACCAGATCGTCACGCAGCTCGCGAAGATGCACGCCCGTTCGCTGGGCAAGGTGAGGCTCCCGGTCGTGGTGCGCATCCCCTACGGCGGTGGCATCGGCGCGGTCGAGCACCACTCGGAGTCGCCGGAGTCGTTGTTCGCGCACGTGGCGGGCCTGAAGGTGGTGACGCCCGCGAATGCGTCGGACGCGTACTGGATGATGCAGCAGGCCGTCCAGAGCGACGACCCGGTGATCTTCTTCGAGCCCAAGCGGCGTTACTGGGACAAGGCGGAGGTGAACACGGAGGCGGTCCCCGGTCCGCTGCACAGGCTCCAGGTCGTCCGTGAGGGCAGTGACCTGACGCTGGCCGCGTACGGTCCGATGGTGAAGACCTGCCTGGAGGCGGCCTCGGCGGCCGCCGAGGAGGGCAAGTCGCTGGAGGTCGTGGACCTGCGCTCGATCTCGCCGATGGACTTCGACGCCATTCAGGCGTCGGTGGAGAAGACCCGCCGACTGGTCGTGGTGCACGAGGCGCCGGTGTTCTTCGGTTCGGGTGCGGAGATCGCAGCCCGGATCACGGAGCGGTGCTTCTACCACCTGGAGGCCCCGGTGCTGCGGGTGGGCGGTTATCACGCGCCGTATCCGCCGGCGCGGCTGGAGGAGGAGTACCTGCCGGGTCTGGACCGGGTACTCGACGCCGTCGACCGCTCGCTGGCGTACTGAGGAGAGGGTCGTGACGACGATGACGGAAGCGTCCGTACGCGAGTTCAAGATGCCGGACGTGGGCGAGGGGCTCACCGAGGCGGAGATCCTCAAGTGGTACGTCCAGCCCGGTGACACGGTCACCGACGGGCAGGTGGTGTGCGAGGTGGAGACAGCCAAGGCGGCTGTCGAACTGCCCATCCCGTACGACGGTGTGGTGCGCGCGCTGCATTTCCCGGAGGGCTCCACGGTCGGCATGGGCACCGCGATCATCGCGGTGGACGTCGCGGGCGAGCCTGCCGCCGAGACGCAGGTCCCGGTCCCGGCCCCGGCCCCGGCCCCGGCCCCGGTCGCCGAGGAGGAGAAGAAGTCCGAGGGGCGTCGGCCGGTCCTCGTCGGCTACGGCGTCGCCGCGTCCTCCGCGAAGCGCCGTCCGCGCATGGGACCCACGGTTCCGGTGCAGGAGGCGTCGGCCGCGATCCAGGCCGTGCAGACCGAGCTGAACGGCCACGGTCCCGCGCCCGTGAGGGAGCGCCCGCTGGCCAAGCCGCCGGTGCGCAAGCTGGCCAAGGACCTCGGTGTGGACCTGGCGACGGTGGTTCCGTCCCGCCCGAACGGCCTCATCACGCGCGAGGACGTGCACGCGGCGGCGGTCCCGGCGCCCGAGCCGGTCGTGGAGGCGCCCGCGCCTGCCCCGACCCCGGCCCCGGTGGCGGTGTACGACACCTCCCGTGAGACGCGCATCCCGGTCAAGGGGGTGCGCAAGGCGACGGCCGCGGCCATGGTGGGCTCGGCGTTCACCGCGCCCCATGTCACGGAGTTCGTGACGGTCGACGTGACCCGCACGATGAACCTGGTCGAAGAGCTCAAGCAGGACAAGGCGATGCAGGGGCTGCGGGTCAACCCGCTGCTGCTGATCGCCAAGGCCCTGCTGGTGGCGATCAAGCGCAACCCGGACATCAACGCGTCCTGGGACGAGGCGAACCAGGAGATCGTCCTCAAGCGCTATGTGAACCTCGGCATCGCCGCGGCCACTCCGCGGGGTCTGATCGTGCCGAACATCAAGGACGCGCACGACAGGACCCTGCCCCAACTGGCCGAGGCTCTCGGCGAGTTGGTGTCGACCGCGCGGGACGGCAAGACCTCTCCCGCCGCCATGCAGGGTGGCACGGTGACCATCACCAACGTCGGTGTCTTCGGTGTGGACACCGGTACGCCCATCCTCAACCCCGGCGAGTCCGCGATCCTCGCGGTCGGCGCGATCAGGCTCCGGCCGTGGGTGCACAAGGGCAAGGTCAAGCCCCGCCAGGTCACGACGCTGGCGCTGTCCTTCGACCACCGCCTGGTGGACGGGGAGCGCGGCTCGAAGGCGCTGGCGGACGTGGCGGCGATCCTGGAGCAGCCCAAGCGCCTGATCACCTGGGCGTAGGCAGGAACGACGACCGCTGGAAACCGTCGGGCCCCTGTTTCGGTGTGTGGGGCTCAGGCCCGTACCGGCTCCCGGTCCTCGTCGCCGTGCGGTCGGCCGTCCGCCTCGGCGGCCGGCCGCCCGCGTGGGCTCTCGCCCTCCACGTCCCCGCGTATCAGGCCTGCGCGGCCTCCATCGAGCGCGCCACGGCCCGTTACTTCGACTCCGGGCCGCTGATCCCCGCCGTCATGGCCTCCTGCGCGGTGCCCGGCCTGTGGCCGCCGATGGTGATCGGCAAGGAACACTACGTCGACGGCGGCGTCGTGGAGACCGTCCCGGTCAGCCGCGCGGTCAGCTACGGCGCCACCACGGTCTACGTCCTGCGCCTGCGCCAGCGCGAGCCGCGCCTGGCCCCGCCGCGCTGGCCCTGGCAGCTGGGGTCCGCGGTGTACGAGGTCTCCCGCCGCTATCACCTCGGCCAAGTGCTGAACCACCGCCCCGACGGCGTCGTCATGCACATCAACAACGACGGCGTCATCACCCTGGACGAGCTCAACGAGGCGTTCCAGGACTACTTCACCAGCGACGACGCGGGAGCGGTGGGCAACATGATCTTCGGATGGGAGCCGTCAGAGGACCGGACCGTGTCCGCGACCGGTTCGAACTGCATGCAGTCCGCCCGCTGTCCCGGCGTGATGACCAGGGACAGCGGGCGGCGCTTGCCGCCGACCGCCAGATGGACCTTGGCGACAGCCGGTGGTTGCTCCCCGTTGATCACCGGCCGGTGGTCCCGGCATCGCCCGCAGCGGTTGTCGCTCCTCGGCAACAGAGGCTCCAGCACCAACCATTCGCCGTCCGTGAGGTCCACTCTGCTGAGCAGGATCACAACAACGCCCTGTCGATGGCCCCGGAAATACAGCTCTCACAAGAGAGTTCACATCCCGGCCAGCCCCGCAAGCGCCCTTCCCGGGCGGCAGGATCGACAAGGGCGCTCGTCGGTCAAGGAAGCGGATGTTGTGGGGCCGGGGCAGACTCCCTGCCGGGGCAAGGCCGTCCGTGCCCGCACGGCTCGTCCCGGTGCTGTGAGCGCCGGTTGAGGGCACGTTTCTCCTGGCCGCCGCTCTGCGCTGCGTTCTCCTCGCCGGTGTGTCGACTGCCTTGTTCACCCAGGTGTACGGAGGAGTCGAGCCAGTAGGCGCCGAGCAGTCGGGCCATGTGCGTGGTGTCGTTGGATCTGTCCATGATCGACACAACGACGACAGGGCGCGACTGGAACGGTGGAATACCCTGGCGTGGGGTGGCGGATGCCGGCATGTTCTCACCGGCTCAACTCACGCCCGTCGTAAGGGGAGTTCATGTCGGCACCCGGGAGGCGTGGCGTTTCAGGGGTGACCCGGGCGCATCGGTCAGCTGGTCCACCTGCGGCTCCCGCAAGGGTTTGCCCGGGATGCAATCCTCCCGGTGGGAAATGCTGCCGATCGACGTCCTGGGACCAATCGATCGGCGACGTGATCGGCCAGACTCTGCTGGAGCCAGCGGCCGGCAGCCGAGGGTCCCAAGGGGTCCGGTGTTCGCGAGAGCGGCTACGACGACCAGGCCGCCAGGCGGTACGCAAGGCATGGCGCCAGGCGTGGCCGGCGGGGCTGACGCTCGCATAGTTGTGCCGGGCGACCACGCGCAGGCCGTCGCAGCCCCGTCGGCAACGGCGGAATTCGGCTCCTGGCACACCTCAGACGGAAGGGGCCACGCGTGGAAGGACGGGGGCGCACTCATCTGTGGCTCGTGGCGCGGCCACCACACCCCTGACGACACCATCCCCAAGGTGGCCTTCGAACAGCCAGTCGGCGCTCATCGCCTGATTCACTCGTCCGATTGAGTCTGATCGCATGTGATTCCCATCCGACCGGCCAGCGGGTGACTCCGCACATTCGAACAGGCTCCTCATGCCCGAGTCCGGTGGCAATAATTTCCTGCGGCGGGCACTTCACGGGCCGTCCGACTTGTGGAATCTCCGCTGCGCACAGGCCATCTGATGCCTATTCGGATCCATGCTGTGTCTGACGCTCTGCCCAGCCTCAGACCACGACCCAGGATCAGGATCGGGACCAGTCATGACCGCCGAGACCACTCAGCCAAGCCCGCAGAGCCTCAGTACCTCCGCCGCGAGGAACCTCGCCGCCACCACCAAGACCGTGCCTCAGATGCTCGGGATCACCCCGCGCTACCTGCTGCGGGTGCTGCCCTGGGTGGAGCTGGAGGCGGGGGTCTACCGGGTCAACCGCCGCCGCGGCTTCATCATCGGTGACGGGCTGATCAGCACCAGCACCGGCGGCGACGGTCAGGCCCGGGTGATCGCCGAGGACCTGCGCGAGATCGGGTTCCTCAGCCAGCAGGACAGCCCGCTGCTCAGCACCCTGGCGCAGGGCTTCGTCCAGCACCAGGTGGCGCCCGGCGAGTTGATCGTGGACGCCGACGCCCCCGCCGGACACCTGTACGTCATCGCTGCCGGCCGTGCCGAGAAGCGCGCTGCTGGCGAGCTCGGACACGACGCCCTGGTGGCCGTCCTCGGCGACGGCGACTTCTTCGATCCCCACGCGTGGGCGACCGACTCGCCGATGCCGTACCGGGTCAAGGCCGTCACCGCGTGTACCGTGCTGAGCCTCGACCGCCGTATGCTCCTCGAACTCGCCAGCCGTGAGCCGGCGTTGCGTGCCCAGCTGGATGCCCTCAGCTTCGACGGGCCGGCCGATATCGAGCGTGAGCAGCCGATCGACCTCAGCGCCGGCCACACCGGCGAGCCCTATCTGCCGCAGACCTTCGTGGACTACGAAGACAGCCCCCGCGAGTACGAACTCGCGGTCGCCCAGACCGTCTTGAAGGTGCACACCCGGGTCTCGGACATCTACAACTCCTCGATCGACCAGGTGCAGGCCCAGCTGCGGCTGACCGCCGAGGCGCTGCGCGAGCGCCAGGAGTGGGAGATGATCAACCACCCCGAGTTCGGCCTGCTCAACAACATCGCACCCACCCAGCGCGTGCGCACCCGCAGGGGCGCGCCCACCCCGGACGACCTCGACGAGCTGCTCACCCGCGTGTGGAAGCAGCCCGCGTTCTTCCTCGCCCATCCCAGGGCCATCGCCGCCTTCGGCCGCGAGTGCACCCGGCGCGGGGTGCCGCCGCAGATCGTCGAGCTGTTCGGCAGCCCGTTCCTGACCTGGCGCGGCGTGCCGCTGCTGCCCTCCGACAAGCTCGACCTCAAGGGCTCCGCCAGCTCGGCACCCGGCACCACCAACATCCTGCTGATGCGGGTGGGCGAGGACAAGCAGGGTGTGGTGGGCCTGCGGCCTGCGAAGGTTCCGGACGAGGTCGAGCCCGGCCTGTCGGTGCGCCCGATGGGCGTCGACCTGCAGGCCATCACCTCGTACCTGATGACCAGCTACTTCTTGTCGGCGGCGCTGGTGGACGACGCCATCGGAGTGCTCCAGAACGTCGAGGTGTCGAACTACTATGACTACTCCTGACAGCCGCTGGGGCAGCTGGCCCGACTTCTTGCCGGCCGTGCCGTCCTTGCCGACTGGCGCGGCTTCGGCACCGGCGGGACATCCGGCCGGACCACCCGTGGCGTCGGTGTCGAAGCCAGAGCCGGCCGTCCCGGCCCCGCCGTCGACACCAGCCGCACCGATCGCCCCCACCGTGTCGCCGCGGTCGCCCGGTCGGCAACTTCCGTCCGGGGATTTCCCGCTCGCCTCGGAGCTCTCGCACGCGGTGACCGGCACCCGGTACTGGCTGCCGACGCAGTCCGCGCCGGCCACCTCGTCGGCTTCCGCACCGTCCTCCGGCGCTTTCGACGTCGAGGCGGTGCGGCGGGACTTCCCACAGCTGCACCGGGAGGTGAACGGCCACCCGTTGATCTGGCTGGACAACGGGGCCACCACCTTCAAGCCCCGCCAGGTCACCGAGGCGGTCGGCGAGCACTACGCGAGGGACGCTTCCAATGTGCACCGCGGCGCGCACACCCTTGCCAAACAGGCAACCCAGGTCTACGAGGAGGGCCGCGAGGAAGCTGCCAAGCTCCTCGGCACCCGGGACACCGGCGAGGTCGTCTTCGTCCGGGGCACCACCGAGGCCGTCAACCTGGTGGCCCAGAGCTGGGGCCGGGCCAACCTGGGCGTGGGCGACGAGATCCTGGTGTCGGCCGCCGAGCACCACTCCAACCTCGTGCCCTGGCAGTTGATCGCCAAGGAACGCCGAGCGCGGGTGGTGCCGATCCCGCTACTGCCCGATGGACAGCTGGACCAGGACGCCTACCGCGACCTGCTGAACAACAAGACCAAGCTGGTGGCACTCACCCATGCCTCCAACGTCCTGGGCACGGTCCCGCCAGTGGCGCAGATGACCGCACTCGCCCACCGGTGGGGCGCCAGGGTGCTGGTCGACGGGGCTCAGGCGGTGAGCCACTTCCCCGTGGATGTCACCGAGCTGGACGCGGACTTCTACGCCTTCTCCGGGCACAAGGTGTTCGCACCCACCGGGATCGGCGTGCTGTTCGGCAAGCGTGAGATCCTGGAGGCCATGCCGCCGTGGCAGGGAGGCGGCAACATGATCGACTCGGTGAGTTTCGAGAAGACCTCCTACGCCCCGCTGCCGCACCGGCTGGAGGCGGGCACCGGCCACATCGCCGGCGTCGCCGGCCTGCGGGCAGCACTGCGCTACCTCGGCACTCTGAACCGCAAGACCGCCACGGAGTACGAGGAACAGCTCACCGCCTACGCGACGAGCGCCCTGTCCACCGTGCCCGGGCTCCGACTGCTCGGCACGGCGCCGGGAAAGATCGGCGTGCTGACCTTCCTGCTGGCCGACGCCGAACCCACCCACCTGGCCGGCCTCCTCGACCAGCAGGGCATCGCAGTCCGCGCCGGACACCACTGCGCCCAGCCGGCGTTGGCGGCGTACGGGGTCACCAGCGCGGTCCGCGCCTCGCTCGCCATGTACAACACCGTGGAAGACGTCGACACCCTGGTGGCCGCGCTCCACGAGGCGGTCGATGCCTGAACCGTTCGGCGTTCGGGGCAGGTGGGGGAGAGTGGCGCAACAGCGCCCGACTGGCTACTGGAACACGATGACCCGGCTGACCAGCATGTAACCGACCCTGCGAGCAGCCCCATCGGACGGGAGCCGTGAAACCCTGGGCCCACCCGACGCGTCAGGTGGGCCATCAGCCTGGCTGTCACCACCCCGAACAGTCGAAACGGCCCGCCGAAGTACCGACGGACCGTCACGAAAGAGCGGCTGAGGGCAGGGAAACCTCACTGCGTGATGGCGGTGCGGTCCGCGTGCAAGGTCATGGTCCCCGAGCGCAGTCCCCTGAAGGACGACGGGGCGCCGGATGACGCGATGCGGGTTTCACATCTGCCGGGAACCGGGGTTGAAGCCGTCGGGCGCGCGCTCGTGTTCCTTGGGAATGGAGATGACGCTGTTGGTCCAGGTGGCGATCGTCCCGGCGAGTTCGGTGATCGCGTGCGCGGACCGGTCGCTCAGCAGGTGGGGCGGTGGCGTGTCGGCGCAGTTGATGGCTCCGGCCAGGCCGGCCATGGCCAGCGCGCCGCCGAACTGGACGCTGATGAGGGTGTAGGCGTCCAGGCCCGGTTGCTGCTTGCGGGCCAGGAAGCCGGCCTGGGCGGCTTCGACTTGGAAGTGGCCGCGCATCGCCTGGATGAAGCGGTCGCTTTCGGCGGGAGACGCCGACGACCGCAGGCAGGTCCGCAGATCGCGCAGGCTCATCCCGTAGCGGTCGTCTTCGTAGAGGGCTTCCTCGATGACCTCCCCGCAGCGGTGGATGCGTCCCATCGCCTCGGCGAGTTCTCCGGGACGGTCGCGCAGAGGGCCCTCGTCGCAGAGCTCGTCGTCGAAGCAGTAGATCCACATCGTGAAGTCGGAGAAGATCTGGCGCAGGTCGTCGCCGGCGCGGGGTGCCACCCGGACGGCGAGGCGCCCGACACCGATCATCGGGGCGCCGGCCCCAGCCGCCGTCGTCGTGCCGGCGCGGGCACAGTTGCGCGATGCTGTTGTTGACCGCGCGCTGGATGCGCTCGTCACGGGCGGCGCCCGGCGCCCGGTCCAAGGCGTCCAGGAGGTGGCAGACGACGCTTGACTCGCTGAAGATCCGGCCCAACTCGCCTCCCTCTCAGGGGACGACTGTCCGAGAAGCGTCTATTGCCGGTGGGGCCGGCGCGTTCGCATCGCTGCCGAAGAGGCCGAGCCTGTTGATCTGGTACTAGCTGACGGCCTCGACCGTCGCCACACGATGACTGACTGACTGCCGCTGTCGCAGTCCACGTGGCCCTCGCTCCGGCCCTGGGGTCATGAACTGGACGTCTCATCGTGTGCTCGGTCGCCGGCGATCGCGTCGGGCTGCGCCTCGACCAGGCTTCCTGCGCCGATCGCGAAGTACATGCCGTGCCAGTACTGTTCCATGATCAGTGCCGACATCGGTTCGCTGAAGGAGCGCTTGAAGTCGCTGCTGTGCCCGGCTCGCATGAACTGGGCGAAGTGCCGGCAGTAGGCGCGGTCCATGTGGGCCAGGAAGGCCGCGGGCGTGATCGTTCCTTCCCGCAGCAGCCACGGGACGACGAACTCGTATTCGACGAGGCCCATGGGAAGAGTGCCGCGCGCGACGGCGTCGCAGATCACCGTGTGCAGCCTGACGGTGCCGGTGTGCCGGATGCCGTCGATCTCGACGTCGAAGGGCAGCTCCCGCCTGGGGACGTCGATGCGCGGCGTGTCGACCGGTGTGGTGGGGGTGAGGTCTTCGGTGTAGCAGTCCGCGAGCTGGCCCGAGGCGTACAGGTCCCGCCGCTCGGCGATGTGGGACAGGTCTGCCGCCAGGGCGTAGTAGCGCCACGCGTCGTGTCGGTGGTTGGTGAGCAGCCATGGGGGGACGGCCATGACCGCGGTGCATGCCGCGTAGCGTTCGGGGCGGATTTCGCCGGTCTCGGTCCAGTGTGCGTTGACCATCCACACGGTCCGCTCGTACGCGTCGAGCAGGTCTTCCATGACGACCGAGCCGCGGGTCATGGCGAGAATCGAGTTGCCGCACTCCTGGAAGCGCAGGTCGGGGCCGATGTCGGCCCAGTCGGCGACTGCCCCGGTCAGCATCATGTCGTCACGGCCGGCGTGGTTGGGCAGGAACGACAGGTGGTAGGTGAAGTAGCCGCTGTCCGCCGCTTTCATGTCGCGCCAGGTGTCCCGGTCGCGGTAGACCCACGTGGCCAGGCCGCTGGTGACCGACTGGTGGGCGTCGGCCTCGTCGCGCCGCTTGACGTCGAAGAAGGCGAGGTCGGC
The DNA here is from genome assembly GCF_040650755.1 of Streptomyces sp. NPDC048623. Lineage (NCBI taxonomy): Bacteria > Bacillati > Actinomycetota > Actinomycetes > Kitasatosporales > Streptomycetaceae > Streptomyces > Streptomyces sp. NPDC048623. The sequence continues at coordinate 27,360 of NZ_JBEZHV010000033.1, forward strand.
CTCGACGTGTGCCCGTCGTGCCACCAGGTCCGCGGGCATGTCCGGCATGTCCCACAGGGAGAGGATCTCGTGCGTCAGGCTGTTGCCGCTCGTCTCCGCGTACGCGGTGTCGATGTTGTACTCGAGGTAGAAGCCGTAGATCAGCATGGCGACGTAGTCCTGGCGCCAGTCGTCGTAGACGGCCGGCATCATGCCGCCGCCCCAGGCACCCGACGCGAAGTTCGGGTACGCGCCCACGCCCTGGAACCCGAACTCGTCCATGAACGCGGCCCACTCCGGGGAACTGCACGTCGACAGATTCGACTTGGTGGACTGGCCCGCGTTCTCCCCCAGCCGGGCCCGGGCGAGCATCGCGCCCACCGGATCGGCGCCGACTTTGAGCGGGGCCAGCCCGACCTGGCCCGACGCGGTGAAACCGAAGCCCTTGCCGCGGACTTCACGGATCTGGCCGAGCAGGTCCCGCCCGTGTTCGACCATCTCGGCGCACTCCATCATCCAGGGCGTGAACTGCGCTCCCCAGGCGGTCGGGTCGCTCTTCATGGCCGCCAGGGTGGCCTCCGGGTCGTACACCCAGCCGCCCGGACGGTGTGATCCCGGGCTGTCGGCCAGGCGACGCCGTACCGCGTCGACATGAGCCGCCAGAGGCGAGCCGGCCACACGCTTACGGGTCCACAGCACATCCAGGCGGGGCGGCGCGGCAGGCTCGGCAGCCGCCGGCCTGAACATCCGCGCGGCGGACGTGCCCAGACCCGTCGGCCCGGCGTTGAAGCGGAATCCTTGCCGACTCTCGGCACAGGATCGTTCCGCAGCGTGGACGCGCTCGGCTAATGGCTTCTGGACGCCCAGATCACAGTCCACGTGATCGAGCAACCGGATCCCCGGCGCCTTCGGGTGGCGATCCGACAGGAACGAGCCGGTCCGACGGCTGTGGGCATCGGCCGAGTCGGTCGGATTCCATTCCATGTATCGCTTCATCTGGTCGGTCCTTTCGGAGAGATTCTCATCCGCGGTTGTCCCGGATCAGGATTCTTGGGTGCTCATCCCATGGCTGGGCCGGACGCGCCTGTGGCGAGGCAGTACCACCAGCAGAAGAGCAGGTAGGTGAGGTGGTCGGCCTTGACGTCGCGTAGGGCCACGACGCGGTACGCGGTCAGCCAGTTCAGGGCAGCCATCGCCGTCCCGAAGACCAGGCCGGCCGACGTCGGCCCGTGGGGCGCGAGGAGGACGAGGTGGACCACCACCGGCAGGGCGGTGAAACCCGCCGCCAGGAAGAGACGCGTCGGCCTCTCGCCGAAAGCGATGGGAAACGTGCGGCGTCCGATCCTGATGTCTCCGGCCGTGTCCCGGAGGTCCTGGAGCGGAATCAGCACGAAGACGACGCAGGAGATCGTGATGATCCAACGCCACCCGTCAGCCGGGACCGGCGCGACGATCTCCCACGCGGCGGCCAGCATGGACAGGGTGCCGAGAAACATGCCCAGGTCCTTGAGGACCCAGTGCCGCGAGAAGCGGAGACGGTCGTGCAGGAACGTGGTGACGATCCACAACAGGGCCCATTCGGTGACGTGGAGCCACCAGGCAACCCCCAGGTAGACCACCGTGAGCGTGCGAAGGTGCCACCGCGCCGACCGCATGCTCAGCTCACCCGTGACGATGGGCCGGTGCGGCTTGTTGACCCGGTCCTCCTCCACACCGGCGATCTCGTTCGAGAAGGCGAAGGAGAGGATGTAGCAGAGCATGTACAGCAGGATCTTGGCGATGACCTCGGGCAGCGCCGCCACGGGCAGCCGCATGTGGTACCAGGCGCTGACGGCGAACAGAGTGCCCGGGACGAGTGCGGCCGAGGCGTTGTCGAGCCGGATCACGTCCCACCAGATACGCGCCTCACGGAAGATCCATGACCGGTGAGCCGGGATCGGGCGACGCAGTTCGGCAATGCCCGGAGCCTTGGCACCCCTCACGTGGTCCTCGCCGTCGCGGCATGCGCCACGTCCCGAAGCGCGGCAGCCGCGGCGGGCGGAAGAGCAGAGCGGTCGACCACGTGCAGGGCCTGCTCCAGGCGTGCGGTGATGAGCTCCTCGACCGTGTCACGGGCGCCGGTGCTCACCAGTACGTCCCGGATCCAGGCGGCGCTGCTTTCGTCGAGATCCGGCGTGCCGAGCAGGTCGTGCAGGAGCCGCTGCTGTGCTTGACCGGCCCGTTGCAACGCGATCGACACGAGCACGGTGTGTTTCCCGTCGCGCAGGTCGTCCAGATCCGACTTCCCCGTCCGGGCGGGGGTCCCGAAGACGCCCAGCAGATCGTCACGGAGCTGGTACGCCTCCCCCACCGGCCGGGCGAACTCGGCCAGCGTGTCGTGCAACCCCGGTTCGGCACCTGCGAGGGCGGCCCCGATCCGCAGGGGCCACTCGATCGAGTACCGGGCGGTCTTGTAGCACGCGATCCTCAGCGCCCGCTCCGCATCCTCTGTGGGGCGGCCGGCCGCGATCATGTCGAGGTACTGGCCGTGCATGATCTCGGTACGCATGACGTCGGTCAGCGGCAGCACCTCGGCCAGCTGGTGCGGACGAAGGCCGGCAGTATGCACGAGTTCCATCGCCCAGGCATGGGCGAGATTGCCCACCAGGATCGCCAGCCCGGAACCGAGCCGGTCGGCTGCCGCCTGGTCGCGCCCGTCCTGGTGGAGCATGGCGGCGGCACGATGAACGGTGGACCGGCCGCGGCGGGTCTCCGAGGCGTCCATGACATCGTCATGGATGAGGGCGAAGCTGTGGAACATCTCCAACGACGCCGCCACCCGCACGACCGAAGCCGGAACCGCCTTCTTGCCCGCCGCATGCCAGCCCACCACACACAGCCCGGGCCTTAATCGTTTGCCACCCGCCGCCAGAAACGCCCGCAGGCTCTCGATGCCCTCGACGGGCAGGCCCCGCTCCGCGGCACCTCGTACCTGGCCCGCCAGGAAATCCTCCAGTACGGCATCAACCGCTCGGCCCGCCCCTTCCAGGTCCAGGCCGTCACTCGTCGCGGGCGAACTCATCACCATGTCTCCCTCACCCTTCATCTCCTGCCCTCGGTTTCCGCTGCACTGTCCCGCGCGCTCCGGGCCGGCGCTGTATGAGCGTGAACCACCCGTCCATCGAGGGGTGAGCCCAGGCCGCGTCCTGGCCTCACCCCCCAAGCTGGGCACGCACGCACCGGACCGGCTCCAGGGCACAGCCCTTGAACGGGCTGCCGACATCGGGCAGCTCTCGCTGCTCACAAGGCAGCTGCACGAGCGGCCGCCGGCTGGCAGCGGATCGTTTCGGCAGATGCTGTGCCCCGGCTCCTAGCGGTGGCGCCTGCGGGAGATCTGTACGTTCTCCAGCACGCCGAGCGCGTCGGGCACGAGGATCGCGGCGGAGTAGTAGGTGGTGACCAGGTACGAGATGATCGCCTGCTCGTTGATGCCCATGAAGCGCACCGACAGGCCCGGCTCGTACTCTTCCGGCAGACCGGTCTGGCGCAGGCCGATGACGCCCTGGTTGTCCTCGCCGGTACGCATGGCGAGGATCGAGCTGGTCTGCTCGTGGCTGATCGGGATCTTGTTGCAGGGCAGGATCGGGACCCCGCGCCAGGCCGGGACGGACTGGCCGCCGACGTCGACGTGGTCCGGGTAGAGCCCCCGGGAGTTGAACTCGCGCCCGATGGCCGCGATGGTCTTCGGGTGGGCGAAGAGGAACTTCGTACCGCGGCGGCGGCAGAGCAGTTCGTCGAGGTCGTCCGGGGTGGGCGGGCCCGAGTGGGTCTGGATCCGCTGCTTGAAGTCGGCGTTGTGGAGCAGACCGAACTCACGGTTGTTGATCAGCTCGTGCTCCTGGCGCTCGCGCAGCGCCTCGATGGTGAGCCGGAGCTGTTCCTCGGTCTGGTTCATCGGGCCGTTGTAGAGGTCGGCGACCCGGGTGTGGACCTTGAGGACCGTCTGGGCGACGGAGAGCTCGTACTCGCGCGGCTTGAGCTCGTAGTCCACGAAGGCGCCGGGGAGTTCGGCCTCGCCGACGTGACCGGCGGACATCGCGATCTCCGCCTCGCCGTGACGATTCTGCACCTGCCGGGGAATCGCACGGAACCGCTCCACATGCGCCCTCAGGACCGGCGCCGAATCCATCAGAGCGGCTAAGTCGGCGCGGGAGAGGGTGAGCAGGGTGCCGGGGGTCTCGGCGGTGGCGGTGTAGTCCCACGTAGCGTCGGCGTCCAGGAGGGCGTTCTCGCCGAACCGGTCGCCGTCGGCGAGGACCGCGACGGCGACCTCGTCGCCGTACTTGCCGACCGAGGTCTGGCTGATCCGGCCGTGGGCGATCAGGTGGATCTGGTCGGCGGCGGCGCCGCGCTCGACGATGACCTCTCCGGCGCGGAAGTCGCGCTGGACGCAGCGGTCGGCCAGGGCGCGCAGCACGTCCTCGTCGTCGAGGCCGCGCAGCAGGGCGAGTTCGCCGAGTTCCCGGGGGATGACCCGGACGTTCGCGCCGTCCTGCACGAACTCGATCACGCCGTCGCCGACGGTGTAGCTCAGCCGGCGGTTCACCCGGTAGGCGCCGCCCTTCGTCTCCACCCAGGGGAGCATCCGCAGCAGCCACCGGGAGGTGATCTCCTGCATCTGCGGGGCGGACTTGGCCGTCGAGGCCAGGTTCCGGGCAGCCGCAGTACTCAGACTGGACTGTGCACGGGGCTCCACTTGCGATTCAGAGCCGGTCTCCACACTCATCGGGCGAATCTCTCCTTCAGCAGAGTGACGGCCGGCGCACAGACGCCGGCCGGGCAAAGAAGTGAACGAGACGTAGCGAGAAGGGCAGGATGTGCACCTTCAGGCCGTCCGCCCCATTGCCCGGGAACCGTAACTTCCGATTCCCCCGACCCGCCCGTGAGGCCGTCGAGGTTAATCCGATGTGGTGATCTTGCTCCGTGCGGTTTATCCGACTTGGCGCACGCATTCGAACAACGTCGTCGCGGGCACGGCGGGCGTACGAATCAGCTGTCCACGGCCATCCCTCCGAGCCTGCGTCGACCGCCCGAGGACGAGCATGGCGTCGAGGTTCTGACCCGTTGCGATCGCGTTCCTGTCTTGCTTTATGGACGGGAAGCCGTATCGCTTCGCATGGTGATGCGTGGAGCTGGTGAGACTTTCCATGTCTGCGACGGAACTCGGTTCTTGGAGCCGGCGGGCGCATTTGGTTCGCTGTGTGGTTGTCCGGCGAGCCTGGCTGATCGCCGGGCGGCAGCCCAGGCAGGTCGCGGGCCGACGCCGGAGGTCCGAATCGACTTCCGGCTGGCGGACCTTCCCGAGCTGGGTGTGTTCGACCTCGTATCGGCTTCGTGGGAACTCGCTGCCGAGCTGCCCGCGTTGGCTACGGCCCTGGACGCGGCGGCTGTTCCGGTCGTGGGTGTTCGCGTCGTACCGGTGGGATCCCGAATTAAATAGGTGGTGCCGTGCCCCGGGGCGGGGCTATGGTTCTGCTCGTTCCAAGGCGCGGCTGTGTCGCTGCCCAGGGCGCGGTGTTGGTTCGTTGAGAAGAAGCAGGAGGTGAGGACATTGATGACTGTCACGGTGACGGGCGCTGCCCGCATTCAGGAGTTCATCGTTCCCACCCCTGTGGTCTCCGGCTGACACCCACTCCACTTCCGCGCGCGGTGCGCGCCGCCGGGGCCACCCTTCGAAGGGTTTCCCCTTGTTCCACGCTTCGCTCCACCCGTCTTCCTCCTCCGACGCGTCCTCCTCGTCCTCCTCCGCCGTGCGGCACCCGCTCGCCGCCTACGGCTGGGACGACGACTGGGCCGCCGCGTTCGCCCCGTACGCCGAGCAGGGTCTGCTGCCCGGGCGGGTCCTCCGCGTCGACCGGGGCCAGTGCGACGTGATCACGCCCGAGGGCGTCGTGCGCGCCGACACCACGTTCGTCGTGCCGCACGACCCGCTGCGGGTGATCTGCACCGGCGACTGGGCCGCCGTCGACCCGGACGGCGTCGGCGACCCGCGCTACGTACGGGCGTACCTGCCGCGCCGTACCACCTTCGCCCGCTCCACCTCGTCCAAGCGGTCCGAGGGCCAGGTCCTCGCCGCCAACGTCGACCACGCGATCATCACGGTGTCGCTCGCCGTCGAACTCGACCTCGGCCGGATCGAGCGCTTCCTCGCCCTCGCCTGGGAGTCCGGCGCGCAGCCGCTCGTCGTGCTCAGCAAAGCCGACCTGGTGCCGGACCCGGTGGGTCTTTCGTATCTCGTCGAGGACGTCGAGACGGTCGCCCCGGGGGTGCGGGTGCTGCCCGTCAGCTCCCACACCGGGGAAGGCGTCGACGACCTGCGGGCGATCGCGGCCGACGGCACGAGCGTGCTGCTCGGTGTCTCCGGCGCCGGCAAGTCGACCCTCGCCAACACGCTGCTCGGCGCCGACATCATGGACGTCCAGGCCGCGCGTGACGTCGACGGCAAGGGCCGTCACACCACGACCACCCGCAACCTGCTCGTCCTGCCCGGCGGCGGCGTCCTCATCGACACCCCCGGCCTGCGCGGCGTCGGCCTCTGGGACGCCGAGGCGGGCGTCGGGCAGGTCTTCGCCGAGATCGAGGACCTGGCGGCCGAGTGCCGCTTCCACGACTGCGCCCACGAGTCGGAGCCCGGCTGCGCCGTCACCGCCGCCATCGCCGACGGCACGCTCCCGGAGCGCCGCCTCGACAGCTACCGCAAGCTCCTCCGCGAGAACCAGCGCCTGGTCGCCAAGACGGACGCCCGCCTGCGGTCGGAGCTCCTGAAGGACTGGAAGCGCAAGGGCGCGGAGGGCCGCGCGGCGATGGAGGTGAAGCGGAGCGGTCGGATCCGCTGAGCGGGATCAGTGGGGTGGGGCCGGTCCCGCCCCACCCCACCCTCATGTCCGAAATCCGCCAGTCCGGGCCCTCCCGGTCCCGCACACTGGAGGGCATGACGGACACGGAGACCGGCACCACCAGCGGGGCGCGGCTGGACGAGGACACCCGTTACCAGGCGGTCAGCAGCCGGGACGCCCGCTTCGACGGGGTGTTCTTCTTCGCGGTGGCCACCACCGGGATCTACTGCCGGCCCAGCTGCCCGGCCGTCACGCCGAAGCGGCGCAACGTGAGCTTCTTCCCGACCGCCGCGGCCGCTCAGGGGCACGGATTCCGGGCCTGCCGTCGGTGCCGGCCGGACGCGGTGCCCGGGTCGGCCGAGTGGAACGTGCGGGCGGACGTCGTCGGGCGGGCCGTGCGGATGATCGGGGACGGGGTGGTGGACCGGGAGGGGGTGCCCGGGCTCGCGGGGCGGCTCGGGTACAGCGCACGGCAGGTGCAGCGGCAGCTCACCGCCGAACTCGGCGCAGGGCCGGTCGCCCTCGCCCGCGCCCAGCGGGCGCACACCGCACGGGTGCTGCTGCAGACCACGGGCCTGCCGGTCACCGAGATCGCGTTCGCGTCCGGGTTCGCGAGCGTGCGGCAGTTCAACGACACGATCCGCGCCGTCTACGCCCGCACCCCCAGCGAGCTGCGCGCCGAGACCCGCACCGGCGCGGGCCCGCGCACGGCACTCGCCGCCGGGGTGCCGCTGCGGCTCGCGCACCGGGGGCCGTACGCCGCGAGGGAGGTGTTCGACCTGCTCGCCGCCGAGGCGCTGCCGGGCATCGAGGAGGTCGTCGGCGCGCCCGGCACCCGCACCTACCGGCGCACCCTGCGCCTCCCGTACGGCACCGGCATCGTCTCCGTCGACGAGCGCGCCCCGGGCGGCGGCGGCCGCTGGCTGGAAGCCCGGATCCACCTCACCGAGCTGCGCGACCTCACCACCGCCGTACAGCGGCTGCGCCGCCTCTTCGACCTGGACGCCGACCCGTACGCGGTCGCCGAGCGCCTCGGCGCCGACCCCGAGCTCGCCGCCGAGGTCGCCGCCCGCCCCGGCGTGCGCTCCCCGGGCGCGGCCGAGCCGGAGGAGTTCGCGGTACGGACGGTGGTCGGCCCGGACGAGGCCGCGCGGCTCGTCGAGCGGTACGGGACGCCCCTGGAGACCCCGTGCGGCGGGCTCACCCACCTCTTCCCGGCCCCGGCGGCCCTGACCGCCCACCCCGTGGCCGGCCCCCTGGCCGCCGCCCTCGCCGACGGCACCGTACGGCTCGACCCGGGCGCCGACCGCGACGCCTCCGCCGCGGCCCTGGCCGCCGTCCCGGGGGTCGGCCCCGAGGCCGTCGCCGCCGTCCGCACCCGCGCCCTGGGCGACCCGGACGTCCCCGCGCCCGGCCTCCCGGACCACCCGCACCGGCGCCCCTGGCGCTCGTACGCCGCCCGCTATCTCGCCACGAGCGCCGTGAGCACGCCCTAACCGCCCCAGAACACCGCCCCCGCCCACGCCCCCACGATCAGCAGGCACGAGAACAGCTCCACGAGCACGCTCGTGCCCGCCGCCCGCATCACCGCGCGGGTGGACGCGCCGGCCTGGCCGTGGCCGCCGAGGCGGAGGCGTTCGGAGAGGTAGACGCCGCCGACGAAGCCGGGGATCGCGCCGAGCACCGGGACCAGGAAGAAGCCCAGGAACGCGCCGACCCCCGCGTACGCCACCATCCTCCGGGTGATCCCGACGCCCCGGAAGCGGCGCGGCGGCAGCTGCCAGACGACGACCTGGGTGAGCAGCAGCAGTCCGGTCGAGGAGACCAGCAGGATCCAGGCGAGGCCGTTCCGCTCGTGCAGCGCCCACCACAGCATCGCCGCCCACACCAGCCACGTGCCCGGCACGCCGGGCGTCAGGACCCCGAACAGGCCGAGCAGCATCACCATCGCCGTCAGCAGGAGCTGCCACACACCCATTTGCCCAGGGTGCAGGACCGTGGGTGTTCGCGCAGGTCAAGCCTTACGGACGGAGGACGTGAACGTCAGCGGGTCACGGGGATCGCCGCGGCGACGAGATGCCGCTCCTTGCGGCTGATGAGCGGGAAGATCAGCTTCAGCCGCGTCTCGCTGTACGGGGAGGACAGCACGAACGAGGAGTTCAGGATCCGCTCCTTGATCTCCGAGCGGAACAGGCCCTCCCGCTGGATCGTCATCGTGTGCTCCACCGGCTTCGCGAACGTCGGGTCCGCCCGGAAGACGAAGAGCCGGCGGTCGGTCATCGCCAGGTAGTGCGGCACCGGCGTCGGGATCACCGTCACCGTCCCGCCGCTCGCGATCGCCGACGCGATGCCGAAGGCCGCCGTCCGGCGCACGGACACCGTGCTCAGGCCCACGATCGTCGTCACCTCCACCCGCTCCCCGGGTTCGAGGACCGGGGTGACGGTGGCCAGCAGGGCGCGACGGCGCCTTCCGTTCATGGGTGGTACTCCAGAGGGGTGACGTGAGGGGCCGGCGTGCTCACCGGCCGGGCGCTCACCCTGCCATACGCCCTCGGCCCACCGGCGGCCCGCCCACCCGTTCACGCACCGCGCCTCGGCAACGGTCCCCGCGCCTCACCGACGCGCCACCCACCCCTTCTCGTACGCGTGCCAGCCGAGCTGCAGCCGTGTCGTCACCCCGCTCAGCTCCATCAGCCCCTTCACCCGCCGCTGCACCGTCCGCAGCCCCAGGTCCAGCTGCTTCGCCACGCTCGCGTCCGTCATCCCGGCGAGCAGCAGGCTCAGGATCTCCAGGTCCGTCCGGTCCGGGCCCGGCACCTCGTCCTCGGTGATCTGCGCGCCCGCGCCGAGCCGCAGCGGCAGCGCGTCCCGCCAGACCGACTCGAAAAGACCCATCAGCGATTCGAGCAGCCCGCTCGCGTGCACCACCAGCGCGGCCGGTTCGACGCCGCGGCCGGTGAGCGGGACCATCGCCAGCTGGCGGTCCGCCACGACCAGCTTGGTCGGCACCCGGTCCACGACCCGGATCTGCTCGTTCCGGCCGAGGGCCGCCGACAGCTCGATCAGACCGGTCGGCAGCGTGAGCACCTCCCGCTCGATCACCACCCGGTAGCGCACGCCCCGCTCGGCGGCCAGCGCCTCCGCGTCGTTCTCCATGCCCGAGACGGCGATGGGCTTGCCGGTGACCAGTGCGCACACCTCGTCCGCGGCGCCGAGCTGGAGCTGGAGGAAGCGGTGGGTCACCGCGCCCGCGCCCGTCACCACCTCGACCAGGTCGTGCACGGCCGGCTGGGTGGCCTCCGCCCGGTACTCCTGGGCGAGCAGCGCCGCCGCCAGCTCGGCCTGCTCCAGCTCGTGCCGCTGCTGGGTGAGCAGCGCGCCCAGCGCGACCCCGGGCGGGGCCGCGACCCAGCGCCCCATGCGCGCCGAGGACTGGGCGGCCAGCCCCTGAGACTCCAGGCGGCGCAGCGCCCGCTCGGTGTCGTGCTCCGGCAGCGCGAGCCGGTGGGCCAGGTCGGAGACCTCGGCCGCACCCAGCGCGACCAGTGCGCGGTAGGCGGACTCCTGTCGTTCGTCGAGCCCTATCGCTGCCAGCATCGCTGTCCCACCCCTCGCGCGGACGTCCCGGGACGGCCGGAATTCTCCGGAGGTCCACCGGACGTGTTCGTTCCGTTGGCGCTGGCGGGAATCGGCCACGGCGCATTCCCGCCGCGCCCATCCTGCCTGTACCACCCTCACCTCTGCCAATGTGGCGCCACCGCAGCACCAACAGCCTCCGGACATGGGCGGCTTATGCCCTTATGCGCTGAAGCCCACATGTCCGGATTCAGATGGGGAGAGCGATGCGCCCGATTTCGCGTACGACCCTGGGGGCGGCGACCGCCGGCACCACCTGGACCGAGGCGCGGGGCACCCTGACGACCGAACGGACGGACGCCGACGGCGACTCCGTCACCCGGACCGTGGTTCGCGCTGACGACGTGCGCTGACCACGCCGGTCCGCCGGACGTCCTTCCCGTGGGGGGTGGGGACGTCCGGCGGACCACTCTTTCGGCTCAGTCCTTTTCGCGATGTCCCGTTTTCTGACGCCCTGTGCGGTGGACAATAAGGGCATGACTCAGCAGGGGGACACCAACTGGTGGGACAAGCTGTACGACGAGGACGCGCAGGACACCGCGCCCGCGCCCACGCCGGACAGCCTCGACGAGCGCTACGACTCCGCCGCGGCGACCACGGCCGGACACCTGGCCGCGCCGCCCGCGCCGCCCGCGCCGCGCACGGCACCGGCCGCGCCGCGCACGGCACCCGCCGACGAGGCCCCGGACACGGAGCCGACCGTACGCATCCCGGTCGTCGCGGCGCCCGCCGCCGATCCGCCCGTCGCCGAGCCCGAGCCGCCGCAACCGCCCGTCGCCCCGCCCCCGCCCCTGCCCCCGGCCCCGCCCGTCGAGACGCCGACCGTGCAGGTCCCCGCGCCCCGGCCCCGTACCGGACACGTCGGCAGCCGGCCGCCCACCTACGAGCCCGAGCCCACCCATCTGCCCGCCGCCCGCCCCGGCGAGCTCGACGCGCTCGTCGCCGACACCGTCCTCGACGGCGCCCGCTACGGCGCGTACACCCTGCGGGCCGTCTCCGTCCGCGGCGACTCCGCCCGCTTCCGCGGCGAACCCCGCCGCGACGCCCTGCTCACCGCCCGCTTCGGGCACGACGAGGCCGCGCTGGTCCTGGTCGCGGTCGCCGCCGGGCGGCGCGGCTCCGAGCACACCCACCTCGCCGCCACCGACGCCTGCCGCTGGATCGCCGAGTCCGTCGGCCGCAGCCACGCCCGGCTCTCCGAGGACATCCGGGCCGGCCGCCGCGGCGACCTCAAGTCCGGACTGCACCGGCTCACCGACCGCACCTACGGCAAACTCCGCTCCCGCGCCGCCGAACGCGGCCTCGACCCCGACGAGTACACCGCGGGCCTGCGCTGTCTGCTGCTCTCCGCCGACCCCGAGTGCCGCACCCGGGTCTTCTTCGGCATCGGCGCCGGCGGCCTGTTCCGGCTCCGCGACGGCTCCTGGCAGGACATCGAGCCGCTGCTTCCCGAGCCCGCGGCGACCGCCGGCGGGCCCGTCGTCGGCTTCGGCTCCCGGCCGGCCCAGCTCGCCAGGGCCATCCTCGGCGAGGACGAGCCGGCCGGCCTCGCCGACCCGGCCGCGTACGACGTCCCCGAGGCCGGTGCGGACGGCGACCGGCACACCATGCGGCTCGGCGTCACCGACGCCCCCCGCCGCCCCTTCGTCGAGGACCCCCTGCCCGCGGCCGAACCGTTCCGCTTCCGGGCCTCCGTCGCCCGCCCCGGCGACACCCTGCTGCTTGCCTCCCACGGCCTCGCCGAGCCGATGCGCGGCGAACCCGCGCTCGCCCACGAGCTCGCCGCCCGCTGGTCGGGCGCCGAACCGCCCGGCCTCGCCGCCTTCCTCGCCGACACCCAGCTGCGCGTCACCGGCTACGCCGACGACCGCACGGGCGTGGCCGTCTGGGAGGCGTAACCCCGCAGGCGCAACCCCCGCGCCCATGGGTTGATGGACCCATGGGCAAACAGAACGTCGCAGAACAGTTCGTCGACATCCTCGTCCGCGCGGGCGTCCAGCGCCTGTACGGCGTGGTCGGCGACAGCCTGAACCCGGTCGTCGACGCGATCCGCCGCAACGGCGCCATCGACTGGATCCAGGTGCGGCACGAGGAGGCCGCCGCGTTCGCGGCCGGCGCCGAGGCCCAGATCACCGGCCGGCTCGCCGCCTGCGCCGGCTCCTGCGGCCCCGGCAACCTCCATCTGATCAACGGCCTGTACGACGCGCACCGCTCCATGGCCCCGGTGCTCGCCCTCGCCTCGCACATCCCGTCCAGCGAGATCGGCCTCGGCTACTTCCAGGAGACCCATCCCGACCAGCTGTTCCGTGAGTGCAGCCACTACAGCGAGCTGATCTCCAACCCGCGCCAGATGCCCCGGCTGCTGAACACCGCCATCCAGCACGCCGTCGGCCAGGGCGGCGTCAGCGTCGTCTCGCTGCCCGGCGACATCGCCGCCCAGGCCGCGCCCGAGAAGGCGGCCGAGACCGCCCTCGTCACCACCCGGCCGACCGTCCGCCCCGGCGACGCCGAGATCGACGACCTCGTGAAGATGATCGACTCGGCCAGCCGGGTGACCCTGTTCTGCGGCAGCGGCACGGCCGGGGCGCACGCCGAGGTCATGCAGTTCGCCGAGCGGGTGAAGGCGCCCGTCGGGCACGCGCTGCGCGGCAAGGAATGGATCCAGTACGCCAACCCGTACGACGTCGGCATGAGCGGACTCCTCGGCTACGGTGCCGCCTACGAGGCCACCCACGAGTGCGACCTGCTGATCCTGCTCGGCACCGACTTCCCGTACAACGCCTTCCTGCCCGACGACGTGAAGATCGTCCAGATCGACGTACGGCCCGAGCGGCTCGGCCGGCGCTCCCGGCTCGACCTCGCCGTCTGGGGCGACGTCCGCGAGACCCTGCGCTGTCTCATCCCGCGGGTGCGCGCCAAGACCGACCGGCGCTTCCTCGACAAGATGCTGAAGAAGCACGCCGAGGCCCTGGAGGGCGTGGTCAAGGCGTACACCCGCAAGGTCGAGAAGCACGTGCCGATCCACCCCGAGTTCGTGGCCTCGATGGTCGACGAACTCGCCGACGACGACGCCGTGTTCACCGTCGACACCGGCATGTGCAACGTGTGGGCCGCCCGCTATCTCACCCCCAACGGGCGCCGCCGGATCATCGGATCCTTCAGCCACGGCTCCATGGCCAACGCGCTGCCGCAGGCCATCGGCGCCCAGTTCACCGACCGCGGCCGGCAGGTCGTGTCGATGTCCGGCGACGGCGGATTCACCATGCTCATGGGCGATTTCCTCACCCTGGTGCAGTACGACCTGCCGGTGAAGGTCATCGTCTTCAACAACTCCTCCCTGAGCATGGTGGAGTTGGAGATGCTGGTGGCAGGACTTCCCGCGTACGGGACGACGAACAAGAACCCAGACTTCGCCGCCATCGCGCGGGCGGCCGGCGCCTACGGCGTGCGGGTCGAGAAGCCGAAGCAGCTCGCGAGCTCGCTCAGGGACGCCTTCAAGCACAAGGGCCCGGCGCTGGTGGACGTCGTCACCGACCCCAACGCGCTGTCCATCCCGCCCCGGATCAGCGCCGAGATGGTCACCGGCTTCGCCCTCTCCGCCAGCAAGATGGTGCTCGACGGGGGAGTGGGCCGGATGCTCCAGATGGCCCGGTCGAACCTGCGGAACGTGCCCCGCCCCTGACGGTCCGTGCACGCCGATGAATGCCGCCTTCCCGGCGGGGCATGCATCCCCGTGAGCCTGTTCGATGAGACGACGGGGTGGGGGTTATGGCCGGGGAGGCGACACAGCCGACTCAACAACTGCTCAGAAGGGTGGGATGCGCGGATCTCACCGCCGTACCGGAGGTGCGACATGCCTTGCGCGCGATGCTGGGAACGTGGGGCGGGCCGGGCGCCACCGACGTCGCCGAACTCCTCGCCAGCGAACTGGTGACCAACGCGCTCATCCACACCGACCACGGCGCGGTCGTCACCGCCACCGTGGTCCCCGACCGACTGCGCGTCGAGGTACGGGACTTCACCGCAGGATTCGGCCACCCGTGCGTACCGCACGCCGACGACGGTACGCACGGGCGCGGACTGGTCCTCGTCCAGGCCCTCGCCGACTCCTGGGGGGTGGAGAACCACGGCGTGGGCAAGGTCGTCTGGTTCGAACTGGACGGCGGGGCCGCCTGAGGATCCCCTCGGGCGGCCCCGCCGTCGTGTGCTCTTGCCTTGCCGTGATGTGTCCTGCCGTGCCGGGTCTCGCCGGTCAGCCGAACTGCTGCTCCAGGTCCGCGAGTTTGCGTTCCAGGGAGTCGAGACGCGGCAGCGCCTGGGTGTCGTCCTCGGCGGTGAGGTCCACCGTCCGGGACTCGCCCGAGCGCGACTCAGCGCCCTTCACGGCTTGCAGGGAGGGTCGGGAGCGAAGCGGCAGCTGTCCGGGGTCCGCTATGGCGGGCTCCGCGACGGCGGCCGGCACCGGCCCCGCCGCGGAGCCCTGCTGGGCGGCGGCACCGAGCGCCGCCATCTCGACCTGCCGGCCGCCGCGCCCGAACGCGCGGTGCTGCCGGTTCAGCGCCTTCAGACGCGCCCGGTCCAGCTTGGCCTGCTCCCGCCGGCGGATGCGGTCCTGCGCCCGCTCCCGCCGGTCCTCGCGCACCTCGTCCACGGCCTCGTCCAGGGTCCGTACGCCTTCCAGGAGCATCAGCGACCAGGCGCCGAAGGTCTCCCGGGGCGCCCGCAGCCAGCGCACCATCCGGATCTGCGGCAGCGGCCTCGGGATCAGGCCCTGCTCGCGCAGCGCCGCCCGCCGGGTCTGCTTCAGGGCCCGGTCGAAGAGGACCGCCGCCGACAGGGACATCCCCGCGAAGAACTGCGGGGCGCCCGCGTGGTCGATGCCGCGCGGCGCGTGCACCCAGTTGAACCAGGCCGCGGCCCCCGCGAACATCCACACGAGCATGCGCGAGCCGAGCGCCGCGTCACCGTGGCTGGCCTCGCGTACGGCGAGCACCGAACAGAACATCGCGGCGCCGTCGAGGCCGAACGGGACCAGGTACTCCCAGCCCCCGGTGAGGTTGAGGTTCTGCCGGCCGAAGCCGACCAGTCCGTGGAAGGAGAGCGCCGCCGCGACCGCGGCGCAGCAGAAGAGCAGGACGTAGGACGCGGTGCCGTAGACGGCCTCCTTGCGTCTGCGGCGCTCCTCGCTGCGCTCCCAGGAGTCTTCGGCCGCGGCCTGGTCACCGGCGCGCTTCCCGCGCGCGAGCACCGCCACCGCCGTCACGACTCCCGCCACCATCACGCCGCCCGGAAGCAGCCAGTCCAGCGATATGTCGGTCAGTCTCATGCGGTGTCCCTTTGCCTCGCAGTAGGGCGATACGGCCGCCCATACTGGCCGACCCGGAGGGGCGGTCACCGGGTTTCGGAACAAGTGCACGCCATCGGGGTCGTACGGCATACGAATAGGTGTGATCTGGTCGAACTGTCGCGCGAGAACACCGAGTTGCGTTCGAATATCACTACCCCTGGGGGTGGCGTAACCCGCAGGGGCGGCAGAGGGACGGCAGAAGGGCGCCGGCGAGTCAGGCGGTGGCCGCGAGCCGGCGGACCCGCTCCGGGTCCGCGGTGCGCGGGCAGGTCAGACAGGTGTCCTCGGGGCGCACCGTGTAGAAGAGACAGCACGTGGCCCGGTCCCGGGTGGCGCGCGCCGCCCCGCCGCAGCCCTCCGCCGAACCCGGCAGCTCACGGAAGCCCGCCGCCCCCACGTACGGCCGGGCCGTGCCCGGCATCAGCCGTTCGAGCTCCGCGAGCGCCCGGTCCTCCTCGCCGAGCAGCGCCCCGACGTACCAGAGGCTCTCGACGATCTCGTCCGTCACCATGCCCCACAGGGCCCGCCGGCCCCGCCGCATCCGGGGCCCGAAGCCGCCGAGCACCTCCTCGAAGTGCTCGGCGAGCGCTTCCCGCGCCGCCGCCCGCAGCGCCTCCTCGTCCGCCACCACGCGGGCCCCGGGCAGCGCCGCCGCCGGATCCCCCGGCAGGCACGCGAACTCCTCCACCCGTACCGCGACCCGGCCGAGCGCCCGCCGGAAGGCCACGTTCCGCGCGGGGACGCGTGGCACCCGGCGCTCCAGGAACCAGGGGAGCGTCACCAGGAGGCACACCGGCCACGCGTACCGGTGCAGTCCGAAGCTCGCCACCACGTCGGGGCGGGCGACGCGCTTGTAGTCCCGCCGCACCTGCGCCTCGTCCCAGGCGAGGAAGGTGTCCAGACCGTCCCCGCCGGCGCCCAGCTCGTCCGCCCGCACCCAGCCCGTACCGCACGGAAGGACCCCGTCCCCGGCGGTCTCGGCCACGCTCAGACCCGCGGCGACCCCGGCCAGGCGGGCGTAGGAGGCCGCGACGGGCGAGGCGGGGGGTGACGGCAGCAGAGCGGGCACGGCCATGCGGGACCACCGAATCACGATCGTTGGCAGGTTAGGCTTACCTTACCCGATCGATGCGGTGTTTGAACTGCGACGCCGTCCGCCTATCGTGCACGGGGGACCCCGGCACCGCGAGCCGGGCCCGGTACGACGGCGCAGGAGGACCCGGGTGGAGCAGGGCAGCACGCGCGGGCGGACGACCGGCCGGCCCGCGTACGAGAACGACGGCGGGTACGAGGCCGGTGCCCGCGGCTACGGGGAGGCCCCGGGCCACGGCGCACCCGGGGCCGCCGCCCGCGTCCCCGAACAGGCCCGCGGCGAGCACACCCACAGCGAGCCCCCGGGCCCTGATGTCGACCTCGGCTCCGGCCCGCGGACCGTGCGCCGCCACTCCGTCCGCGGCCAGATCCTCCAGGCCCTGCGCACCGCCCTCGTCGGCGGCGAGCTCGTCCCCGGCGAGGTCTACTCCGCCCCCGCCCTCGGCGAACGCTTCGGCGTCTCCGCCACCCCCGTCCGCGAGGCCATGCAGCAGCTCGCCACCGAGGGTGCCGTCGAGGTCGTCCCCAACCGCGGCTTCCGGGTCACCGAACGCACCCCCCGCGAACTCGCCGAACTCGCCGAGGTCCGCGCCCTCATCGAGGTCCCCGTCATGCTCCGGCTCGCCCGCACCGTCCCGGCCGGCCGCTGGGCCGAGCTCCGCCCGCTCGCCGAGGCCACCGCCACCGCAGCCGCCCGCGGCGACCGCGCCCACTACGCCGACGCCGACCGCGCCTTCCACCGCGCCGTCCTCGCCCTCGCCGGCAACGAACAGCTCCTGCACATCGCCGACGACCTCCACCGCCGCTCCCAGTGGCCCCTCGTCAGCGCGCCCGTCACCCGCCACGGCGAACTCGTCGCCGACGCCGCCGAGCACACGGCTCTCCTCGACGCCCTGATCGCCCAGGATCTCGCGGTCGTGTCGGCGCTCGTACGGGAGCACTTCACCGGAGCGCAGCACTGACGACTAAGGTCGACAGTGTCAGCCTGTTACTCCGTTCGCAGCATGCCGACCGAGAGGTGTTCATGCCGTCCGTCCGCGCGGAGCGCCCCGGGGCCGCGGCCCTGCTCGGCTGGCTCACCGACCCCGACGCGCCCCGCCTCTGCCTCGTCACCGGCGCCCCCGGGCTGCTCGGCTGGCTCGCCGCGCACGGCCCCCGGGCCGCAGGGCGGCACCGTAGCGCCCGCGCGCTCGTCCCGCTGACCGGGCGCACCGCGCTCGGCACCGCCTGGGCCGTCGCCGACCACCTCGGGGTCGTCGCCACCTCGCCCGGCGACCTCGTCCGCGCGCTCGCCACCAGCGAGACCGGCCGCGCCGCCCGCACCGTCCTGCTGCTCCCGGCCCTGCACGCCGCCGCCGAGCCGGAGGCCGTCGCCGCGCTCGTCGCGGACCTCGCCCGGCTGGGCCGGGTCCGGCTGGTGGTCGAGGCCCGCCCCGGCACCCCGGAGTACGCGCTGCTCGCGCAGGGCCGGGTGACGGTCGTCGACGGCGCCCCCGACGCCGAAGAGGCGGAGGAACCGGCACCGGAGACCGCGAGGGCCCTTTTCCCCCGCACCGACCTCTCCGACCCGTCCGCCGTCTGCGCCGCCGACCCCTTCGCCGTCACCACCAGTTACGAACGGGACCCCGGCGACACCCACGGCGGTCTCCGCACCGCCTGGCTGCGCGCCGGGCAGGCGCTCTGCGCGGCCCGCACCCCCGCCGACCGGGCTCTCGCGCTGCTCGGCGTCCTCGGCGACGCCGCCGACCCGCGGCTGCGGCCCGCCCTCGCGGAGCTCGCCGCGCCCGCACCCTGGCGGGTGCGGTGGAACCGGGTCGCCGGGGACGTCGCCCCGCCCTGGCCCGGACCGGCGGCCGCGCTCGCCGCGCAGGGCGGCACCCTGCTCGTCGCCGACCTCGGCGGCACCGTACGCCTCCTCGCCGCGGCCGACGCCCGGCCGCTGGGGCGGCTCGACCACCCGGTCACCGGACGGGTCACCGCGCTCGCGCCCGCACCCGACGGGACCGTGCTGCTGCTCGACGAGCGCGGCCGGCTGCACACCGTACGGGGCCGGGAGCCGCGCGCGCCGTATCTGCACCGCCTCACCGAGGCCGTCTCCACCACCCTCAGCCGGCACCCGGGCACGGCGCTCGCCGCGATCGGCGGGTCCGTGGTGGTGGGGGACCGGCTCGGGTCCGTGCACGCCTTCGGGCTCACCGGACTGCACCAGGCAGCCCTGCACAGCGGGCGGGTCACGGCGGTCGCCGCGGTCGAGTCCGCGACCCCCTTCGTGTGCAGCGGCGGCACCGACGGCGCGGTGCGCCGCTGGACCCCCGGCAAGGACGCCGACCCGGCGCCGCTGGCCGAGCGGCGCGCCCCGGTGGTCTCGCTGGCCGCGACCGAGACCCCGTACGGCCCGGTGCTCGCCGCCGCGTGGGCCGACGGCACGGTCGAACTCCACGACGTCGACCGCCGCACCCGCCTCGCCTTCCGCCCGGGTCCACCGGTCCGCTCGGTCGCGGTCACGGACGACGGCGCGCTGATCGTGGGCCTGGACGAGGCGCTGATACGCCTCGAACGCCCGCACTGACCCCACCCCCCCCATGGCGCCCGCAGGCGGCCAGCCCTCTCCCCCCGGGCGTGGACGGCCTGCCCCCCCCCCCACCCACCCCTCCGCGCCAGGCGGGGCCGAGCTGCGGGGCGCTGGGGACCCGCAGGGACCGCGTTCGGGACGTAAAGCGTGATGTGTGGCGCGGGGTGCAGGGCGTTCAGGTCCTGTTGGAGCCGGCCGCGCCGTACATCATGCAGTCCCGAACGCGGTCACCGGAGCGGCACCCGGGCCCCCCACCCACGGCCCCAGCCACGTCGGTACGCCCCCCAGGAGGCGGAACAGCCGCCCCGCCTCGGCGCGCAGGCGGCCCGCCTCCGGTTCGGTCTCCGTGTCGGCGAGGGAGGCGAGG
Organism: Streptomyces sp. NPDC048623; assembly: GCF_040650755.1. Classification (NCBI taxonomy): domain Bacteria; kingdom Bacillati; phylum Actinomycetota; class Actinomycetes; order Kitasatosporales; family Streptomycetaceae; genus Streptomyces; species Streptomyces sp. NPDC048623. The sequence continues at coordinate 47,228 of NZ_JBEZHV010000033.1, forward strand.
GCCGGGGCCGTACCGACCAGGTAGCCCAACTCCTCGCGGATCCGCAGGGATTCGGCGAAGCCGTGCCGCGCCTCCGCCAACTCGCCCTCACGCAGGGCCAGTCCGGCCAGGTGCCGCCAGGTCGACGACAGCAGCAGCTCGTCGTCGTGGGCGGTGGCGCCCGCGTGGGCGCGGCGGTACGCGGCGCGGGCCGCCTGCGGGGAGTCCCCGAGGTTCTGGGCGATCAGGCCGCGCCGGTAGTCGAGCAGCGCGCGGCCCCGGGTGTCCGGCCCGAGGAGCGCCGCCGCCCGGCCGAGGGCCGCGCGGGCCTCGTCGGCCCGGTCCCGTACGCCGAGCAGGGTGGACGCGTAGGCGAGGTACCCGCGTTCGCAGGCCGCCGCCCCGCGCTCCTCGTCGGTACGGGCGAGCGCCTCGGCCGCGCGCAGCGCCTCCTCGGCCTCGGCCCAGCCCTGCTCGGTGTAGAGGCAGCGCTCGATCAGCAGGGCCGCCCGTTCCAAGGCGGCGGCGGGTTCCGTCGCGCGGGGGGTGAGGAGTTCGGCGGCGTCCGTCCAGCAGCCGCGGGAGCGGAGTCTCCAGACCGCGGCCTCCAATGGGGTTCCCCGCCCGTACGCCACATTGCCCTCCCCGAGCACGCCATCGAGCTGTGAGTAGGACGGCATCTCAGCACGAACCGCGGGGGGCGGCCAAGGGGTCGGGTGAAACTTTTCACAAACCGGTGGGGCCCGGAAACACGGGACGACGGGGGACGGGACGGCCCTTGACTGCCGCCCCGTCAGTTCCCTTGATCACCCGATGAGATGAACCCTGCGGCGGAACCACAGGTTCACCTGTTCAGCTCATCCGGCTCATCCGGTTCAGCTCATCCGGTTCAGCTCATCCGGTTCAGCTCATCCGGAGCGCCAGGAAGAAGTCCAGCTTGTCCTCCAGGCGGGACAGGTCCCGGCCGGTGAGCTGTTCGATCCGGCCCACCCGGTAGCGCAGCGTGTTCACGTGCAGGTGGAGGCGGGTCGCGCAGCGCGTCCAGGAGCCGTCGGAGTCCAGGAAGGCCTCCAGGGTCGGGATGAGCTCGGCCCGGTGGCGCCGGTCGTAGTCGCGCAGCGGGTCGAGGAGCCGCGCAGTGAAGGCGCGGCGGACGTCGTCCGGCACGAAGGGCAGGAGCAGCACGTGCGAGGCCAGCTCGTGGTGGCCGGCGGCGCAGACCCGGCCCGGGCGGGCGGCGGCGACCCGGCGGGCGTGCCGGGCCTCCTCCAGGGCGCCGCGCAGCCCCTCGGCGGAGTGCACGGCGGCGCTGACGCCCAGGGTGAGCCGGCCGTCGTCGGCGAGGCCGGCGGAGAGCGGGTCGCGGACGGCGGTGAGCAGCACGTCGGCGTGCAGTCCGAGGGCGGCCGGCGGCGCGTCGTCCTCGCTCTCCGGCAGCGGTGCGGTGGCCAGCGGGACGAGCGCGATGGCCTCGTCGCCGCTGTGCGCGACGGCGATCCGGTCGGCGGTGTCGGCCCCGGTGGCGGACGGGTCGACCAGGATCTCCTCCAGGAGCGCCTGGGTGACGGGGCCGCTCTCCACGGCGTTCTGCCCGGGCTCCTGGTCCCACTCGACGCGGGCGACCACGACCTGCCAGTGCGGGGCGGTGCCCAGGCCCGGCAGCAGCACGGGCGCGGCGACCCGGAGGCGGGCGGCGATCTCGGCGGGCGCGGCGCCCGTCTGGACCAGCTCCAGGACCTCCTGGGCGAGCCGGCGGCGTACCGTCCGGGCGGCGTCGCGGCGGTCCCGCTCGACGGCGATCAGCTGGGTGACGCCCTGGAGCAGGTCGAGCCGGGCGGCCGGCCAGTCACCCGCGTCGGCCTCGACGGCGAGCAGCCAGTCGGAGAGCACCGTCTCGCGGACGTCGCGGGAGGCGGGCTGGGCGGCGGCGCCGCGGCCGGTGTTGCGGATCGGGAACAGCGAGTAGGAGGTTCCGCCGACGGAGACCCGGTGCGGGCCGCGCCGGCCGGTGCGGGTGGCGGCCAGGTGCTCGCCCGCCAGGGTGGCGGCGAGCGCGGGCTCCAGGGGCTCCCCGGCGCTCGCGATCCGGCGGCCGGTGGGGGAGAGCACCCAGGCCCTGAGGTCCAGGTCGGAGCCCAGGAGGTCGAGGACGGCCTCGGGCCCGCCACCGGCCGGTCCGGAGGTCATCAGACGCCGGTGGCGGTCCACGACGGCGGCCAGGTCGCCGGCCCGCTCACCGGAGACCTGTCGAACAACATGCTCGGTGATCGTCGCGAACGCAACGGACTCGTTCACCCCGAACAGCGGAAGCCGATGGCGTGAACACGCCTGTACGAGTTCCTCCGGGACGTCGCCGAGCTCGGCCTCGCCGGCCGCCAGCGCGGCCACCCCGGCCCCCGCCAGGATCCGTACGAAGGGCTCGGCGTCGGCAGGCTCGCGCATCCAGGCGAGACCGGTGAGGACCAGCTCACCGCCCGAAAGGTAGCGGCTCGGGTCCTTGAGGTCCGTCGTCATCACGCCACGGACGGTGCGGTCCAGCTCGTCCTCGCCGCCGAGCAGGCGCAGCCCCAGCGCGTCGTTCTCCAGCAGTGCGCGCAGCCGCATGATGTCGCCGCCGTTCCTTTGTCGATGAGTCGATGGGTCGATGAGTGGGTCGATGAGTGTCGCGTAGTGACCGGTGGCGTGGTGCCACCGTTTCCAGGGGGAAACGGTGGGGTTACTGTTCCCCGCCTTTCGTTCGAATCTACAAGACGAGAGTGGCAGCCAGCCAACTGCTTCATGTGTTCGGTGGCTGCCCATGGGGCACGCGGGCTTGTGTACTAGGCCACACACCACGCGTTAACAGCACATGAAGACATCGTTTGTCGAGGGCCGGCCGTCCCCTTTGGCCCGTACGAACGACCCCCACCCGAAGCACAAGAAGAGAGCCACCATGGACTTCCTTCGCCCCGCCAGCTGGGAGGAGGCGCTCGCCGCCAAGGCAGAGCACCCCACGGCCGTCCCCATCGCAGGCGGTACGGACATCATGGTCGAGATCAACTTCGACCATCGGCGTCCCGAGTACCTCCTGGACCTCAACCGCATCGAGCTGCTCGGCGAGTGGGAGGTCGGCGAGGAGGACGTCAGGCTCGGCGCCTCCGTCCCGTACAGCCGGATCATGGAGAACCTGCGGGCCGAGCTGCCCGGTCTGGCGCTCGCCTCGCACACGGTCGCCTCCCCGCAGATCCGCAACCGCGGCGGCGTCGGCGGCAACCTGGGCACCGCGTCCCCGGCCGGCGACGCCCACCCCGCGCTGCTCGCGGCGGGCGCCCAGGTCGAGGTCGAGTCGGTGCGCGGCACCCGGCTCATCCCGATCGACGCGTTCTACAAGGGCGTGAAGCGCAACGCGCTGGAGCCCGACGAGCTCATCAAGACCGTCCACATCAAGAAGGCGGACGGCCCCCAGCAGTACTCCAAGGTCGGTACCCGCAACGCGATGGTCATCGCCGTCTGCGCCTTCGGCCTGGCCCTCCACCCGGAGACCCGGACCGTGCGGACCGGCATCGGCTCCGCCGCCCCGACCCCGGTCCGGGCCACCGCGGCCGAGGAGTTCCTGAACGCGGCGCTCGAAGAGGGCGGCTTCTGGGACAACGGCCGGATCATCACCCCGTCGATCGCCAAGCAGTTCGCGGAGCTCGCCTCCGGCGCCTGCAACCCGATCGACGACGTCCGCGGCACCGCCCGGTACCGCCGGCACGCCGTGGGCATCATGGCCCGCCGCACGCTCGGCTGGACCTGGGAGCAGTACCGCGCCGGCAACGGGCGCACCCTCGAAGGAGCTGCATAACCATGCGCGTCAATTTCACGGTCAACGGGCGTCCGCAGGAGGCCGACGACGTCTGGGAGGGCGAGTCGCTCCTCTACGTCCTGCGCGAGCGCCTGGGGCTGCCCGGCTCCAAGAACGCCTGCGAGCAGGGCGAGTGCGGTTCCTGCACGGTCCGCCTCGACGGCGTGCCGGTCTGCTCCTGTCTGGTCGCGGCTGGCCAGGTCGAGGGCCGCGAGGTCGTCACCGTAGAGGGCCTGGCGGAGTACGCCAAGGAGCGCGAGGCGCACGGCGGTTGCGCGAGCGGCGCCTGCGGCGGCACCTCGATCGACGAGGCCAAGCGCTGGGAGGCCAGGCCGGCCCAGGACTCGCAGACCGGCGAAGGTGTCGAACTGTCCCCGATCCAGCAGGCGTTCATCGACGCCGGCGCCGTCCAGTGCGGCTTCTGCACCCCCGGTCTGCTGGTCGCCGCCGACGAGATGCTGGAGCGCAACCCGTCCCCGACGGACGCGGACATCCGCGAGGCGCTCTCCGGCAACCTCTGCCGCTGCACCGGCTACGAGAAGATCCTCGACGCGGTCCGCCTCGCGGCCGCCCGCCAGGGAGAGGCGGTCTGACCATGGCACGCACCACCACCACGGGCATCCCCCGCGACGTCACCCAGGGCTCCCACACCAAGGGCGGCGTCGGCGAGTCCACGCTCCGCCCCGACGGCACCCTCAAGGTCACCGGCGAGTTCGCGTACTCCTCGGACATGTGGCACGAGGAGATGCTCTGGGGCCAGATCCTGCGCTCCACCGTCGCCCACGCCGAGATCGTCTCCATCGACACCTCCGAGGCCCTGGCCCTGTCCGGCGTGTACGCCGTTCTCACGGCCGACGACCTGCCGGCCGCCAGGAACTACGGCATGGAGTTCCAGGACACCCCGGTCCTGGCGTACGGCAAGGTCCGCCACCACGGCGAGCCGGTGGCCCTCGTGGCCGCCGACCACCCGGAGACCGCGCGCCGCGCCGCCGCCAAGATCAAGGTCGAGTACCGCGAGCTGCCCGTCATCACCGACGAGGCCTCCGCGACCGCGCCCGACGCCGTCCTCGTGCACGAGAACCGCGACGACCACCACTCCGGCCACGTCCCGCACCCCAACATCGTGCACCGCCAGCCGATCGTGCGCGGCGACGTGGCGGCGGCCCGGGAGCGGGCCGATGTGATCGTCACCGGCGAGTACACCTTCGGCATGCAGGACCAGGCCTTCCTCGGCCCCGAGTCCGGCCTCGCCGTACCCGCCGAGGACGGCGGCGTCGACCTCTACGTCGCCACCCAGTGGCTGCACTCGGACCTCAAGCAGATCGCCCCGTGCCTGGGCCTGCCCGAGGACAAGGTCCGGATGACCATGGCCGGCGTCGGCGGCGCCTTCGGCGGCCGCGAGGACATCTCGATGCAGATCCTCGCCTCCGTGCTCGCGCTGCGCACCGGCAAGCCGGTCAAGATGGTCTACAACCGCTACGAGTCCTTCTTCGGGCACGTCCACCGGCACCCCGCCAAGCTCCACTACGAGCACGGCGCCACCAAGGACGGCAAGCTCACGCACCTGAAGTGCAAGATCGTGCTCGACGGCGGCGCGTACGCCTCGTCCACGGCCTCCGTCGTCGGCAACGCGGCCTCGCTCTCCGTCGGCCCGTACGTCGTCGACGACGTCGAGATCGAGGCGATCGGCCTCTACACCAACAACCCGCCCTGCGGCGCCATGCGCGGCTTCGGCGCGGTCCAGGCCTGCTTCGCGTACGAGGCGCAGATGGACAAGCTCGCCGCGAAGCTGGGCATGGACCCGGTGGAGTTCCGCCGGATCAACGCCATGGAGCAGGGCACGATCATGCCCACCGGGCAGGTCGTGGACTCGCCGGCCCCGGTCGCCGAACTCCTGCGCCGGGTCAAGGCCCGCCCGATGCCGCCGGAGCGCCAGTGGGAGACGGCCGGCGAGGGCGCGGACGTCCGCGCGCTGCCGGGCGGCCTGTCCAACACCACCCACGGCGAGGGCGTGGTACGGGGTGTCGGCTACGCCGTCGGCATCAAGAACGTCGGCTTCTCCGAGGGCTTCGACGACTACTCGACCGCGAAGATCCGCATGGAGGTCATCAACGGCGAGCCCGTCGCGACCGTCCACACCGCCGCGGCCGAGGTCGGCCAGGGCGGCGTCACCATCCACGCGCAGATCGCCCGCACCGAGCTCGGCGTCCAGCAGGTCACCATCCACCCCGCCGACACCCAGGTGGGCTCGGCCGGTTCGACCTCCGCGGGCCGCCAGACGTACATGACCGGCGGCGCCATCAAGAACTCCTGCGAGCTCGTCCGCGAGAAGGTCCTGGAGATCGGCCGGCGCAAGTTCGGCTCGTACCACCCGGCCTGGGCGAACGCCGAACTCCTCCTGGAGGGCGGCAAGGTCGTCACCGACGACGGCGAGACCCTCGCCTCCCTCGTCGACGTCCTGGAGGACGAGGCCGTGGAGATCGAGGAGGTGTGGCGGCACCGCCCCACCCAGGCCTTCGACCTCGTCACCGGCCAGGGCAACGGCCATGTGCAGTACGCCTTCGCCGCGCACCGCGCGGTCGTCGAGGTCGACACCGAGCTCGGCCTGGTGAAGGTGATCGAGCTGGCCTGCGCCCAGGACGTCGGCAAGGCGGTCAACCCGCTCTCCGTGGTCGGCCAGATCCAGGGCGGCACCACCCAGGGCCTGGGCGTCGCGGTGATGGAGGAGATCATCGTCGACCCGAAGACCGCGAAGGTGCGCAACCCCTCCTTCACGGACTACCTCATCCCCACCATCCTCGACACGCCGACCATCCCGGTCGACTACCTCGAACTGGCCGACCCGCACGCGCCGTACGGCGTGCGCGGCATCGGCGAGGCCCCGACCCTGTCGTCCACCCCGGCCGTCCTCGCGGCGATCCGGAACGCGACGGGCCTGGAGCTCAACCGGACGCCGGTCCGCCCCGAGCATCTGACCGGCACCCTGTAGGACCTCTGGACGGTGCGTGCCTCCCCGCGTGCACCGTCCAGGAACCCCCCACCGCATTACCAGCAGGAACCGCAGTACCGATCCACCCGTTCGTCTCGGGCCGTCCCCCGGGTCGTGCAGCCAACTGCATATCCCAAATCCCGCAATCCCCAACGCTTTCTGCGGGTGCCCCTTTGAACCTTGGGAGTAGGCCCCATGACCCAGTCGTCAGTGGAGCCCAGAACCACGGCCGAGGACGCGGGCAACGGCTCGCGCAACCCCGCCGGCAGGTCCTGGCTCGACCGGTACTTTCACATCTCGGAGAGAGGATCCACCGTCGCGACGGAGATCCGCGGCGGCGTCACCACCTTCATGGCGATGGCGTACATTCTCCTGCTCAACCCCCTGATCCTCTCCGGCAAGGATGTCGACGGCAACGTCCTCTCCCAGCCCGCGCTGATCACCGCCACCGCGCTGTGCGCGGCGGCCACCACCCTCCTGATGGGCTTCTGGGGCAAGGTCCCCCTGGCCCTCGCCGCCGGGCTCAGCGTCTCCGGCGTGATGGCCTCGCAGGTCGTCCCGGTCATGACCTGGCCGCAGGCGATGGCCATGTCGATCGCGTACGGCGCCGTGATCTGTCTCCTGGTCGTCACCGGCCTGCGCGAGATGATCATGAACGCGATACCGCTCGCGCTCAAGCACGCCATCACCATCGGCATCGGCCTCTTCATCGCCATCATCGGCTTCGTGAAGGCCGGCTTCGTCCACGAGAACCCCGTCCCCGGCGGCGGTCCCGTCTCGCTCGGCCCGGCCGGAGAGCTGCAGGGCTGGCCGGTCCTCATCTTCGCCTTCACACTGCTGCTGATCTTCGCGCTGCAGTCCCGCAACATCCCCGGCGCCATCCTCATCGGCATCGTCACCGGCACCGGCGTCGCGGCCCTGCTCAACGCGGTCGCCGACATCCCGGCCAAGGCCTGGTTCTCCGGCGCCCCCGAGCTGCACGGCAGTGCCGTCTCCGCCCCGGACTTCTCGCTCATCGGGAACGTGGACTTCACGGGCTGGGGCGACGTCGGCTACCTCACGATCACCATGATCGTCTTCACCCTGGTGCTCGCCGGCTTCTTCGACGCCATGGCGACCATCCTGGGCGTCGGCACCGAGGCCAAGCTCGCCGACAGCAAGGGCCGGATGCCCGGCCTGTCGAAGGCCCTGTTCATCGACGGCGCCGGCGGCATCCTCGGCGGCGCGGGCGGTGCCTCGGGCCAGACGGTCTTCGTCGAGTCCGCCACCGGCGTCGGCGAGGGCGCCCGCACCGGTCTGGCCTCCGTGGTCACCGGCGCCTTCTTCGCCCTGTGCCTGTTCTTCACCCCGCTCACCGCGATCGTGCCGCAGGAGGTCGCCGCCGCGGCCCTGGTCGTCATCGGCTCGATGATGATGCAGAACGCCAAGCACGTGGACTGGAGCGACCGCTCCGTCGCGATCCCGGTGTTCCTCACCGTGGTCCTGATGCCCTTCACGTACACCATCACCACCGGTGTCGCGGCCGGCGTGATCTCCTACGCGGTGATCAAGTCCGCCCAGGGCAAGGCACGCGAGGTCGGCGGCTTCATGTGGGCACTGAGCGTGGTCTTCGTCGTCTACTTCGCCATCCATCCGATCGAGAGCTGGCTGGGCGTCGGCTGACGGGGCACGAGCCCTGTGTGACGTCGCCCTCCCCACCCCATCCCCTAGTCCCCAGGAGTTCGAGATGCTGGACATCGCCGAGGAGCTGCACCGGTGGGTCGAGCAGGGACGTGTCTTCGCCGTCGCCACCGTGGTGGCGGTCGGCGGCAGCGCGCCCCGGCAGCCGGGTGCCGCGCTCGCCGTCGACACCGACGGCACGGCGATCGGGTCGGTCTCCGGCGGGTGTGTGGAGGGCGCCGTCTACGACCTGTGCCAACAAGCCCTTGAGGACGGCAGGACCGTCGTCGAGCGCTTCGGCTACAGCGACGAGGACGCCTTCGCGGTCGGTCTGACCTGCGGCGGCATCATCGACATCCTCGTCACCCCGGTACGCGGCGGGGTCTACCCCGCCGCCCTGGCCGCCGCCGTCTCGGGGGAGGCGGCGGCCCTGGCCCGGATCGTCTCCGGGCCGGAGGACCTGCTGGGGCAGGCCCTCCTGGTCCGCCCCGACGGCTCGTACGAGGGCGGGCTCGGCGGCCACCCCGAGCTCGACCGCACCGCCGCCGGCGAGGCCCGCGCGATGCTGGACGGCGGCCGCACCGGCACCGTGGAGATCGGCGCCGACGGCAGCCGCTGCGGACAGCCCCTCACCCTCCTCGTCGAGTCCTCCGTCCCCGCGCCCCGCATGATCGTCTTCGGCGCGATCGACTTCGCGTCCGCGCTCGTCAGGGTCGGCAAGTTCCTCGGCTACCACGTCACCGTCTGCGACGCCCGGCCCGTCTTCGCCACCAGGCTCCGCTTCCCCGACGCCGACGAGATCGTCGTCGAGTGGCCCCATCGCTACCTGGAGTCCACCGAGGTCGACGGCCGCACGGTGCTGTGCGTGCTCACCCATGACGCCAAGTTCGACGTGCCCCTGCTCCAGGCCGCGCTCAGGCTTCCCGTCGCGTACATCGGCGCGATGGGCTCCCGCCGCACCCACGAGGACCGCAACCGGCGCCTGCGCGAGGTCGGTGTCACCGAGCTCGAACTCGCGCGCCTGCGCTCCCCGATCGGCCTCGACCTCGGAGCCCGTACGCCCGAGGAGACCGCCCTGTCCATCGGCGCCGAGATTGTCGCCGCCCGGCGCGGCGGCAGCGGCGTCTCCCTGACCGGGGCGCACACCCCGATCCACCACGACGGCGCGGACGCGCCGGCCGGGCGGATAGGAGCGGTCCGGGGCGAGGTCGCCTGACGGGTTTCGTACGTACGCATGGAGGGCACCCCGGAGATCCGGGGTGCCCTCCATGCGTACGTACGGCTCCGAGCGCCCGGCTCAGGCCGGCTTCAGGCCGCCCGGGCTCAGGCCCGCCTTCTGCAGGCCGTGCAGCAGCAGCTCCGCGAGCTGCTCGTACGCGGCGGCGTCGGCGAGCCCGGTCGCGGCGGCCACCTGGCGCTGCTGGATGCGGACCATGACGGAGGAGATCACATCGGCCGCGAAGGCCACGTGCACCTCGCGGAAGACCCCCGCCGAGACGCCCTCCTCGATGAGCTGCTGCACCCGCCCGGCGGCGGCCCGGGTGTTGCGCTCGTAGACCTCGGCGGCGGGCTCGAAGGCGGCCACGTCGTCGAAGAACTGCGGCGAGACGGGCGCGAGCTCGGCGGCCACCGCGCGCAGATAGGCGGCGAGGCGCTCGGCCGGCCCGGTGGCGGCGGCGAGGACCGCCTCGACCCGGGCGGTGGCCCGCCGGAAGAAGTGCACCACGGCGGCTCTGACCAGCTGTTCCTTGCTGCCGGCGAGGCCGTAGAGGGTGCGCTTGGAGCAGTGCAGCTGGGCCGCGAGGTCGTCGAGCGTGAGCCGCGCGAAGCCCTCGCCGACCAGAAGCGCCACCAGCTCCTCGAAGAGCTCGGAGCGCCTGGCGGCGCCCCGGCCGGTCAGGCGGAGTGCGGCGGCGGAGGTCTCGATCACCCGAACAGTATGCCGGGTCGACCCGTTCGGGGGCTTGTGCCGTCACTCTGCTGCGCTACGCTAACCGGTACTGACGTACCCCTCGCAGTACCGTTTCGTGTGACGGATCTTCGGACCCGCAGTTCCGGAGCGTCGTCCGTGTCCTGCCTGTGTCCTGATGGAGTCGCCATGGATGTCGACCGCCTGCTTCCCACCCCCGAGGCAGCGGACCTCATCGCCCTCACGCGGGAGATCGCCGACAAGGAGCTCACCCCGCGCGTCGACGAGCACGAGGCCGCCGAGTCGTACCCGGAGGGCCTGTTCGCGACCCTCGGGGAGGCCGGACTGCTCGGCCTCGCGTACCCGGAGGAGTACGGCGGCGGAGGTCAGCCGTACGAGGTCTACCTCCAGGTCCTGGAGGAGCTGGCCGCCCGCTGGGCCGCCGTCGCCGTCGCCACCAGCGTCCACACCCTCGCCTGCCACCCGCTGCACGCCTTCGGCACCGCGGAGCAGAAGGAGCGCTGGCTGCCCGCCATGCTGGAGGGCCGCCAGATCGGCGGCTACAGCCTCTCCGAGCCGCAGGCAGGCTCCGACGCCGCCGCGCTCGCCTGCAAGGCCGAGCCCACCGAGGACGCCGAGGGCCGCCCGGCGTACCGCCTCACCGGCAACAAGGCCTGGATCACCCACGGCGGCAGGGCCGGCTTCTACGCCCTCTTCGCCCGCACCGCCCCCGGCAGCCACGGCATCTCCTGCTTCCTCGCGCCCGGCGCCACCGAGGGCCTCAGCTTCGGCAAGCCCGAGCGCAAGATGGGCCTCCAGGCCGTGCCCACCACCTCCGCGCACTGGGACGGCGCCGTGATCGGGGCCGACCGGCTGATCGGCGCCGAGGGCCAGGGCCTCCAGATCGCCTTCAGCGCCTTGGACAACGGGCGCCTCGGCATCGCCGCCTGCGCCACCGGTCTCGCCCAGGCCGCGCTGAACTCCGCCGTCGCGTACGCCAACGAGCGCACCACCTTCGGCCGGCGGATCATCGACCACCAGGGGCTCGGCTTCCTGCTCGCCGACATGGCCGCGGCCGTGGACGCGGCCCGCGCCACCTATCTCGACGCGGCCCGCCGCCGCGACCTCGGCCGCCCGTTCAGCCGCCAGGCGAGCGCGGCGAAGCTGATCGCCACCGACACCGCCATGAAGGTCACCACGGACGCGGTCCAGGTCCTCGGCGGCTACGGCTACACGCGGGACTTCCCGGTCGAGCGCTACATGCGCGAGGCGAAGATCATGCAGATCTTCGAGGGGACGAACCAGATCCAGCGGCTCGTCATCAGCCGGCAGCTGTCGGCCGCGCCGGTGCCCGGCAGGTAGCCGTTCCGTGGCTCCGGCGCCGCCCCTCCCGGATCAGGCTTCCGGTTGCCGGGGCGATCGGCCGGGCGTACTCCGGAAGAGGGGACCCGATCCATCCGTTCCGGAGAGGAGTCCCATCATGCTCGGCGACCTGATCGGTGAGGAACAGGGAGAGATCTCGGGGTTCCGGGTGCTGGCCACGGACGGCGGCCACCCGGTCATGGAGGCGTCCTTCCGTGCCTCCGGCACGATGCTCGGTGCCGAGATCACGGACATGGGCACGTACGAGTCGGTCCTGGGCGCCGACGGCACGCTCTTCGGAGAGGGCCAGGGGGTCCTGATGACCCGGGACGGCGAGACCGTCACCTGGCACGGCTCCGGAGTCGGCCGCTTCACCGAGTCCGGGGGCGTGAGCTGGCGCGGCGCCCTCTTCTGGGAGACCGCCTCCGCGAAGTTCACCCGGCTCAACGGCTGCGCCGGAGTCTTCGAGTTCGAGACGGACGCGAACGACAAGGCGACGGCCAAGGTCTGGGAATGGAAGTAGAGCGCGCACAGCGCGCGAGCAGTGCACACCTGAGGCGGCCCGGTTCCGGGCCGCCGCTTCGTACGAGGAGATTCATGGACATCGCAGGATCCGCCGCGCTCGTCACCGGTGCCGCCTCGGGCCTGGGCGCCGCCACCGCCGCCGCGCTCGCCGCCCGCGGGGCCACCGTGTACGGCCTGGACCTCGACAAGGCCGTCGCCGGGGCCGAGGCGCCGGCCGAGGGCGTCACCCTGCTCGCGGCCGACGTCACCGACGAGGAGCAGGTACGGGCGGCCCTCGCGCGGATCGAGGCGGACGGCGCCGAGCTGCGGCTCGCGGTCAACTGCGCGGGCATCGCGCCCTCCGCCCGGGTCCTCGGGCGCAAGGGCCCGCACGACCTGGCGCTGTTCCGCGCGGTCCTGGACGTCAACCTGGTCGGCACCTTCAATGTGATGCGCCTGGCCGCCGAGGTCATCGCCCGGCGGGACGCCGACGAGAACGGGCAGCGTGGCCTCGTCGTCAACACCGCCTCCATCGCCGCCTTCGAGGGGCAGGTCGGCCAGATCGCGTACGCCGCCTCCAAGGCGGGCGTCGCCGGGATGACCATCACGGCCGCCCGCGATCTCGCGCAGTTCGGCATCCGGGTCGTCACCGTCGCGCCCGGCATCGTCGACACCCCGATGATGGCCGGCTTCAGCGACGAGATCCGGGCCGGGCTCGCCGCGAGCGTCACCTTCCCGCAGCGGCTCGCCCGCCCCGACGAGTACGCCCGCCTCGTCACCATGATCGCCGAGCACGACTACCTCAACGGCGAGACCATCCGGATGGACGGCGCGCTGCGGATGTCCGCCCGCTGAGTCACTCTGCACCCGCTGACCCACTCTGCAGTGGGGCCCTGACCAGGGCGTTGGCACCAAGTGCCGCCGCGAGAGGGATCCGAGTGCTAGGTTCGGGACATGAGCGCCAACCCCGCCACCCCCGCCAAGCCCTCGATGCGCGACTCCCTCGTCGCGGCGGCCTTCGAGCTCTTCCTGGAGCGCGGCTACGAGCAGACGACGATCGACGACATCGTCCGTACGGCGGGGGTCGGCCGGCGGTCCTTCTTCCGCTACTTCCCCTCCAAGGAGGACGTGGTCTTCCCGGACCACGAGCAGAGCCTCGCCGACATGACCGCGTTCCTCGCCGCGAGCGAGGACTCCGACGACCCGGTGGTGCGCGTCTGCGACGCCACCCGGCTCGTGATGCGCATGTACGCCGAGAACCCCACCTTCTCCGTCCAGCGCTACCGCCTCACCCGCGAGGTGACCGGACTGCGGACGTACGAGCTCTCCGTCGTCTGGCGGTACGAGAAGACCCTCGGCGACTATCTGCGCACCCGCTTCGCGGACCGGCGTGACGGCACCCTGCGCGCCAACGTGGTCGCCGCGGCCGTGGTCGCCGCGCACAACCACACCCTGCGCCACTGGCTGCGCTCCGGCGGCGAGGGCGACCCGCTGGCGGAGGTGGACCGGGCGCTCGCGTTCGTACGGGACACCCTGGGGCCCGACGCGGCGCCGGCCGGCGGCGGGGCGGCGGGGGAGCAGGAGACCGATGACGTGGTGGTCGTGATCACCAAGCGCTCCACCCCGATGTGGCGGGTGGTGCGCGAGGTCGAGGCGAGTCTGGGCGAGGACTGAGGGACACAAAGGGATCTCAGTATCGTCAATTGAGGGTACTGAGGTCTTTCATTGCTGGCACTCAGTGCCATAGATTTGCTCCATGCACGGTTGAGCCGCCGAGTGCAAGGAGATGTCATCGTGTTCCACACGGGATCCACGGGCCTGCGGACGTCCTCCGCCGCCCTCCTGGTCGACGAGTCGGCCGCCGAGCCGGAGCTCTACTACCAGATCTGCCGCTGGTGCCAGACGACGACCTTCCAGCGTCTGCTCTGTCCCACCTGCGGGTCCACCGACCTGGCGCCCGAACTCAGCACGGGGGAGGGCGTGATCTCCGTACGCCGCGCCTTCACCGCCGCCGAGGCGGACCTCTGGCCGGTGCACATGACCGAGGGCTTCGTGGTGCGCTGCCGGGTCGACGGACCGCCGCACGCGGTGCGCCCCGGCGTCCGGGTCAGGCTTCTCCACGACGGCACGGGCACGGGCCTGCTCGCCCTGCCGGGCGGCTGGGAGTCCCGCAGCCAGACCCTGAAGATCCAGGGCAGCACCGACGGCGGCACCTTCACCGACCTCACTGCCGCA
>NZ_JBEZHV010000034.1:0-60308 GCF_040650755.1 Streptomyces sp. NPDC048623
TTTAATTGGGCGCGCCGACCGGGTGGCCGGGGTACCCCGGGGACGGCGTCCGCCAATCCCAAATTCCTTACTCGGTCAGTGTCATTCCGAGGTCGATCGCCAGCTTCTTGGCGGCGTCCAGATCGTCCGCCGCAGCGTTTCCTCGCAGAGCGAAGGAGATTGGCACGTCCGCGCTATCCAGCGTCTGGAGCATGATTCCGACTCCGACGAAGGGAGCCGTGTCCGGCAGCAAGCTGGCGAGGCGGGAAGCCCAGTACTGCGGCTGCCTCATCCACGACAGGCCGGTGCGGGCGGTGTCGACCAGGAGAATCGTCGGTTTGGCCTCAGCCTGCTTGATCTTCTGCGGATCGCTCAGCACGGCGACCACTTGAGCCTCGACGTCCTGGAGGTGTCCGGACAGCTCGAAGCCGTCCTCCACAACGACGGACGATCCGGCCTCGGCGGGAGCCTCGAACACGCGGACGGTGAGGTCCAGCTGCGGAGTGGCCGACCAGGACCGCTCCAACTGGGTGACCGTCGCCCCCCATGCTCCGTTCCGAACACGGTTGACCGTCTCCTCGACGATCGCCTCGCGCACGTCCTTCTTTATCTCAAGGGGCCGCTCGCGGCAGACGAGATGGACTATCGCGGGGAGCCCGGCCTCGTCGAGGGCGGCTGTCAGCTCGTGCTCCAGGTCCTGCAAGCCGTTGAGGCGGCGAGCCTTCACCTCGATGCCCAGGTTCGCTTCCCGCAGGAGCAGGTCAGGCTCGGGGCGCCCACCCCGAGTGCCGAAATCGAAGGGAATCCCAGCGCGGGCAAGCTTCGCGCCGGCCACGAGCTCGGCACGGACGATCATGAGATCGTCGTCCACCTTGGCCCTGACGAAGTCTCCTTTCGGCTGTCCGAGATGCAGTGGCTGGGCCGCCTCCAGTGTCCCGATGATGTCGTCGAACGCCTGCAGGATCGACCGGCGGAAGCTGGTGGGGTGATCGCTCTCTTCAGCAGCGTCGAACAGCGTCCGCAGAGGATGGGTGGCAGCGGTGCCACCCATCCAAGCCGTGAGTGAGGGGAAGAGGCTGGACTCGCTCATCTGGTGCCCTTCGGGATCATGCCGGAGGTTCGTCACTGCTCGGCAACTGAGTCAGGCTATGTCCGCTGCACGAACGATCGCAGTGAGTTTTGACCTCAGCTGGCACCCAGGCCATCCGCCCTCTGCACCGCCGTAGTTGGCTGACTTGACTTAGTGCAGAGAAGCTTCGTCCTCCGCAACCGCGTCATCGCCGCCCTCACCCGCGGCACCGTCGTCGTCGAAGCCGAATACCGCAGCGGCTCCCTCGTCACCGCCCGCGCCGCCGCCCGCCTCGGCCGCCACACCATGGGCGTCCCCGGACCCGTCACCAGCGGCCTCTCCGCCGGAGTCCACGAACTCCTCCGCGGCGAGGCCACCCTCGTCACCGACGCCGCCGAAATCCTCGAACTCGTCGGCGACATCGGACAGCTCGCCCCACCCCGCCGCGGCCCCGTACTGCCC
Organism: Streptomyces sp. NPDC048623; assembly: GCF_040650755.1. Lineage (NCBI taxonomy): Bacteria > Bacillati > Actinomycetota > Actinomycetes > Kitasatosporales > Streptomycetaceae > Streptomyces > Streptomyces sp. NPDC048623. The sequence continues at coordinate 1,511 of NZ_JBEZHV010000034.1, forward strand.
CGCGACCTCCTCGCCCCCGACACCGCCCGCATCCTCGAAGCCCTCCCCGGCCACCACCCCGCACCCCTCGCCGACATCGCCGCCCGCGCCGGCACCCACCCCGACCACGCCCTCGCCAAGCTGTACGAACTCCACTCCCTCGGGTTCGTCGAGCGGCATCAGGACGACTGGCGGTTGACGAACAGGCCGACAGAACCGCCGAACACCCGGCATGGCGGTCCTTGACCCGGAGCATTCGGGTGAAAAGGTGAAGGAGATGAGCAATCGAGTTCACTCGGCCGCACCCGAGGGGCCGACCCGTGCCCCTGCCCCCGTTCGAAGGTGTGGGCGACGGCAGCCACCCGCACCGGCGCGATCCACCGCCGTTCGCGCACCGCGACGGCCCACTCACGCTACGCTCACGAGAATCCACCGCCCGACGACCGGAACGACCCCTTCGCACCCGACAGCAGAACGGCTCAAGGCGACGCATGCCCCAGCACACCTCCGGGTCTGACCGCGCTGCGGTGCCCCCAGCAGCCCGGGGCGCCGTGCGACCGCCCGCGCCGACCTCACTCGACGAACTGTGGCGCTCCTACAAGGACACCGGCGACGAACGCCTGCGGGAACAGCTGATCCTGCACTACTCGCCCCTCGTCAAATACGTCGCCGGCCGCGTCAGCGTCGGCCTCCCCTCCAACGTCGAACAGGCCGACTTCGTCTCCTCCGGAGTCTTCGGACTCATCGACGCCATCGAGAAGTTCGACGTCGAGCGGGCCATCAAGTTCGAGACCTACGCCATCACCCGCATCCGCGGCGCCATGATCGACGAACTCCGCGCCCTCGACTGGATCCCCCGCTCCGTCCGCCAGAAGGCCCGCAACGTCGAACGCGCCTACGCCACCCTCGAAGCGCAGCTGCGCCGCACCCCCAGCGAACCCGAGGTCGCCGAGGAGATGGGCGTCACCCTCGAAGAACTCCACTCCGTCTTCAGCCAGTTGTCCCTGGCCAACGTCGTCGCCCTCGAAGAACTCCTGCACGTCGGCGGCGAAGGCGGCGACCGCCTCTCCCTCATGGACACGCTTGAGGACACCGCCGCCGACAACCCCGTCGAGGTCGCGGAGGACCGCGAACTGCGCCGGCTCCTCGCCCGCGCCATCAACACCCTTCCCGAACGCGAGAAGACCGTCGTCACGCTCTACTACTACGAGGGCCTCACCCTCGCCGAGATCGGGCACGTCCTCGGCGTCACCGAGAGCCGTGTCAGCCAGATCCACACCAAGTCCGTCCTCCAGCTCCGCGCCAAACTGGCCGACGTGGGCCGCTGACACCACCCCGCCCCGCCGCCGTACAGTGGAGCCGTGCCAAGGATTCGAGCGGCCTCCGTGGCCGAGCACCGGACGATGCAGCGCGCCGCCCTGCTGGACGCGGCGCGCTCCCTGCTGTCCGAAGGCGGAACGGAGGCGCTGACCTTCCCCGCCCTCGCCGAGCGCACGGGCCTGGCCCGCTCCTCGGTCTACGAGTACTTCCGCTCCCGCGCCGCCGTGGTCGAGGAACTCTGCGCGGTCGACTTCCCTGTCTGGGCCGCCGAGGTCGAAGCGGCCATGGCCGCCGCCGGCACCGCCGAGGGCAAGATCGAGGCGTACGTCCGCACCCAGCTCGCCCTGGTCGGCGACCGCCGCCACCGCGCTGTCGTCGCCATCTCCGCGAGCGAGCTCGACGCGGGCGCCCGCGAGAAGATCCGCGCCGCCCATGGCGGCCTGATCACCATGATCGTCGCCGCCCTCACCGCCCTCTCCCGCCCCGAGCCCCGCCTCGAAGCCATGCTCCTCCAGGGCATCGTCGACGCCGCGGTCCGCCGCACCGAACTCGGCGCGGCCGAGGACCCGACGACAATCGCGAACGCGGCGGTGTCCATGGCCCTCGGCGCCATCCGCGGCGCCTGACCCTTTCCTGGGCCCTCCCCCTCCCTCCTCCCCTCCCGGCCTCAGAAGTCGCTCACTCCGGCGCGCGCCCCCACACCGGCAGCAGCCGGGACGGCCCTCCGCCCAGCAGTCTCAGCGGGTTCAGATAGGTGTCGCCGCGTAGGAGGCCCCAGTGGAGGCAGGTGCGGGGGCAGTGGGTGCCGTCGGTGACGTGGGCCAGGAGGTCGCCCTGGCGGACCGTGGTGCCGGCGGGGACCAGGGGGTCCACCGGGACGTAGGTCGTGCGCAGGGGTGGGTCGCCCGTGTCCGGGAGGGTGAGGACCAGGACGCCCTGGCCGCCGACCGGGCCGGCGAAGGTGACGGTGCCGGCGGCCGGGGCGCGGACCGGGGTGCCCGGTGGGGCGGCGAGGTCGACGCCGCGGTGCCCGGCGGCGTACGGGCCCGGTGGGGGCTCCCAGCCGCGCAGGATGGCGGGGCGGGGCGGGCCGACCGGCCACACCGTCGTGAGAAGGGTCAGCAGGGTGAGCAGGGTCATCGGAATCTGATGCATGACGGCAGGTTGCCCGGGCCACCGACCCCATGACCGGCATCGGCGGAATCTGTGGACAACCGCCGGGTTGTGGACAACGGCGTCACCCGGCGCTCCCCGGGTCCCGTACACTTTCCATGGCGACCCGGGTCACCGGGTCGACTTCGCACGCCCCGCCACCAGTCCCTCGTGACGGGTGGCAGCGCCTTTCGGTCCCTCGTGGCACGGCGCGCCGGGGCGTCAGGAACACAACCGAGAAACCAAGGAGATGGCCATGGCCGTCGTCACGATGCGGGAGCTGCTGGAGAGCGGCGTCCACTTCGGTCACCAGACCCGTCGCTGGAACCCGAAGATGAAGCGCTTCATCTTCACCGAGCGCAACGGCATCTACATCATCGACCTGCTCCAGTCGCTGTCGTACATCGACCGCGCCTACGAGTTCGTCAAGGAGACCGTCGCGCACGGCGGCTCCATCATGTTCGTCGGTACGAAGAAGCAGGCCCAGGAGGCCATCGCCGAGCAGGCGACCCGCGTCGGCATGCCGTACGTGAACCAGCGCTGGCTGGGCGGCATGCTCACCAACTTCTCGACCGTCTACAAGCGTCTGCAGCGCCTCAAGGAGCTCGAGCAGATCGACTTCGAGGACGTGGCCGCCTCCGGCCTCACCAAGAAGGAGCTCCTGGTCCTCTCCCGCGAGAAGGCCAAGCTGGAGAAGACCCTCGGTGGTATCCGCGAGATGCAGAAGGTGCCGAGCGCCGTCTGGATCGTCGACACCAAGAAGGAGCACATCGCCGTCGGTGAGGCGCGCAAGCTCCACATCCCGGTCGTCGCGATCCTCGACACCAACTGCGACCCCGACGAGGTCGACTACAAGATCCCGGGCAACGACGACGCGATCCGCTCCGTCACCCTGCTCACCCGCGTGATCGCCGACGCCGTCGCCGAGGGCCTCATCGCCCGTTCCGGCGCCGCGACCGGCGACCAGAAGCCGGGCGAGAAGGCCGCGGGCGAGCCGCTCGCCGAGTGGGAGCGCGACCTGCTCGAGGGTGAGAAGAAGGCTGACGAGGCCGCTCCGGCCGCCGCCGAGGCCGAGAAGCCGGCCGAGGCCGCTGCCGAGGCCCCCGCCGAGGCTCCGGCCGCGGACGCCGAGCAGGCCTGACCCTTCCGGTCCCTCAGGACTCGCGGGTGACGACGGCGGGGGCCCACGAAGCCCCCGCCGTCCACCCGTGACCCGCCCGATCTTTCAGACTTCGAGAGAGAAACAGACTCATGGCGAACTACACCGCCGCTGACGTCAAGAAGCTCCGCGAGCTCACCGGCGCCGGCATGATGGACTGCAAGAAGGCCCTGGACGAGGCCGACGGCGACGTCGACAAGGCCGTCGAGGCCCTGCGCATCAAGGGCCAGAAGGGTGTCGCCAAGCGTGAGGGCCGCTCCGCCGAGAACGGCGCCGTGGTCTCCATCATCGCCGACGACAACACCTCCGGTGTCCTGGTCGAGCTGAAGTGCGAGACGGACTTCGTCGCCAAGGGCGAGAAGTTCATGGCCGTCGCCAACGCGCTGGCCGCCCACGTCGCCGCCACCTCCCCGGCCGACATCGAGGCCCTGCTCGCCTCCGAGATCGAGGCCGGCAAGACCGTCCAGGCGTACGTCGACGAGGCCAACGCCAACCTCGGCGAGAAGATCGTCCTCGACCGCTTCGCGCAGTACGCCGACGGCTTCGTCTCCGCGTACATGCACCGCACGATGCCCGACCTGCCGCCGCAGATCGGTGTCCTCGTCGAGTTCGACAAGGAGAACGCCGAGGTCGCGAAGGGTATCGCGCAGCACATCGCCGCGTTCGCCCCGAAGTACCTCGACAAGGACGAGGTCCCGGCCGAGGTCGTCGAGTCCGAGCGTCGCATCGCCGAGGAGACCACCCGCGCCGAGGGCAAGCCCGAGGCCGCGATCGCCAAGATCGTCGAGGGTCGCGTGAACGGCTTCTTCAAGGACGCCACGCTGCTCGGCCAGCCCTACGCGCTGGACAACAAGAAGACCGTCCAGAAGGTTCTGGACGAGGCCGGTGTCACCCTGAAGCGCTTCACCCGCATCAAGGTCGGCATCTGAGTCCGTACGCAACGGACACCGGACCCCGGTAGGGTCTGAGGCAGCCGCCCGCGTTCGCGCCGGACGGCCGCAGATCTGACGAGGAGGCCATTGCCGTACGGGAAACCGCAAGGACCCCAGGGCAATGGCCTTCTTCGTATGTGCACGAGGAGATCTCCATGAATCAGGGCGCCGCACAGGGCGACGACAACAACGGCAAAAAGGCCGGCCGCTTCATGCTGAAGCTGTCCGGCGAGGCTTTCTCCGGAGGCACCGGCCTCGGGGTCGACCCGGATGTCGTGCACGCCATCGCGCGCGAGATCGCCGCGGTCGTCCGCGACGGCGCCCAGATCGCCATCGTGATCGGCGGCGGCAACTTCTTCCGCGGCGCCGAACTCCAGCAGCGCGGCATGGACCGGGCCCGCTCCGACTACATGGGCATGCTCGGCACCGTGATGAACTGCCTCGCCCTCCAGGACTTCCTGGAGAAGGAGGGCATCGACTCGCGCGTGCAGACCGCCATCACCATGGGGCAGGTCGCCGAGCCGTACATTCCGCTGCGCGCCGTACGGCACCTGGAGAAGGGCCGCGTGGTCATCTTCGGCGCCGGCATGGGCATGCCGTACTTCTCCACCGACACCACCGCCGCCCAGCGCGCCCTGGAGATCGACGCCGAGGCCCTGCTGATGGGCAAGAACGGTGTCGACGGGGTCTACGACTCCGACCCGAAGCGCAACCCGGACGCGGTGAAGTTCGACGCCCTGGAGTACGGCGAGGTGATCTCCCGCGACCTGAAGGTCGCCGACGCCACCGCCATCACCCTGTGCCGTGACAACAACCTGCCGATCCTCGTCTTCGAACTGCTCGCCGAGGGCAATATCGCGCGCGCGGTGAAGGGTGAGAAGATCGGCACGCTCGTGAGCGACCAGGGCACCCGGGCCTGACCCGAACCGGGAACCCGCCCCGCGGCGGGGACGGACGGCCTCCGTGAGGGGGACGGTCCCCGCGAGGTGGATGGACAGAGCCCTGCCGGTCGTACACCGTGCAGGACACAACGCGACGACACGCAGGAGCAAGTGGTGATCGAAGAGACCCTCCTCGAGGCCGAGGAGAAGATGGAGAAGGCCGTCGTGGTCGCCAAGGAGGACTTCGCCGCGATCCGCACCGGCCGTGCGCACCCGGCGATGTTCAACAAGATCGTGGCGGACTACTACGGTGCCATCACCCCGATCAATCAGCTGGCGTCGTTCTCGGTGCCGGAGCCGCGCATGGCCGTGGTGACCCCGTTCGACAAGAGCGCGCTGCGCAACATCGAGCAGGCGATCCGTGACTCGGACCTCGGCGTCAACCCGAGCAACGACGGCAACATCATCCGTGTGGTGTTCCCCGAGCTGACCGAGGAGCGCCGCAAGGACTACATCAAGGTCGCCAAGGGCAAGGCCGAGGACTCGAAGGTCTCGATCCGCTCGGTGCGCCGCAAGGCCAAGGACTCGATCGACAAGGCCGTCAAGGACGGCGAGGTCGGCGAGGACGAGGGCCGCCGCGCGGAGAAGGAGCTCGACGACCTCACCGCGAAGTACGTGGCGCAGGTCGACGAGCTGCTCAAGCACAAGGAAGCCGAGCTTCTCGAGGTCTGATGAACGACTCATCCTGGAGGTCCCCGGCCGGATCCGGCTTCGGAGGACCCGACCAGGGGCCTGCCCCGGCGGGTCCCGCTCACGAATGGCGGCAGGCGGCGCAGACTCGGCCCATGCCCATCGTGTCCGACGTTCCCGCCGGCGACAACCAGGACGATCACGACCGGGGGGCCGCTCTGCCGAGCGGTCCCCTGTTCCGTGACGAGACGCCGCACGAGCACCCGCAGCACGAGCACTCGCAGTACGAGCACCCCGAGTACCGGCATCCTCGGTACGAGCATCCGCCGCACGAGTATTCGCAGGAGCCCATGTCCAGCCCCTCCTCGCCCGCGCCCGCTCCTTCGCCCCGGCAGCAGCCGCGGCAGAAGAAGAGCGCGGGCCGTGACCTGGGCGCGGCGATAGGGGTCGGCCTGGGACTCGGCGCGGTGATCATCGCGTCGCTGTTCATCTGGAAGCCGGCGTTCATCGGCGTGATAGCGGTGGCCGTGGTGGTCGGGCTGTGGGAGCTGACCTCGCGCCTGCAGGAGCGCAAGGCCATCAAGGCGCCGCTGGTGCCGCTCGCGGTCGGCGGCGCGGCGATGGTCGTCGCCGGATATGTGCGCGGGCCGGAGGGCGCGTGGGTGGCGATGGCGCTCACGGCGCTCGCCGTTCTCGTGTGGCGGATGACGGAGCCGCCCGAGGGCTATCTGAAGGACGTCACGGCGGGTGTGTTCGCCGCGTTCTACGTGCCGTTCCTGGCCACGTTCGTGGCGCTGCTGCTGACCGCGGACGACGGGCCGCAGCGGGTGCTGACGTTCCTGCTGCTCACGGTGGTCAGCGACACCGGCGCGTACGCGGTGGGCTGGCGGTTCGGCAAGCACAAGCTGGCACCGCGGATCAGCCCCGGGAAGACCCGGGAGGGGCTGCTCGGCGCGGTGGCGTTCGCGATGGCGGCGGGCGCGCTGTGCATGCAGTTCATGATCGACGACGGCACCTGGTGGCAGGGGCTGCTGCTCGGCCTGGCGGTCGCGGCGAGCGCGACCCTCGGCGACCTGGGCGAGTCGATGATCAAGCGCGACCTCGGCATCAAGGACATGGGCACGCTGCTCCCGGGCCACGGCGGCATCATGGACCGGCTCGACTCGCTGCTGCCCACGGCGCCGGTGGTGTGGCTGCTGCTCGTGCTGTTCGTCGGCAGCTGACTGACCCACGCTCTCGTACGAAGGGCCCGTGGCCCGCACGTCTGGTGCGGGCCACGGGCCCTTTCCGTCCTCCGGTCGGTTCCCCGGTCCGTCCTCCGGGTGTCAGCGGTCCGGATTGATCCCTGCCGCGACGGACTTCACCCGGGCGACCTGGACCTTCACCGCGTGCTCCACGTTCTCGTCCTGCGCGCCGTTGGTATAGACGTGGGACACGACCGTGCCGATGCGCATGATGATGTGGCAGCGGTCGCCGTCCCGCATCGCCTCGGTCTCGTCGGCCCCGGAGTCGATGGTGAGCGGCTGGGGCGGGGTGCCGTTCTCCGCGCTCCGCTTCCGCCGCTGCTCCGCCAGATCCTTCATCGCCCCGGCGGCCTGGTCCGTCGTGGCGAAGGTGAAGAGGGTGAATTCCAGGCGCGTCTCGTCCGACCCGCGTGCCTCCATCTCCTTCTTCCCCGCGGCCTGGATCCCGGCGCAGGACGACTCCGTCTCCTTCGAGCACTCGGCGAGCGCCTCGCCGTCCTGTATCACCGCGGCGTCGTCGCCGACGAAGATGTCACCCACGCCGGACTCGACCGGGAGGGCGGAGAACAGACCCGTCGCGTCGATCGAGGCGGGAGACGCCCCGGTGCTCGCCGCCGCGGTGCTCCCCGCCGCCGTGCCTCCCGCGCCCGCGCTTCCCGCCGTCGAGTTCCCCTCCCCGCACGCCGCCCCCGTGAGTGCCAGCACGGCCGCGACGGCGGCCCCCCGTACAACAGCCTTCACCGAACTCCTCCGACCACCCGATCACGGTCCGGCCGCGACACGACCGGACACTTGGCATGATCACTTAACCTCACGGGTCGTTGATCAACAACTCGCGTCCGGTCGCCGCCGGGAATCCGTCTGCGACACTGGTACCACCATGCCCAAGCCCGGAGAACTCACTTTCGTCGCCCCGCGCGGAGCCAAGCAGCCCCCGCGGCACCTCGCCGACCTGTCGCCCGCCGAGCGCAAGGAGGCGGTCGCCGCGATCGGCGAGAAGCCGTTTCGCGCCAAGCAGCTGTCCACGCACTACTTCGCGCGCTACGCGCACGACCCGGCGGAGTGGACCGACATCCCCGCCGCGTCGCGCGAGAAGCTCGCGGGGGAGCTGCTGCCCGATCTGATGTCGGTGGTGCGGCACATCTCGTGCGACGACGACACCACCCGTAAGACGCTGTGGCGGCTGCACGACGGCACGCTCGTGGAGTCGGTGCTGATGCGCTACCCGGACCGGGTGACCATGTGCATCTCCTCGCAGGCCGGCTGCGGCATGAACTGCCCGTTCTGCGCGACGGGGCAGGCCGGTCTCGACCGGAACCTGTCGACGGCGGAGATCGTGCACCAGATCGTCGACGGGATGCGCGCGCTGCGCGACGGCGAGGTGCCGGGAGGCCCGGCGCGCCTGTCGAACATCGTGTTCATGGGAATGGGCGAGCCGCTCGCCAACTACAAGCGCGTGGTCGGCGCCATCCGCCGCCTCACCGACCCGGAGCCGGACGGGCTCGGCCTGTCGCAGCGCGGGATCACCGTGTCGACCGTCGGCCTGGTGCCGGCGATGCGGCGGTTCGCCGACGAGGGCTTCAAGTGCCGGCTCGCGGTGTCGCTGCACGCGCCGGACGACGAGCTGCGCGACACGCTCGTGCCGGTGAACACCCGCTGGAAGGTGCGGGAGGTGCTCGACGCGGCGTGGGAGTACGCGGAGAAGTCGGGCCGCCGCATCTCCATCGAGTACGCGCTGATCCGCGACATCAACGACCAGGCGTGGCGGGGCGACCTCCTCGGCCGCCTCCTCAAGGGCAAGCGGGTGCACGTCAACCTCATCCCGCTGAACCCGACGCCCGGGTCCAAGTGGACGGCGTCCCGCCCCGAGGACGAGAAGGCCTTCGTCGAGGCGATCGCCCGCCACGGCGTGCCGGTCACCGTCCGTGACACCCGCGGTCAGGAGATCGACGGCGCCTGTGGACAGCTGGCCGCCGCCGAACGCTGACCTTGTAGTCTGACCTCGAACACATCTTCATATTCCGACAGGGGAGCGCCACAGCGCTGAGAGTGCGGTCACCGTAGGACCGCAGACCCTCTGAACCTCGCCCAGGTCATTCTGGGTAGGGAGTTCGGACGTAACTCGAGCTGTTGCGCCCTGCCCACGCCCGGTCCGCCCGGCGCGGGCAGGGCCGCGTCTCTTCCTGGTCACACCCAGGAGGACATTCACGTGAACACCAAGAAGGCGGCAGCCGCCGCTCTCGTCGCGGCGCTCGGCGTCGCGACCCTCGCCGCGTGCGGCACGGACGACGTACGGGAAGCGGGCGGCAAGACCGACCAGCCGATGCCCAAGACCGTCACCCTCGTCAGCCACGACTCCTTCGACGCCTCCAAGGAGGTGCTCGCGGAGTTCACCAGGCAGACCGGCCTCACGGTCAAGATCCTCAAGAGCGGCGACGCCGGCGAGGCCGTCAACAAGGAGATCCTGACCAAGGGCTCCCCGCAGGGCGATGTCTTCTTCGGCGTGGACAACACGCTGCTGTCCCGCGCCCTCGACAACGGCATCTTCACCTCGTACGAGGCACAGGGCCTGGACCGGATCCCGGCGGCGGTGCAGCTCGACAAGGAGCAGCACCGGGTCACGCCGGTCGACTCCGGCGACATCTGCGTCAACTACGACAAGCAGTACTTCGCCGACAAGAAGCTGGCGCCGCCGCAGACCTTCGACGACCTGCTGAAGCCGGAGTACAAGGACCTGCTCGTGGTGGAGAACCCGGAGCGGTCCTCCCCGGGGCTCGGCTTCCTCCTCGGCACGGCCGCGAAGTACGGCGACGACGGCTGGCAGGACTACTGGAAGAAGCTCAAGGCCAACGGCGTGAAGACCGTCGACAGCTGGGAGCTCGCCTACGACCAGGAGTTCTCCGGCTCGGCCGGCGGCAAGAAGGCGAAGGCCGACCGCCCGCTCGTCGTCTCGTACGCCTCCTCCCCGCCGGTCGAGGTGCTGTACGCGGAGCCGCAGCCGAAGGTCGCGCCGACCGGTGTGTCCACGGGCACCTGCTTCCGGCAGATCGAGTTCGCGGGCCTGCTGAACGGGGCGAAGAACCCCGAGGGCGGCAAGAAGCTGATCGACTTCCTCATCTCGAAGAAGTTCCAGGACGACATGCCGCTGAAGATGTTCGTCAACCCGGTGGCCAATGACGCGACGCTGCCGGAGTTGTTCACCAAGCACGGTGTGGTGATCGACAAGCCGGAGACGATGGCGCCGAAGAAGATCGCCGACAATCGTGACCAGTGGATCCAGCAGTGGACCTCGCTCGTCGTGAAGTAGTCCGCGTCAGCCGTACGCTCCGGGGGAGCGCGGCGGGGAGCGCGACGCGGCTGGGTCTCATGCTGCTGCCCGTCGCGTTCTTCGCGGTGTTCTTCGCCTGGCCCGTCGCCTCCATCGTGGAGCGCGGGCTCAGGCCGGACGGGCGGTGGGAGTTCGGCCGGTTCGGCGAGACCCTCGCCCGGCCGGAGATCCTCGACGTCCTGTGGTTCACGCTGTGGCAGGCGCTCGCGTCGACGGCGCTGACCCTGCTCGTCGCGCTGCCCGGCGCGTATGCCTTCGCCCGGTTCGACTTCCCCGGCAAGCAGGTGCTGCGGGCCGTGGTGACGGTGCCGTTCGTGCTGCCGACGGTGATGGTGGGCACGGCGTTCCTGGCGCTCGTCGGGCGGCGCGGGCTGCTCGACGACTGGTGGGGGCTGCGGCTCGACACCGGCGTCTGGGCGATCCTCCTCGCCCATGTCTTCTTCAACTACGCGGTCGTCGTCCGCACCGTCGGCGGCCTCTGGTCGCAGCTCGACCCGCGCCAGGAGGAGGCCGCGCGGGTCCTCGGCGCGTCCCGGTGGCGGGCCTGGCGGACGGTCACGCTGCCCACGCTCATGCCGTCGGTGGCCGCCGCCGCGCTCATGGTGTTCCTGTTCACCGCGAGCTCCTTCGGCATCGTGCAGATCCTCGGCGGCCCCGCGTACTCCACCCTGGAGACCGAGATCTACCGGCAGACCGCCGACCGGCTGCAGCTGTCCACGGCCGCCGTGCTCACCATGGTGCAGTTCGTCGCCGTCGGCACGGTCCTCGCGGTGCACGCGCGCGTGGTACGGCGCCGGGAGACGGCGCTGCGCCTGGTCCCGGCGGAGCGCACCGCGCGCCGGCCGCACGGCCCCGGGCAGTGGGCGCTGCTCGGCGGGGTGCTGCTGTCCGTCGCGCTGCTGATCCTCGCGCCGCTCGCCGTGCTCGTGGAACGCTCGCTCGCCACCTCCGACGGCTACGGCCTCGACTACTACCGGGCGCTCGGGCACGTCGACGAGGGCGGCACCTTCCTCGTCCCGCTGACCGACACGATCGTGAACTCGCTCCAGTACGCGCTGGCCGCGACCGGCATCGCCGTCGCCATCGGCGGGCTCGCCGCGGCGGCGCTCACCCGGCGGGCGGGACGGGGCGTGGGACGGGGCGTCGGACGGCTGGTGCGCGGCTTCGACGCGCTGCTGATGCTGCCGCTCGGGGTGTCCGCCGTGACCGTCGGCTTCGGGTTCCTCATCACGCTCGACGAGCCGCCGCTCGACCTGCGGGCGAGCTGGATCCTCGTACCGCTCGCGCAGGCCCTCGTCGGGGTGCCGTTCGTGGTGCGGATCATGCTGCCGGTGCTGCGGGCCGTCGACGAACGGCTGCGGGAGGCGGCGGCGGTGCTCGGGGCGTCGCCGTGGCGAGCGTGGCGGGAGGTCGACCTGCCGCTGGTGCGGCGGGCGCTGCTGATCGCCGCGGGGTTCGCGTTCGCGGTGTCGCTCGGCGAGTTCGGGGCGACCGTGTTCATCGCGCGGCCCGACAACCCGACCCTGCCGGTCGCCGTGGCGCGGCTCCTGGGCAGGCCCGGCGAGCTCAACTACGGGCAGGCGATGGCCCTTTCGACGATTCTGATGGTGGTGTGCGCGGTGTCCCTGCTGCTCCTGGAACGGCTGCGCTCCGACCGGACCTCGGGGGAGTTCTGATGCTTTCGCTGACCGGCGCGACCGTACGCTTCGGGGACCGGGCCGTGCTCGACGGGGTGGACCTGGCGGTCGCCGAGCACGAGATCGTGTGCGTCCTGGGGCCCAGCGGCAGCGGCAAGTCGACGCTGCTGCGGGTGGTCGCGGGACTCCAGCCGCTCGCCGAGGGCCGGGTGCTGCTCGGCGGCGCCGACCAGGCGGGGGTGCCGGTGCACCGGCGCGGGGTCGGCCTGATGTTCCAGGACCATCAGCTGTTCCCGCAGCGGGACGTGGCCGGGAACGTGGCGTTCGGGCTGCGCATGCGGGGCGTGCCGAGGAGCGAACAGGGCGCGCGGGTCGAGGAGTTGCTCGACCTCGTCGGCCTCCCCGGCGCCGGGCGGCGGGCCGTGTCCGCGCTCTCCGGCGGCGAGCAGCAGCGCGTCGCGCTCGCCCGCGCGCTGGCGCCGCGGCCCCGGCTGCTCATGCTGGACGAACCGCTCGGGCAGCTCGACCGGGGCCTTCGGGAACGGCTGGTCGTCGAACTCCGCGCGCTCTTCGGGCGGTTGGGCACGACGGTGCTCGCCGTCACCCACGACCAGGGCGAGGCGTTCGCGCTCGCCGACCGGGTCGTCGTCATGAACGACGGCCGGATCGCCCAGTCCGGCCCGCCGGTCGAGGTGTGGCGGCGCCCCGCGTCCGAGTTCGTCGCCCGTTTCCTCGGCTTCGACAACGTCGCCCCGGCCACGGTGAGCGCCGCCGCCGCGGACACCCCCTGGGGCAAGATCCCCGTCCCGGACGGCTCCCCCCAGGGCGAGCGGCTCCTGCTGGTCCGCCCCACCGGCGTCCGCCTCACCGCCCCCGGCGAGGGCCTCACCTGCCAGGTGGCCTCCCGCACCTTCCGCGGCGACCACGTGGCTGTCACCCTCCGCCCGTCCGAAGGCCCGCCCCTGGAGGCGGAGTTCACGCTGCGGGACGCGCCGGAGGAGGGCGCGGAGGTGGACGTGGAATTCCGGGCGGAGGACGTGGTGGTCCTGGACGAGGGCCTGGTCTAGAAGCCGCGGTCGTACAGCGCCCGCAGCCATGGCTGCCGGACCTCGGGGCAGCGGGCCAGGGTGGCGCGGAAGGCCCGGTGGTCGGGCCGGAAGACGTACCAGGGGTGGTCCGGCAGCGGGTAGTCGTCGCGGAGCACGCCGTCCGGCAGAGTGCCCGACGCGGGGAGCGGCCAGGTCTCGCCGGGCAGGGCGAGATACGCCCACACGCCGTCGGGCAGCGGTACGGGCACGGTGCCGCCCGGCGGCCGCCAGGGCCCGCACGTCTCTTGGTCGTACGGTACGAGGGCGATGTCCAGGCCGTGGTCAGGCATCCCGGGGCCGGCCAGGCCCACGGTCTTCGTCGGCCCCCCGGCCGGGAGCAGGAGGTCGAGCGCCGGGCCGAACACCTCGGTGAGCAGGCCGTCGGGGAGTGCGAGCGAGGTGCCGCCCGAGGCGACGAGTACACGGGCCAAGGCGGCACCGGTCGCGGCCTGCCACACGTCACTCCAGCCGCCGGCCGGATCGAGCGGCGGCAGCTGCTCGAACTCCCGGGCAGGGACGGGGAGTCCGGTGGGTACCCGCCGTACCGCGTCCGGCTCGATCCACACCGCCTGCCACAGGCCGCAGTCGTCCACGCGCGAGGCCACGAGCAGCCCGCACCCCGCGCACGCCATGTTCGGCAGCTCCCCGGCGCACATGCCCAGACAGGAGTCACCGGAGTGCTCGGGGATCAGCACCGTGCCACGGACGTCGCCCGGTGCGACGACGATCCGGTCCCGGGCCCCGAAGGACAGCGGATAGACCGGCGCGAACAGCCCGCGAGCCGCCGCCTCCGCCTCCCCGATCTTCTCCCAGGGCCGGAACGGCGGCCCCGACGGCTCCGGATCCACGGCGTACGTGCCTGGCTCCATCAGCGGTGGCATCGGGCCGTGGCCGTACGAGAGATGGGCTTCCGCCGGAAGCGGGACCCGCGCCAGCGGCGCCGTCAGCTCCGCGCCGCACCCGGCGCACACGAACACATGCATCGCCCGGGATTTTTCCCGCCGGCCACGCGCCCGCCAACCGAATTCCGCCTGGGCCCGACCGGTTACGCGACCGCGCCCGCCAGCCGTTCCAGCGCCTCCGGCGCCTCGTCGATCGAGTCGACCAGGGCGATCCGGGCTGCCATCGGGCGCTGGGCCGCGAGGGCCGTGAGCAGGGGCCAGGTCGGGAGGTGCTCGGTCCAGTGGGCGCGGTTGACCAGGACCATCGGGGTGGGGGCGCCGGGGGAGGCGTAGTAGTTCGGGGTCGCGTTGTCGAAGATCTCCTGGACGGTGCCGGCCGCGCCCGGCAGGAAGACCACGCCCGCCGTGGAGCGGGCGAGCAGGCCGTCCTCGCGGGTGGCGTTGGCGAAGTACTTGCCGATCCGGGACGCGAAGGCGTTCGGCGGCTCGTGGCCGTAGAACCAGGTCGGGATGCCGGCCGAGTCGCCGCCGCGCGGCCACCGGGCCCGTACCTCGAAGGCGGCGCGCGCCCAGTCGGTGACCGACGGGGTGAAGGACGGGGCCTTCGCGAGGAGTTCCAGGGCCTCGTCGAGGACCGCGTCGGGCAGCGGCGCCAGGTAGGCGCCGAGGTTGGCCGCCTCCATGGCGCCCGGGCCGCCGCCCGTCGCCACGGTCAGGCCCGCCCGGGTGAGCGAGCGGCCGAGCCGGGCCGCGCCCGCGTACGCCGCGCCGCCCCGGCCCATCGCGTGGCCGCCCATCACGCCGACCACCCGGGCCCCGGCGAGCTCCTCGTCGAGGGCGTCCGAGATCGCGTCGTCGTGGAGCGAGCGCAGCATCGAGGAGAAGATGTCGCCGTCCCCGCGGGTCCGCCGGAACCAGGCGTACGAGCGGGCGTCCGGCGTCTGCTCGTACCGCCGCTCCCCGATCCCCTCGTACAGCTCGCCGGGGGAGTAGAGCCGGGCCCGGTACGGGTCGAACGGCAGGTCCGGCACGGGCGGGAAGACCAGCGCCCCGTCGGCCCGCACCTTCGCCGCCGCCTCCGGCGCCATCGCGCAGCCCAGGAACACCGCGTCGGCGGTGGACGCGGCGAGCAGCGCGAAGGTGCGGTCGGTGAGGTCCAGGGACTGGATCCGGTGCCCGCGGAGCGAGCCGTGCGCGCCGAGCGCCGCGTCGAACTCGTCGAGGGAGTGGATCTCCCGCTCGTGGCCGCGCGGCCGGGCCGGCCTCCCCAGGGGCTGGGTCATGCGCCCACGATAGGCCGGGGCGGCCGCCTGGGCCTTTCCGGGTCGCGGCCGGGGCCCGCGACGCCTCGGAGCGTGGCCCGGGTGGGGCACCACCGGCGAAGGCCAGGAGGTGTACGCCCGCGCGGCTTCCTCCCCCCCCCCGGCCCGGGCGGGCGCGGGGGAGACCCCCGCCGCGACCTGTCCGGCCCCGGCCCGCCCAGCCCGCGCGCCCCGCAGTCGGCTCCTGCTCATCGCCTGCTCGCCCGCTGGGTCGGCCCGCACCAGGCCTGCTCGGCCGCCGACTCCGTCCCCGCGCGGCGCCCGGCGCGCCAGGCCCCGCAGAGGGGCTCAGCCCCGCAGCGGTACGGCCGCCAGCGCGCCCACCGCCCAGGTGAGCGGCACGAACACCGCGAGCAGTACGCCCGCCCGCAGCAGCGCGGTGGTGCGCAGCACCGTCGGTGGGGCGCCGAGGCGGAGCAGGGCCTCGGTGGTGTGGGTGCGGGCCTGCTTCGACTCCAGGGCCGCCGAGAGCAGCGTCGCCGTGGTGCAGGCGACGACCACGGTCACGCCGAGCCAGGACAGCGGGCCGAGCGCGCCGCCGTACAGCGCGTAGCCGGCGACCGCGCCGGAGCCGACCGCGCACACCACGCCCAGTGGGCGCCCGATGCGGCGGGCCTCGTCCATCAGGACACGGCCGGCGAGCAGGCGTACGGCCCCGGGGCGGACCATCTGGAGCAGCCGGCCGCAGCCGTGGGTGAGGCCGGGCCCGGCCATCGCCAGGCCGATCGCGGTGAGCACCCAGCCGGCCAGGACCCCGCCGCCGTCGCCGCGCGCCCCGTACGTCTCGACGGCGAGGCCCACGGCGAGCAGGGCCACGCCCCAGGGCAGGCCCGCGGTCGCGGACCGCTCGGCCGGCGCCTCCGCCTCCGCCTCCGTCCTGCGCGGGCGCAGCGCGAGGCCGGCCGCCGTCGCGCCCGCGACCGGGACGAGGGCCAGAAGGGTGAGGGCGGCGGCCAGCGGGAGGGGCTGGTCGGCGGCGAGCAGGTCGGCGGCGGCGCCGTCGAAGGGCAGGCCGGTGATGTCGCCGCGCAGATGCAGGTAGAACAGCAGCGCGACGGCCGAGCCGAGGGTGCACGCGACGGCGGTGGAGGTCGCCGCGATCACCGTGAGCCGGGCCGGGCCGAGGCCGATCGCGGACAGGCCGGGCCGCGGCCGGATGCTGGGGTCGGTGCGGGCCACCGCGACCGCGAACTGCACCGTCGCGGCCAGCGGCAGCCCGCACCACAGCAGCCGCAGCACGGCCTCGGAGGAGTCCTGGGGATGGCCCACGGCGTAGCCGAGGGCGCACAGGAGCAGGAAACCCACCCCGGCGGCCGCCGCGGCGACGCACAGGCGCCGCAGCTGGACGACGGGATGGGTCCCGCGGGCTAGACGGAGAGCGAGCACGCGGTGACGCCCTCCGCCCCGGTGGCCGGCGGTACGGAGCCCACGCGGCGTCCGTCGAGCAGGGCGACCGTGCGGTCGGCGAGGGCGGCGACCTCGGGGTCGCCGCTCGCGAGCAGCACCGTGATGCCGTGCGAGCGGGCCGCGGCGGTGAGGGTGCGCAGGACCTGCGCGCCGTCGGCGCGGTGCAGGGCCGCGGTCGGCTCGTCGGCGAAGAGCACCGACGGGGTGGTGACCAGGGCGCGGGCGATGGCGATGCGCTGGCACTCCGAGCGGGTGAGGGCCTGCGGGCGCTTGCGGGCGGCGGTGCCGATGTCGAGGCGCTCCAGCCACTCGGTCGCGGCGGTCCTGGCGGCCCGGTGGGAGACGCCGCGCAGCAGCAGCGGCAGGGCGGTGTTCTCCCAGGCGGTGAGTTCGGGGACGAGCCCGGGCTCGGGGTCGATCCAGCCGAAGCGCTCGCGGCGCAGCCGTTCGCGCTGTGCGCGGTTCATGGTGTGGACAGGGGTGCTGTTGAACCAGACCTCGCCCTCCTGGGCCACGGTCTGGCCGGACAGGCAGCGCAGCAGGGTGGTCTTGCCGCTGCCGCGGGGTCCGGTGACGGCGAGGATCTCGCCCTCGCGCGCGCCGACCGAGACTCCGGTCAGCACGTCGGAGCCGCCCAGGGCACAGCGCAGGGAGCGTGCCCAGAGCACGTCGTTGTCCGGTGGGGCCACCATCGCGTACACCTCGATGTCGGATCTGTTCTCGGTTCCCCCGTACGGGGGAACGAGGAGACGGGCCTGTGGGTCACGTGGGTCACTCGGCACCGTAAGGATTCGGATCCGGTTGTACGGACAGCACGCGGCCCGGGCGGGCCGCCATTCACTCGGATGGCGGCCCGTCCGGGCCGGGGTCACACCGTGAGGGCGGTGTGATGCTGAGGGATCCCTACAGCTTCGTCCACGCCTCGGTGAGGGTGGCGCGGAGGATCTGCTCGATCTCGTCGAACGTGGACTGGTCCGAGATCAGCGGCGGAGCCAGCTGGATGACCGGGTCGCCGCGGTCGTCGGCACGGCAGTACAGGCCGTTGTCGAAGAGCGCCTTGGAGAGGAAGCCGTACAGGACGCGCTCGGTCTCCTCCTCGTTGAAGGACTCCTTGGTGGCCTTGTCCTTGACGAGCTCGATGCCGTAGAAGAAGCCGTTGCCGCGCACGTCGCCGACGATCGGCAGGTCGTGCAGCTTCTGCAGCGTCTTCAGGAAGTTGCCCTCGTTGTCGAGGACGTGCTGGTTCAGCTTCTCCTTCTCGAAGATGTCGAGGTTGGCGAGGCCGACGGCGGCGGACACCGGGTGGCCGCCGAAGGTGTAGCCGTGCAGGAAGGTGTTGTCACCCTTGTAGAACGGCTCGGCCAGGCGGTCGGAGACGATGCAGGCGCCGATCGGGGAGTAGCCGGAGGTCATGCCCTTCGCGCAGGTGATCATGTCCGGCACGTAGCCGAACTTGTCGCAGGCGAAGGTGGTGCCGAGGCGGCCGAAGGCGCAGATGACCTCGTCGGAGACGAGCAGCACGTCGTACTGGTCGCAGATCTCGCGGACCCGCTTGAAGTACCCGGGCGGCGGCGGGAAGCAGCCGCCGGCGTTCTGCACCGGCTCCAGGAAGACGGCGGCGACGGTGTCGGGGCCCTCGAAGAGGATCTGCTGCTCGATCTGGTCGGCGGCCCAGCGGCCGAAGGCCTCCGGGTCGTCGCCGAAGATCGGGGCGCGGTAGATGTTGGTGTTCGGGACCTTGTGGGCGCCGGGCACCAGCGGCTCGAAGGGGGCCTTCAGACCGGGCAGACCGGTGATGGAGAGGGCGCCCTGCGGGGTGCCGTGGTAGGCGACCGCACGCGAGATGACCTTGTACTTGGTGGGCTTGCCGACCAGCTTGAAGTACTGCTTGGCGAGCTTCCAGGCGGTCTCGACGGCCTCGCCGCCGCCGGTGGTGAAGAAGACCTTGTTGAGGTCGCCCGGGGCCTCGTTCGCGAGACGCTCGGCGAGCTCGACGGCCTTCGGGTGGGCGTAGGACCACACCGGGAAGAAGGCGAGCTCCTCGGCCTGCTTGCGGGCCGTCTCGGCGAGCTCCTTGCGGCCGTGACCGGCCTGCACCACGAACAGGCCGGCGAGGCCGTCGAGGTACTTCCTGCCCTTGTCGTCCCAGATGTACGTGCCCTCACCGCGGACGATGGTGGGGACGGGGTTGTTCTCGTACGACGACATGCGGGTGAAGTGCATCCACAGGTGGTCGTAGGCGGTCTTGGAGAGGTCCTTGCTCACGGCTATCGGGTTCCCCACATATAGGTCTGCTTCTTGAGCTTCAGGTAGACGAAGCTCTCGGTGGAGCGCACCCCGGGGAGGGTGCGGATGCGCTTGTTGATCACATCCAGGAGGTGGTCGTCGTCCTCGCAGACGACCTCGACCATGAGGTCGAAGGAGCCCGCGGTCATCACCACGTACTCGCATTCGGCCATGGCCGTCAGGGCGTCCGCGACCGGATCCAGGTCACCCTCGACGTTGATGCCGACCATCGCCTGGCGCCGGAATCCCACGGTGAGCGGGTCGGTGACGGCGACGATCTGCATGACGCCCTGGTCGAGCAGCTTCTGGACGCGCTGCCGCACGGCGGCCTCGGACAGGCCGACGGCCTTGCCGATGGCGGCGTAGGGACGCCGCCCGTCCTGCTGGAGCTGTTCGATGATCGCCAGGGAGACGGCATCGATCGTCGGGGACGAACCGGTTCCGGTTCTGGAGCTGGAGTCTGTGTTTCGACTGGCCACGACTTCACTGTGCACCGAACCTCGTCGGTCTGGCAACCCCGGAGCGATGAAATTCGTTGTTCTGGGGTTTGGATCTCACTGAATCCGAAGTTGGCGAGGGTCGGGCCTGTTGAAAGCGTCAGTGGACCGACTAGGCTGGGGTGTCTCGCCTTTCGGGACGCCGCACGACGGAGTGCGGAGACAGAACGTGACAGGAGGGGTGGCAAGTGACCACCGAGCTGCGCCGGCTGCGCAACTACATC
Source organism: Streptomyces sp. NPDC048623 (assembly GCF_040650755.1). Taxonomy (NCBI): domain Bacteria; kingdom Bacillati; phylum Actinomycetota; class Actinomycetes; order Kitasatosporales; family Streptomycetaceae; genus Streptomyces; species Streptomyces sp. NPDC048623. The sequence goes on from NZ_JBEZHV010000034.1 coordinate 21,559, forward strand.
AACGGGGAGTTCCGGGACGCGGCCGACGGCCGCACGATCGACGTGATCAACCCGGCCACCGGTGAGGTGTACGCCACCTCCCCGCTGTCGGGCCAGGCCGACGTCGACGCCGCCATGGAGGCCGCCGCGGCCGCCTTCCCCGCCTGGCGCGACACCACGCCCGCCGAGCGCCAGAAGGTCCTCCTGAAGATCGCGGACGCCTTCGAGGAGCGCGCCGAGGACCTGATCGCCGCCGAGGTCGAGAACACCGGCAAGCCGGCCGGTCTCACCGCGAGCGAGGAGATCCCGCCGATGGTGGACCAGATCCGCTTCTTCGCGGGTGCCGCCCGGATGCTCGAGGGCCGCTCGGCCGGCGAGTACATGGAGGGCATGACCTCGATCATCCGCCGCGAGCCGGTCGGCGTCTGCGCCCAGGTCGCCCCGTGGAACTACCCGATGATGATGGCCGTGTGGAAGTTCGCCCCGGCCCTCGCCGCGGGCAACACGGTCGTCCTCAAGCCCTCCGACACCACCCCGGCGTCGACGGTCCTGATGGCCGAGATCATCGGCCAGATCGTCCCCAAGGGCGTCTTCAACGTCATCTGCGGCGACCGTGACACCGGCCGCGCGATGGTCGAGCACCCGACCCCGGCGATGGCCTCCATCACCGGCTCCGTCCGGGCCGGCATGCAGGTCGCCGAGTCGGCGTCCAAGGACGTCAAGCGCGTCCACCTGGAGCTGGGCGGCAAGGCCCCGGTCGTCGTCTTCGAGGACGCCGACATCGCCAAGGCCGCCGAGGACATCGCGGTGGCGGGCTACTTCAACGCCGGCCAGGACTGCACCGCCGCCACCCGCGTGCTCGTCCACGAGTCCATCCACGACGAGTTCGTCACCGCGCTCGCCAAGGTCGCGGCCGCGACGAAGACCGGCCAGCCGGACGACGAGGACGTGCTGTACGGCCCGCTGAACAACGAGAACCAGCTCAAGCAGGTCAGCGGCTTCATCGACCGCCTCCCGGCGCACGCCAAGGTCGAGGCGGGCGGCCGCCGGGTCGGCGACAAGGGCTACTTCTACGCCCCCACCGTCGTCTCCGGCCTCAAGCAGGACGACGAGATCATCCAGAACGAGGTCTTCGGCCCCGTCATCACCGTCCAGTCCTTCACCGACGAGGCCCAGGCCCTCGAGTTCGCCAACGGCGTCGAGTACGCCCTGGCCTCCTCGGTCTGGACGAAGGACCACGCCCGCGCCATGCGCATGTCCAAGTCCCTCGACTTCGGCTGCGTGTGGATCAACACCCACATCCCGCTGGTCGCGGAGATGCCGCACGGCGGCTTCAAGAAGTCCGGCTACGGCAAGGACCTCTCGGCGTACGGCTTCGAGGACTACACGCGCATCAAGCACGTGATGACCTCGCTCGGCTGACCCTTCCCCGTCCGGCTCTCCGGTCCGGCTCTCCGCGGCCCCGGCGCCCTGATCGACTCGGTCGACAGGGTGCCGGGGCCGCATCCGTGGCACGGCGTGATATGCCGTCCGTATGACCGATACGGGGAACAACGGGATCAACTCACTCGTCACCTACGGGCTGTTCGCCGCCTGGGCGCTGCACGACACCGAGGAGGTGCTGTACGGGCCGCGGTGGATGCGTGAGAACCTGCCGGGGCTCAGGGAACGGTTTCCCGGCGTGCCCGAGGCGGTGTGGAAGGCCCTGGGCTCGGTCGACGACCGTGAATTCCGGGCCGCCGTCGGGGTGATGGCCGCCATCGTCGGCTCGGCCGCCGTCGCGGGGCACCGCAGCGGCGGCCGGTCCGCCTTCTACCAGGGCGCGTTGAACGGATTCGGCCTGCACGGCCTGGTGCACCTCGCACAGGCCGCCGCCGTCCGCGGGGTGACCCCCGGCTCGGTCACCTCGCCGCTGCTCGTCATCCCCTTCAGTCTGTGGGCGCGCGGCCGGCTGCGCCGCGCCGGGGTGCTGCGGCCCAACCGGGGCCGGGACGTGCTGACCGGGCTCGCGCTCGCGGGCGGCGCGACCGCCGTCTCGCACGCGGTGGCGCGCCGCGTCACGAGGAGGGCCAGGTCATCACGACCCCGTTTTTGAACACGTTCATGAGAGGCGTACGCTGCCTCCATGAGCGACACGAACGGGCCCAGAGCCCTCCTCAAGCGCATCCGCGTCTGGCTGGTCGTCTTCATCGTCTGTCTGGTGCTCAGCGGGGCCACCGCGTTCCCGCTGGTCACCGAACTCCGCCTGGTGGACGGGGCCCTGGACACCTGGGCCGCCCCGCTGGCCGACACCTTCCCCGGCCTCGCCGAGTGGATCGCCAGGGTGCGGACCGGGATCGAGGCCGCCGACGCCCGGGCCCCGTACCTCCTCTACGGCACCGACTGGCTGGCCTTCGCGCACCTCGTCATCGCCGTCGCCTTCTACGGGCCCTACCGCGACCCGGTCCGCAACATCTGGGTCATCGAGTTCGGCATGATCGCCTGCGTCGGCATCATCCCGCTCGCCCTGATCTGCGGGCCGGTCCGCGACATCCCCTTCTGGTGGTCGGTGATCGACATGTCCTTCGGGGTCTTCGGCATCCTGCCGCTGCTCGCCGTACGCCGCCTGATCAAGCGCCTCGAAGCCCTGGAGGCGGCGGAGGGCACGCCGGCCCCCGCTCCGGCGGCCGGCCGGACGTCGCCGGCATGAGGCGGCCGAGCGCCGGCTGCCGGCACTGCCGGCGCCGGCCCTCGGCGTCACGGCTTGCGCGCCACCGCGCCGTACTGCGCGACGTCCGCCGCCTCCGGCGCGCGCCAGCGGGCGCAGGACACGATGCCCGGCTCCAGGATGTCGAGTCCGTCGAGGAAGGAGGCGAACTCGGTCCGGCTGCGGGCGGTGATCGGCGGGGTCGCGTGGGCGTTCCAGAAACTCCATCGCCGCCACGTTCGCCTCGCCGCCGACCTCGGGGTCGTACGTCGGATGTGTGACGACCAGATGACTCCCGGACGGCACCGCGTCCATGAGGGTCCGTACGATCGAGCGGGCCTCGTCCAGATCGAGGACGAAGTTGAGGATGCCCAGGAGCAGGACCGCGACCGGCCGCGAGAGGTCGAGCGTGCCGGTGGCGGCCGCGAGGATCCGCCGCGGGTCCCGGGCGTCCGCGTCCACGTACTCGGTGGCGCCCTCGGGCGTGCCGGTGAGCAGCGCGCGGGCGTGGGTGAGGACGATGGGGTCGTTGTCGACGTAGACGATCCGGGACTCCGGCGCGAGGCGCTGGGCGACCTCGTGGGTGTTGTCGGCGGTCGGCAGGCCGGTGCCGATGTCCAGGAACTGGCGGATGCCGGCCTCGGCGGTCAGATGTGTGACCGCCCGGCCCAGGAACGCGCGGTCCGCGCGGGCCACCGCGCCGATGCCGGGGTGGAACGAGGTCACCTGGTCGCCGACCGCCCGGTCCACCGGGTAGTTGTCCTTGCCGCCGAGCCAGTAGTTCCACACGCGCGCGTTGTGTGCGATGTCGGTGCGGATCCTGTCGTTCATCCACGGCCCTTTCGCAGTACGGAGGCCAGCGCGTCGACCCGGTTCGTGGTGATCGAATCGACCCCGTGCGCGATCAGCTTACGCATGCTCCGCTTCGTGTCGGGCGTCCACACCGACACCCGCAGCCCGTCCCGGTGCACCCGGTCCACGAGGGCCCGACTCACCAGACCGAAGCGGTAGTTGAGCCAGGCCGGGCGCACCACGTCGAGCAGCACCGGGCGCGGCGGGGCGAGCGTGTTCCAGGTCAGGGCGATCTCGGCGGCCGGGTCGGCGGCCCGCACCCGCAGCATGGCCGTGCCGCCCGCGCAGTAGTAGACGCGCTCGCCCGCCCCGCACTCGCGCACCACGCCGACGATCTTCCGTACGGAGTCCTCGTCGCCGCCCGGCAGGTCGAGCATCAGCCGGTGCCCGCCCGCGGCGAGCAGCGCCTCGCGCAGCGTCGGCACCCCGTCCCCGGTGACCTCCCGCAGCTCGTCGAGGGTCAGCGCGTCAAGGGCCCGGTCGATGCCCCACAGGCGCTTCAGGGTGTCGTCGTGCAGCAGGACCGGGACGCCGTCCCCGGTGAGCCGTACATCGACCTCCACCACGTCCGCGCCCCGCTCGAACGCCGAGACGATCGAGGGGACGGTGTTCTCGCGGACGCGGTAGGGGTCGCCGCGGTGACCGACGACGGTGACGGGCGCGGCCGGAGCGGCGTTGTCCGGTGCGGCGGCCGCGTCCTGGGTGACGGGGGTGACGGGGTTCATGGCCCCATTCTCCCGGGCCTCAGGCCGACAGCCAGCGCTCCGTGTACGTGTCGATCTCCTCCGTCAGCCGCGCCTTGCCGGCCTCGTCGAGGAAGGATGCCTCGACCGCGTTCTTCGCGAGCGCCGCGAGACCGCGCTCGTCCAGGCCGAGCAGCCGGGCCGCCACCGCGTACTCGTTGTTGAGGTCGGAGCCGAACATCGGCGGGTCGTCGCTGTTGATCGTGACGAGGGCGCCGGCCTCCACCATCTGCTTGACGGGGTGGTCCTCCAGGCGCTCCACCGCGCGGGTCGCGATGTTCGACGTCGGGCACACCTCCAGGGCGATCCGGTGCTCCGCCAGGTACTTGAGGAGCTCCGGGTCCTGCACGGAGCTGGTGCCGTGGCCGATGCGCTCGGCGCCCAGCTCGTTGATCGCGTCCCAGACCGTCTCCGGGCCGGTGGTCTCGCCCGCGTGCGGCACGGACCGCAGACCGGCCGCCCGCGCGCGGTCGAAGTACGGCTTGAACTGCGGCCGCGGCACACCGATCTCGGGGCCGCCCAGACCGAACGACACCAGGCCCGCCGGGTGCAGCTCCACGGCGAGCCGTGCCGTCTCCTCCGCCGCCTCCAGACCCGCCTCGCCCGGGATGTCGAAGCACCAGCGCAGCACCACGCCGAGCTCCTTCTCGGCCGCGAGCCGCGCGTCCTCGATCGCCGCCATGAAGGCGTGCTCCTCGATGCCGCGGCGGGTCGAGCTGTACGGGGTGACCGTCAGCTCCGCGTAGCGGATGTTCTGCCGGGCCATGTCCCGGGCCACCTCGTACGTCAGGAGCCGGACGTCCTCCGGGGTGCGGACCAGGTCCACGACGGAGAGGTAGACCTCGATGAAGTGCGCGAAGTCGGTGAAGGTGAAGTAGTCGGCGAGCGCGTCCGGGTCCGTCGGAACCTTGGAGTCCGGGTGCCGGGCCGCCAGCTCGGCGACGATGCGGGGCGAGGCGGAGCCGACGTGGTGCACATGCAGCTCGGCCTTGGGCAGCCCCGCGATGAAGGCGTGAAGGTCGGTCATCCGGTCATCGTAGGCCGGAGGCTGACCCGTCCCCCTTTCGGCGTAGGCCGTAGCATGGCGTGACCACGATGGGGGAGGCCCATGTCCGAGAACAACGACCAGCCGGTGGACCCGTGGGCGCCGCCGAACCAGGACGGCGTCGAACTGAGCAAGCCCACGCCGCCGACCGTGCACGACCAGCCCACCATGATGTCGATGCCGGGTGCCGAGCTGCCGCCGCCGCCCGCCGCGCCCGGGGGCGGCTTCGGTTACCCGACCACGCCGTCCGTGCCGTCCGCGATGCCCACGCCCGCGGCCGGGACGCCCGGGTACGGCTACCCGCCCGCGTCGCCCGTGCCCGCCCCGTCCCCGTACCCCGGTTACGGAGCCGGCTACAGCGGGCAGCCGGGCTGGGGCCAGCAGCCGTCCAACGGGCTCGGCACCGCCGCGATGGTGCTCGGCATCATCGCCGTCGCCGGCTTCTGCGCCTACGGGCTCGGCTCGATCCTGGGCATCCTGGCGCTGATCTTCGGCGTCATCGGCCTCAAGAAGGCCAACCGGGGGGAGGCCACCAACCGGGGCATGGCGATCGCGGGCATCGTGCTCGGCGCCATCGGCACCGTGATCAGTGCCGTCTTCCTCGGCTTCATCATCTGGGCCATCGCCCAGGACGCGAAGGACCCCTACGACAGCACCACGGACCCGTGGGACACGAGCCTGGTCGTCGACGTCCGCGGCTAGGACGTATCAGCCGCTGAGGAGGGGGCCGCTCGCGCGGCCCCCTTCTCGGCTTTCGCGGCGCAGCCGCTCACGTCATCCGCGCAGCCGCTCGCGCGCCGCCATCAGCGCGAAGCCCAGCAGGTTCTCGCCGCGCCACCGCTCCGGGTCCATCGCGCGCGGGTCGTCCGCGGCCAGACCGATGCCCCAGATCCGGTCCACCGGGCTGGCCTCGACCAGGACCCGGGTGCCGGTGCCGAGCAGGAAGGCCCGCAGGGGCTCCGACGAGGCGAACTTGTGGACGCTGCCCTCCACCACGAGACCGAAGCGCTCACGCCGCCAGACCTCCTCGTCGAAGCCGCGCACCAGCCGGCCAGCCTTCTTCGCCTGGGCCGGCGAGGCCGCCGTCAGGGCCGCCCGCTCCGCCTCGGGGTCCTCGAACAGCCGCGCCTTGCCGGCCATCATCCAGTGCTCGGCGGTCGCGTAGCGCACGCCGTCCACCACGAAGGGTGCCGGCCACCACTGGCTGAGACAACTCGCCGACAGACGCCCCGACGGGTGCGGGCGGTGCCCCCAGAAGTGCAGCCACTTCATCCGGTGGCCGCTTCTGACCTGCTCTTTCAGGCGTTCGAGATCCATCGCATCGCTCATGCACGCCACTGTTTCAGTCGCCACTGACACTCCGTACGGCAATTTCCCGCTGTCCTCGACACACTGATCTGCCGATTCCGTCGCGTAACCAAAAGGCAACAACGGAATCACTTGTTGGACCGGGTGCCCTCTGCCAGGATCGGCACTCAACTCGAGCTGGAACAACGGAGAGCGTCATGGGCAACCGCTTCCAGGTGTCGGACCGCTTCGCGGACGGCGCGCAGTACATCGCGGGGCGGCTGCGCCCCGGAACCTCGGAGCGGGACCACAGCGTCGTCGATCCGGCGACGGGCGAGCGCGTCCACACGTACACCCTCGCCTCGGCCGAGGACGTGGACGCGGCCGTCGCCGCCGCCCGGGAGGCCTTCCCGGGCTGGGCGGGCGCGACGCCCGGCGAGCGCTCGGACGCGCTGCACCGCTTCGCCGGGGTGCTCGCCGAGCGGGCCGAGGAGTTCGCGCAGGTCGAATCCCTCCAGTGCGGCAAGCCGATCAAGCTGGCCCGCGAGTTCGACGTGCCGGGCACCGTCGACAACACCGCCTTCTTCGCGGGCGCCGCCCGGCACCTCCAGGGGCAGTCGGCGGGCGAGTACTCCGGCGACCACACCTCGTACGTACGGCGCGAGGCGATCGGCGTCGTCGGGTCCATCGCACCGTGGAACTATCCGCTGCAGATGGCCGCCTGGAAGATCCTGCCGGCCGTCGCCGCGGGCAACACGATCGTCCTGAAGCCGGCCGAGCTGACGCCGCTGACCTCGCTGATGTTCGCGCAGGCGGCGACCGAGGCCGGCATCCCGGACGGCGTGATCAACATCGTCAACGGCGCCGGACGGGTCGCCGGCGAGCACCTGGTCGGGCACCCGGACGTGGCCATGACCTCGTTCACCGGCTCCACCGGCGTCGGCAGGCGGGTCGCGGAGATCGCCACCGCCACCGTGAAGCGGCTCCACCTGGAGCTGGGCGGCAAGGCCCCGTTCGTGGTCTTCGACGACGCCGATCTGGAGGCCGCCGCGCACGGCGCCGTCGCCGCCTCCCTCATCAACAGCGGGCAGGACTGCACAGCCGCCACGCGCGCGTACGTCCAGCGGCCGCTGTTCGACGCCTTCGTCGCCCGGGTCGCCGAGCTGATGGAGACGGTCCGCCTCGGCGACCCCTTCGACCCGGCCACCGACCTCGGGCCGCTCGTCAGCCACGCCCAGCGCGACCGCGTCGCCGGCTTCGTGGAGCGCGCCCGCGCGTACGCGACCGTCGTCACCGGCGGCGAAGCCCCTGGTGGCGAGCTGAAGAGTGGCGCATACTACCGACCCACCCTGATCACCGGCGCCCCGCAGGACAGCGAGGTCGTGCAGTCGGAGATCTTCGGGCCGGTCCTGGTGGTCCTGCCCTTCGACGGCGACGACGAGGGCATCCGGCTCGCCAACGACACCCCCTACGGCCTCGCCGCCTCCGCCTGGAGCCGCGACGTCTACCGGGCGAACCGGGCCACCCGCGAGATCAAGGCAGGCTGCGTCTGGGTCAACGACCACATCCCGATCATCAGCGAGATGCCCCACGGCGGCTACAAGGCCTCGGGCTTCGGAAAGGACATGTCGGCGTACTCCTTCGAGGAGTACACGCAGGTGAAGCACGTGATGTACGACAACACGGCGGTGGCGGCCAAGGACTGGCACCGCACGATCTTCGGGGACCGACCGTAACGACCTGCGGCTACCGCCGCATGGCTCCCGCCGTCCGACCAGCGGCACACCCACACCCATCCGGAAGGGCACAGCGCATGGAGCAGTACCAGTCCGACAGCCTGTCGGCCGCGCAGACGGCGGCCATACGGCGCACACTGACGAGCGGCCGGGGCGCACTCAGCCGGCGCTCGATGCTGCGCGCCGGCGGTGTCGGCGCGCTCACCGTCGGCGGTTTCGCGGCTCTCAGCGGCTGCGGCATCCCGCCGGCCAAGCGGGAGGGCCAGGGGCCCGCCTCCATCGACGTCTCGGCCAAGGAGAAGACCGTCGCCTTCTCCAACTGGACCGAGTACATGGACGTCAGCGAGGACGAGAAGTCCCGCCCCACGCTGGAGGCGTTCGCCAAACGGACCGGGATCAAGGTCAAGTACACCGAGGACATCAACGACAACGTCGAGTTCTTCGGCAAGATCAAGCCGCAGCTCGCGGCCGGCCAGGACACCGGCCGCGACCTGATCTGCGTGACCGACTGGCTGGCCGCGCGGATCATCCGGCTCGGCTGGGCGCAGAAGCTCGACCCCACCAACCTGCCGAACGCGTACGCCAACCTGTCGTCGCAGTTCCGCCGGCCCGACTGGGACCCGGGGCGCTCCCACTCGTACCCGTGGACCGGTATCTCCACCGTCATCGCCTACAACACCAAGGCGACCGGCGGCAAGAAGGTCGACTCGGTCACCCAGCTGCTCGACGACCCCGCGCTCAAGGGCCGGGTCGGCTTCCTGACGGAGATGCGCGACTCGGTGGGCATGACCCTGCTCGACATGGGCAAGGACCCCGGGACGTTCACGGACGCCGACTACGACGCGGCCATCGGGCGGCTCCAGAAGGGCGTCGACAAGAAGCAGATCCGCCGCTTCACCGGCAACGACTACACCTCGGACCTCGACAAGGGCGACCTGGCGGCCTGTCTCGCCTGGGCCGGCGACATCATCCAGCTCCAGGCCGACAACCCGGACATCCAGTACGCGATCCCGTCCGCCGGCTACATCACGTCCAGCGACAACCTGCTGGTCCCGGCGAACGCCCGGCACAAGACCAACGCCGAGAAGCTCATCGACTACTACTACGAGCTTCCGGTGGCCGCCCAGCTCGCCGCGTACATCAACTACGTGTGCCCGGTCGACGGTGTGAAGGACGAGCTCACGAAGATCGACCCGGAGCTGGCGAACAACACCCTGATCCTCCCGGACAAGGCGATGGCCGCGAAGTCGCACGCCTTCCGCTCGCTCAGCAGCGCCGAGGAGACGGCGTACGAGGAGAAGTTCGCCAAGCTCATCGGCGCCTGACCGGCCGTCCGCCCTCCCCTTCACGAACCCGGGACCGCAATCCATGACTGACAAGACTGCTCAGATTGGCAAGAACACCGGCGGCGGCGACGTCCGCCTGGCCGGCATCAGCAAGTCGTACGGCTCCTTCACCGCCGTCCACCCGCTCGACCTGACCATCCCGCAGGGCTCCTTCTTCGCCCTGCTCGGCGCGTCCGGCTGCGGCAAGACGACCACGCTGCGCATGATCGCCGGCCTGGAGGACCCGACCACCGGCACCGTCTTCCTCGGCGACCGGGACGTCACCGACCTCCCGCCGTACAAGCGCCCGGTGAACACCGTCTTCCAGTCCTACGCGCTCTTCCCGCACATGGACGTCTTCGAGAACATCGCCTTCGGCCTGCGCCGGCGCGGCATCACGTCGGTCAGGAAGCAGGTCGACGAGATGCTGGAGCTCGTCCAGCTCGGCGACAAGGCCAAGCACAAGCCGCACCAGCTGTCCGGCGGCCAGCAGCAGCGCGTCGCCGTCGCCCGCGCCCTGATCAACCACCCGCAGGTGCTGCTCCTCGACGAGCCGCTCGGCGCCCTCGACCTCAAGCTGCGCCGCCAGATGCAGCTGGAGCTGAAGCGCATCCAGACCGAGGTCGGCATCACCTTCGTGCACGTCACCCACGACCAGGAGGAGGCCATGACGATGGCCGACCAGGTCGCGGTGATGAACGCGGGCCGGGTCGAGCAGCTCGGCGCCCCCGCCGACCTGTACGAGAACCCGCAGACCACCTTCGTCGCCAACTTCCTCGGCACCTCGAACCTCATCGAGGCCGAGGTCGTCGAGACCGGCTCCGACGTCCTGGTCACCGCGGGGGGCGGCAAGCTCCGGGTGCCGGGTGAGCGCTGTACCTCCGCCGTGCGCGTGGGCGGCAAGGTGCTCGTCGGCGTACGGCCCGAGAAGATCTCCCTCGTCCACGCCGACGACGCCGGCGAGATCGCGGACGGGCGCAACCGGGTCACCGGCCGGATCGCCGACTCCTCGTTCATCGGTGTCTCCACCCAGTACGTGGTGAACTCGCCGGCCGGCGCCGAGCTCCAGGTGTACGAGCAGAACATCGAGCGCGACACGCGCCTGGTGCCCGGCGCCGAGGTCGTCCTGCACTGGAACCCGGCCCACACCTTCGGCCTCGACGCGGCCCAGGACATCGACGCGGGCGTGGAGACGGTGGAGGACGCCGCATGAGCGCCACCACCCTGACGAAGGAGGAGGGGGCGCCGCCGGTCGAGGAGCCGGTGGTCCGCAAGCCCTCCACCCGCAAGCGGCTCGTGCCGTACTGGCTGCTGCTGCCCGGCATCGTGTGGCTGCTCGTCTTCTTCGCGCTGCCGATGGTCTACCAGGCCTCCACCTCGGTGCAGACCGGCTCCCTGGAGAAGGGCTTCGAGGTCACCTGGCACTTCCAGACCTACTGGGACGCCTTCCAGGAGTACTGGCCGCAGTTCGTGCGCTCGCTGCTGTACGCCGGCACCGCGACCCTGCTGTGCCTGCTGCTCGGCTACCCGCTCGCGTACCTCATCGCCTTCAAGGCCGGACGGTGGCGGAACCTGCTGCTCGTCCTCGTCATCGCGCCGTTCTTCACCAGCTTCCTGATCCGCACGCTGGCCTGGAAGACGATCCTCGCGGACGACAGCGTCGTGGTGGACCTGCTCAACACGCTGCACGTCCTCGACGTGACCGGCTGGCTCGGCTGGACCGAGGGCAGCCGGGTGCTCGCCACCCCGATGGCCGTGGTCTGCGGTCTCACGTACAACTTCCTGCCCTTCATGATCCTGCCGCTCTACACCTCCCTGGAGCGGATCGACGGGCGCCTCCACGAGGCCGCGCAGGACCTCTACGCCTCGCCGGCCACCACCTTCCGCAAGGTGACCTTCCCGCTGTCGATGCCCGGCGTCGTCTCCGGCACGCTGCTCACCTTCATCCCGGCCAGCGGCGACTACGTCAACGCCGAACTCCTCGGCTCCACCGACACCAAGATGGTCGGCAACGTCATCCAGTCGCAGTTCCTGCGCGTCCTGGACTACCCGACCGCCGCCGCCCTGTCCTTCATTCTCATGGCGATCGTGCTCCTCATGGTCACCGTCTACATCCGCCGTGCGGGAACGGAGGACCTGGTCTGATGCGCTGGCTGCGTAAGAACCTCGTCGTCATCGCGGGCCTGCTGACGCTCGCGTACATGATCCTGCCCAACGTCGTGGTCATGGTGTTCTCGTTCAACAAGCCGAACGGGCGCTTCAACTACGCGTGGCAGCAGTTCTCGCTCGACGCCTGGAAGGACCCCTGCGGGGTCGCCGACATGTGCGAGTCGCTGACCCTCTCGCTGCAGCTCGCGGCCTGGGCCACCGCCGGCGCGGTCGTCCTCGGCACGATGATCGCCTTCGCGCTCGTCCGCTACCGCTTCCGGGCGCGCGGCGCGATCAACTCGCTGATCTTCCTGCCGATGGCGATGCCCGAGGTCGTGATGGCCGCCTCGCTGCTCACCCTGTTCCTCAACATGGGCGCGGAGCTGGGCTTCTGGACCATCCTCATCGCCCACATCATGTTCTGTCTGTCGTTCGTCGTGACCGCCGTCAAGGCGCGGGTGATGTCCATGGACCCACGTCTGGAGGAGGCCGCGCGCGACCTCTACGCGGGCCCGGCGCAGACCTTCCTGCGGGTCACGCTGCCGATCGCGGCGCCCGGCATCGCGGCCGGCGCGCTGCTCGCCTTCGCGCTGTCGTTCGACGACTTCATCATCACCAACTTCAACGCGGGCTCCACCGTGACCTTCCCCATGTTCGTGTGGGGCTCGGCGCAGCGCGGAACCCCCGTTCAGATCAACGTCATCGGCACGGCGATGTTCGTCATCGCGGTACTGGTGGTCGTGGCCGGCCAGCTCGTCGCGAACCGGCGCAGGAAAACCGCAACAGCCTGACATCAGCGCCTGACCGGCGGCCCGCCGCGGCCCGCTGCGGCCGACCGCCGGGACGCCGGTCAGGCACCGAAGGAGTTGGAAACCATGGCCCCAGTCGCCATGCGTCTCGCTGCACAATCTCTCTCCGACGCCCAGCCCGTCCCGTTCTGGCTGGAAGACCCCGGCAAGCCGGGAACCCTGCCCGCCCTCACCGGCTCCGAGCGGTGCGACCTGCTCGTGGTGGGCGGCGGCTACAGCGGACTGTGGACCGCGCTCCTCGCCAAGGAGCGCGATCCCTCCCGCGACGTGGTGCTGATCGAAGGCCGTGAGGTGGGCTGGGCCGCCTCGGGCCGCAACGGCGGCTTCTGCGCCGCCTCCCTCACCCACGGCTTCGGCAACGGCCTCGCCCGCTGGCCGCAGGAGTTCACGAAGCTGGAGCGGATGGGCGAGCGGAACCTCGACGCCATTGAGGAGACCGTCGCCCGCTACGCCCTGGACTGCGACTTCGAGCGCAGCGGCGAGATCGACGTCGCCACCGAGGCCTACCAGGTGGACGAGCTCCACGCGTGGTACGAGGAGGCCGACCGGCTCGGTCTCGCCGACGGCATGGAGCTCCTGGACCGCGACGCGGTGCGGGCCCAGGTCGACTCGCCGACCTTCCAGGGCGGCCTGTGGGACCGGCGCGGGGTCGCCATGCTGCACCCCGCGAAGCTGGCCTGGGGCCTCAAGCAGGCCTGTCTGGGCCTCGGGGTGCGGATCTTCGAGAACACCCCGGGGCTCGACCTCGTGCCGGCCGGCGGCGGCATGGCCGTACGCACCCCGTACGGGCGGGTCGCGGCCCGCCGGGTCGCCCTCGGCACCAATGTCTTCCCGTCACTGGTCAAGCGGCTGCGGCACTACACGGTCCCGGTGTACGACTACGCGCTGATGACCGAGCCGCTGAGCGCCGAGCAGCTGGCGGCGGTCGGCTGGAAGAACCGGCAGGGCCTCGGCGACTCCGCCAACCAGTTCCACTACTTCCGGATCACGGCCGACAACCGGATCCTGTGGGGCGGTTACGACGCGGTCTACCGCTTCGGCAAGAGGGTGGCGGCGGAGATGGACAACCGCCCGGAGACCTATCTCAAGCTGGCCCAGCACTTCTTCACCTGCTTCCCGCAGCTGGAGGGCCTCCGCTTCAGCCACGCCTGGGGCGGCGCGATCGACACCTGCTCGCGCTTCTCGGCCTTCTTCGGCACCACCCACCACGGCAAGGTGGCGTACGCGGCCGGGTACACGGGCCTCGGGGTGGGCGCGACCCGGTTCGGCGCCGACGTGATGCTGGACCTGCTCGCGGGGGAGCGGACCGAGCGGACCGAGCTGGCGATGGTGCGCTCGAAGCCGCTGCCGTTCCCGCCGGAGCCGATCGCGTGGGCGGGCATCGGGCTCACGAAGTGGTCGCTCGCGCGGGCGGACGAGAACGGGGGCCGGCGGAATCTGTGGCTGAAGACGATGGACAGGCTGGGGCTGGGCTTCGACAGCTGACAGAGTGTCGAGGTGTGTGACGCAGGTCACATCCGGTAGGTGGTGAAGTCGCGTCATAGGCGCGGGGGAGGGCCCTCTCTCCGTGTGGACACCGCAGTCGGCGGGTCCGTACGAGGAGAGGGCTTTTCGCGATGACTGGTACGGGTAGGGGGACGGGCTCGGGGTCGGGTACGGGGTCGGGCTCGGGGTCGGGTACGGGGACGGGCTCGGGCACGGGAGCCGGTTCGGGCGCGGGGGCCGCGCCGGCGGCGAGGGCCGCCGTGGAGTGGCTGGCCTCGGTGGCGCCGGACCCCGAGGCCTGCCGTTTCGAATGGGAGCGCAACCCGCACGGCGTCGCGCTGCTGCCCGCCGGCCGCCGCTGGGACGTGCTCATCCTGCCGTCCGAGCTCGGCTACCCCACGCTCGACGTGCTCACCCGGCTCGTGGACCGGCCGGGCCCGGTCCTGGCCGACTTCGGTGACGCCCGGATGGGCTTCTTCGTGCCGCCGGGCACCGCCGCCCGCTGGCTGGGCACCGGGGTGCGCAGCGCCGGTGACGGCGCCTGGGTCGTCGTCCCGTACCCGGGCCGTACGGCGGGCAGGGTGCGCTGGCTGGTGGCACCGGACGCGGCGGGCACCCTCACCGACGCCACCCTGCTCGAACTGGCGATGCACGAGGCCGCGGGCCAGCTGGCGCGGGGAGAGGGGTGAAGGGCGAGGAGGGGGAGGGGGTGCTCGGGGGAGGTGCTCGCGGTCAGAGGTCTTGACCACTTGATTGGTCTGGACCATGCTGTGGCGCGCTCTCCCCGATTCCCCCACCCCCGGAGGCAGTTGTGGCCCGCACCAGACCTCTCTCCCTCGCCGTGGCGGGCGTCCTCGCCGCCGGCGGCCTCGTGGCCCTGACCCCCCTGGCCCACGCCGCCGACTCCGAACTCGCCCGCAACGGAGGCTTCGAATCCGGCCTGGACGGCTGGAGCTGTACGGCCGGCAGCGGGGCCGTCGTCCCGTCACCCGTGCACAGCGGGACGAAGGCCCTCCAGGCCACCCCGGCCGGCAGTGACAACGCCAAGTGCTCCCAGACCGTCACCGTGAAACCGAACTCCACGTACACCCTGAGCGGTTGGGTGCGCGGCTCGTACGTCTACCTCGGCGCCTCCGGCACCGGCACCACGGACGTCTCCACCTGGACCCAGTCCGCCCCCGACTGGCAGAAGCTCTCCACCGCCTTCACCACCGGCGCCTCGACGACCTCGGTCACGATCTACACCCACGGCTGGTACGGCACCGGGGCGTACGGCGCCGACGACCTGTCGCTGCTCGGCCCCGGCGGCGACCCCGTGCAGATACCGGCCGCACCCACCGGCCTCACGGCCGGCGCGCCCACCTCCACCTCGGTACCGCTGAGCTGGCCGGCCGTCGCCAACGCCACCTCGTACAGGGTCTACCAAGGGGGCGCCCTCGTCGCGACCGTGACCGGCACCTCGTACACCGTCACCGGACTCACGCCGAGCACCTCGTACAGCTTCCAGGTCTCCGCCGCCAACAGCGCCGGCGAGTCGGCGAAGTCCGCCGCCGTGACCGCGACCACGACCTCCGGCGGCGGGGGAGGGGGAGGGGGCGGCGGCGGCCAGCTGCCGGCGCACGCCCTCGTCGGCTATCTCCACGCCGGCTTCGCCAACGGCTCCGGCTACACCCGGATGGCCGACGTCCCCGACTCCTGGGACGTCATCAACCTCGCCTTCGGTGAGCCGACCTCGGTGACCTCGGGCGACATCCGCTTCAGCCTCTGCCCGCAGACCGAGTGCCCGAACGTGGAGTCCCTCGCGGACTTCAAGGCGGCCATCAAGGCCAAGCAGGCCGCCGGCAAGAAGGTCCTCATCTCCATCGGCGGCCAGAACGGCCAGGTCCAGCTCTCCACCACCGCCGCCCGCGACACCTTCGTCTCCTCCGTCTCGAAGATCATCGACGAGTACGGCCTCGACGGCCTCGACATCGACTTCGAGGGCCACTCGCTCTCGCTGCAGACCGGCGACACCGACTTCCGCAGCCCGACCAGCCCGGTCATCGTCAACCTGATCTCGGCGGTCAAGACCCTCAAGGCCAGGTACGGCTCGACGTTCGTCCTCACCATGGCCCCGGAGACCTTCTTCGTGCAGCTCGGCTACCAGTACTACGGCTCCGGCCCCTGGGGCGGCCAGGACCCGCGCGCCGGCGCCTACCTCCCGGTCATCCACGCCCTGCGCGACGACCTCACCCTGCTGCACGTCCAGGACTACAACTCGGGCTCCATCATGGGCCTCGACAACCAGTACCACTCCATGGGCGGCGCCGACTTCCACATCGCCATGACCGACATGCTGCTCACCGGCTTCCCGGTGGCCGGCAACACGGACCGCGTCTTCCCGGCCCTCCGCCCCGACCAGGTCGCCATCGGCCTCCCCGCCTCCACCCAGGCCGGCAACGGCCACACCACCCCGTCCGAGGTGACCAAGGCCCTCGACTGCCTCACGAAGAAGACCAACTGCGGCACCTACCAGACCCACGGCACCTGGCCCGCCCTGCGCGGCCTGATGACCTGGTCGATCAACTGGGACCGCTACAACACCTGGGAGTTCAGCCGCAACTTCGACGCGTACAACTGGAGCTGACCCGCAGGATCAGCAGCCCGAGGCAGAGACTGGCCAGCACGTCCAGCGGCCAGTGGTAGCCCCGCAGGATCAGCCCGGTGCCCGTCACCGCCGTGAGCACGGCGGCGACGGGCACCAGGCGTCTGGACAGCAGGAAGGCCGCGCCGAAGTACGCCACCATCGCGGTCGCCGTGTGGCCCGAGGGGTAGTAGCCGTGGGCCCAGGGTTCCAGAGGGCCGGGGCGGGCCGTCCACTCCTTCAGGGGGACCACCAGGAGGGGGACGGCGGCCATCGCGAGGCCCGCGTACAGGGCCGCGAGGCGGCGGCCGCGCCAGGCGGCGTACGCCAGGGCGGCGGCGAGGACCGGGAGGGCGACCGGCATGCTGCCGAGGTCGGAGGCGGCTTCGCTCAGGCCGCGCGGGACGGAGTCCACGAGGGAGCGGGAGAGACGTTCGTCGAGCCGGGCGAGGGGGCCGTGGACCAGGACCTGCCAGGTGACGACGGCGAGGGTGACAAGGGCCCAGAAGACGGCCGACAGCCCCGGAACAGGGGGGGTGGTTCCGGGGCGGTCGCCAGGGACGGGCTGCCGCGCGCCCCGGGGGGTGTGGGGCGGGCGGCCATCCGATCCGTGAGGAGTTCCGGAGCCCAGGGCTCCAGTGGTGTGCGCGAAGGCACGGTGTGGGCGGGGCTGGGGAGGCTCCGCCCGGGGTGTTTCTCTCATCTGCAGAAACCGTACGGCACGAATTGGGGGACCGACAGCCGGAACTCCATCCCGCCATCGGCCCCCCACAGCTTCTTCACACAGGGTGTCAGAAGGTGCTGTTCGGACGTCAGATCCGGTCGTCGGACCCGGTCGTCGGACCCGGTCACCGGATCCGGTCGTCGGATCCTCAGATCTGGGCGAGCCCGGCCTCGATGACGTCCAGGCCCTCGTTCAGCAGGTCCTCGCCGATGACCAGCGGCGGCAGGAAGCGCAGCACGTTGCCGTAGGTGCCGCAGGTGAGGACCAGGACGCCCTCGTTGTGGCAGTACTTGGCGAGCGCGGCGGCGGCCTCGGCGTGCGGCTCCTTCGTCGCCGGGTCCTTCACCAGCTCGATCGCGATCATGGCGCCGCGGCCGCGGATGTCACCGATGACCGGGAACTTCTCCTGCATCGTGGTGAGGCGGCCCTTCATGACCTCCTCGATGCGCTTGGCCTTGCCGTTGAGGTCGAGCTCCTTCATGGTCTCGATGGCGCCGAGCGCACCGGCGCACGCGACCGGGTTGCCGCCGTAGGTGCCGCCGAGGCCGCCACCGTGCACGGCGTCCATGATCTCGGCACGGCCCGTCACGGCGGCGAGCGGCAGACCGCCCGCGATGCCCTTGGCGGTGGTGATGAGGTCCGGGACGATGCCCTCGTCCTCGCACGCGAACCACTGGCCGGTGCGGCAGAAGCCCGCCTGGATCTCGTCCGCGACGAAGACGATGCCGTTGTCGTTGGCGAACTTCACGATCGCCGGCAGGAAGCCCTTGGCCGGCTCGATGAAGCCGCCCTCGCCGAGCACCGGCTCGATGATGATCGCGGCGACGTTGTCGGCGCCGATCTGCTTGGTGATCTGGTCGATCGCCTGGGCGGCGGCCTCGGGGCCGCAGTTCTCGGCACCGGTGGGCCAGCGGTAGCCGTAGGCGACCGGCACGCGGTAGACCTCGGGCGCGAACGGACCGAAGCCCTGCTTGTACGGCATGTTCTTGGCGGTGAGCGCCATCGTCAGGTTCGTACGCCCGTGGTAGCCGTGGTCGAAGACGACGACGGCCTGGCGCTTGGTGTACGAACGGGCGATCTTCACCGCGTTCTCGACCGCCTCGGCGCCCGAGTTGAAGAGCGCGGACTTCTTGGCGTGGTCGCCCGGGGTCAGCTCGGCCAGCGCCTCGCAGACCTCCACGTAACCCTCGTACGGCGTCACCATGAAACAGGTGTGGGTGAAGTCCTGCAGCTGCGCGGAGGCGCGGCGCACGACGGCCTCGGCGGAGGCGCCGACGGAGGTCACGGCGATGCCGGAACCGAGGTCGATCAGCAGGTTGCCGTCGACGTCCTCGATGATGCCGCCGCCGGCCCGCTTGGTGAACACCGGCAGCGTGGAGCCCACACCGGCGGCGACCGCGCCGAGACGGCGGGCCTGCAGCTCCTGCGACTTCGGGCCGGGGATGGCGGTGACGACGCGCCGCTCCTGCGGGACAGCGTTCATGCGGGGCTCCTGGGGGTGTTCCCGGGGTGTTCCGGGGGGTGTTCTGGACGCACTTGCGGGTTTCCTCCGCAGGCTAGGCGCGGCGGAGGGGCGGAGGCATGCGCCGATCGGGAGTGTTGGGGGGTGTGTCGTTGTCCGTGATGGACAGAACGGCTCCTTCCCCGCCGCCTCTTGTACTCCCTGGCGATGCGTGGCGCCCGGCCGGTCGAAACCCCTCCGGGCGGGCCCCGGCCCACTAGATTGACGGTGGCACAGTTGCGGCGACCTGGCTGGTCAGGGGGCAGGGGTTCATGGAGACCGACGGCACGTACGACCCGAGCGACACGCGGGGGGCCGGCGTACCCCGCCCGTCGACGCCGCCGGAGGCGGGAGTGCCGCCGCGCCCTTCGCAGGCGCCGCGACCGTCCGGGGCCGGGTCGTCCCCGGAGCGGGCGCCTGAGCCGTCCGGCGTATCCGCCGGGCCGGGCACCCCGCCGCCGCCGGTGGGGCCCCCGCCCGTCGTACCGCCCGCGCCGCCCGCCGGACCGCCCGCCGTACCGCCGCGCCCCGCCCGCGCGCCCGGCGCGCCCGGCGCGTCCCCCGTGTCCGCCGCACCCGGCGTGCCCGTGAGCCGGGTCGCCGCGTGGCTGGACGCGCCCCGGCCGCAGGCCGGGCTCGGGATCTGGCGGTACCGGCACGTGCCGCCCACGGAGGCGCCCGAGAAGCTGGCGCCCGTCACCATCCTCGGCATGCTGCTCCCGGTGCTCATCGGACTGCTCGTCTGGTCCGCCTGGCGCTCGGGCCTCTTCCCGTACAAGTCCCAGCTCGTGTGGGCCGTGACGCCCACGGACTGGTACTGGCCCGGCAGCCTCGTCTGGGTCGACTGGCACGGCCAGGCCGCGCTCGTGGTCGTCGACGGCGTGTTCCTCGGTGTCCTCGTCGTCGCCCTCGGCTTCCTCGGTTCCTGGCGGAAGATCGCCGCGCACTACTTCCGCCGGCTCCGCCCCGCCCCGCGCGCCCTGCTCGCCGCCGTGGCGGCCCTGGCCGCCCTCTCGCTGGTCTGGCCCGAGGCCTTCGGACTCGGCTGGGAACCGCTGCCCGTCGCGGGTTCCCTGCTCGCGCTCATCGCCCTGCTCACCGGCGGCTTCGAGGTCTTCACCTCCCCCTTCGTCGTCTACACCCTCTACACGCTCATCACCCTCCTCGTCCTCTGGCCCTTCGCCCGCCTCGGCGACTGGACCGGCTTCCTCCGCGCCCGGCGTGCCCGCAAGGCCCCGGCGGCCCCGGCCACCGCACCCACCGGCCCCGCCGCCCCGCCCTCGCGGTGGCCCGCCCTGCGCGCGGCCGGGGAGGAGCGGGCCGCCGACGTGCTCGCCGCCGAGGTCGCCGAGGGACGCATGAACGACGTCGACGTCGCCCGGGTGCGCCGGGCCTGGCGGGAGACCGAGCAGGACCGGGTGCGCCGCGCCGCGCTCGTCGGGAAGCTGCTGCGCGACGGGGCCGCCACCGCCGCCCACCCCTCCGGCGAGCGCGACCTGCCCGGGCGCACCGCCGACCACGACCTGTTCCTCGGCCAGGTCCGGGTCGGACGGTACGCGGACGCCGAGCGCACACCCGCCGCGTACCGCCGCGCCGGACTCGCCCTCGACCCCGGCCTGCTCGGCACCTCGCTCCTCGCCGTCGGTCCCTCCGGCTCCGGCAAGACCCGGGCCCTCGTCGCTCCCGTCACCGAGTCGCTCACCCTCCACGCCCTGGCCGGCGCCGCCTCCGTCGTCGCCGTCGCCCCGGCCGGGACCCCGCTCGGCCCCGACGCGGCCTACGACGTGGTCATCCGGCTCGGCGACCCCGCCTCGCCCCACGACCTCGACCTGTACGCCGGATCCACCGACCCCGACGAGGCCGCCGCCTTCCTCGCCGAGGGGCTCGTCGGCGACATGCCGGGCGTGGAGACCCGCCGCGCCGCCACCGTGCTCGCCCAGCTCGTCGGCCCCTACCGCGCCGCGTACGGCCGCTTCCCCACCGTCCCCGTCCTGCGCGAACTCCTGGAGGCCCGCCCGGAGACCCTGCGCACCCTCCACGACCTGCTGCCCGAGTCCGGCGCCCAGGCCATGCGCCGCGAACTCGACTCGCGCATCCGGCAGGTCGGCACCGCCACCGACCTCGGCCCGGTGCTCGCCGACCGGCTCGCCGCGCTCGACCGCCCCGTCTTCGCCGAGTTCTTCGGTACGGGAGAGGGCCCGGGCGGCGGTACGGGTGAGGGTTCCGGCGCCGGTGCCCCCCGGCCGTTCTCGCTCCGGGCCGTCGCCCAGCACCCCGTACGGGTCCGGATCTGCCTGCCCGACGGCGCCCACGAGGAGGCCGCCCGGCTGCTCAACCGGCTGCTGCTCGCCCAGTTCCAGACCGTCGTACGGGACCGGGCGCCCCGCGGCCACTTCGCCTGCCTGGTGCTCGACGACGCCGCCGGCGCGCTCACCCCCGGGACCGTACGGGGCCTCCAGCGGCTGCGCCCGGCGAACGCCGGGGTCGTGCTCGCCCTCCGTACCCTCGCCGAGGTCCCCGCCGAACTGCACGGGCCGCTGCTCGCCGCGGTCGGCTGCCGGATGGCCCTCGCGGGCATCCCCAACTGGGACGGACGGGCCTTCGCCGAGGCCTGGGGCACCGAGCGGGTCGAGACCACCGAGGTCGCCCACCACACCGTCTTCGCCGACCAGCCGATGACCCGCGCCCTGCACGCCCTGCGCAAGCTGATGACGGGCAAGGCGGTCACCACGGAGGCGGTGACGGTACGGGAGGTGGAGCGCGAGCGCTGGTCCGCCTCCGAGCTCGCGCACGAGGTGCCGCCCGGCCACGCCGTCCTCTCCCTCACCCATGTGCGCGGCGAGCACACCCCGCCGCTGCTCGTGGACCTGCGGAGCTGACGGCAGGGGGCCGGGCGTACTGGCAGAATCGGGGGCACGCCGCCCCCACCGGCGGCGCGCGCCCTCCCCACCCCGCCTGCGCTTCCTCCCCAGAACCTCAAAGGTCCGACGGTCCCCAATGCCGCCCACCCTCGCCTCGCTCGTCCAGCACTCGGCGCTCAAACTCACCGTCCGCGCCGGTGAGGACCGCCTCGACACCCCCGTGCGCTGGGCGCACGTCAGCGAGCTCGCCGACCCCGTCCCGTACATGGAGGGCGGCGAGCTGCTGCTCACCACCGCGCTCACGCTCGACGCCGAGGACCCCGAGGCGATGCGGCGCTACGTACGGCGGCTGCTCGGCGCCGGGGTCGTCGGCCTCGGCTTCGCCGTCGGCGTCAACTACGAGGACATCCCCTCCGCGCTGCTCGACGCGGCCCGCGAGGAGCATCTGCCGCTGCTCGAAGTGCCGCGCCGCACCCCGTTCCTGGCCATCAGCAAGGCCGTGTCCGCGGCCATCGCCGCCGACCAGTACCGGGCCGTGACCGCCGGCTTCGAGGCGCAGCGCGAGCTGACCCGGGCGGCGCTCGCCGAGGGCCCGGACGCGGTCGTCGCCCGGCTCGCGGCGCACGTCGACGGCTGGGCCGCGCTGTACGACACCTCAGGCACCGTGATCGCCGTGTCGCCCGAGTGGGCGGCGCGCCGGGCCGCCCGGCTCACCCCCGACGTGGAACGCCTCCGGGAGCGGCCCGCGCCCGCCAGCGCCGTCGTCGGCGGCACGGACGACCGGGTCGAGCTGCAGTCCCTCGGCACCGGGCGTCGGGTGCGCGGAGCGCTCGCCGTCGGCACGGGAGCGCCGCTCGGCACCGCCGAACGCTATGCCGTGCACTCCGCGATCGCCCTGCTCACCCTGACGACGGAGCGGTCCCGCTCGCTCCAGGCCGCCGAGCAGCGGCTCGGCGCGGCGGTGCTCCGGATGCTGCTCGCCGGGCAGCCGGACCACGCCCGCGGTGTCGCCGGCGACCTGTACGGCGGGCTCCTCGACGCCCCCTTCCGGCTGCTCATCGCCGAGCCCGTACCGGCGGTGGCGTCGGGCGGCGAGCCGAAGGAGGGCGAGTCGCCGCTCGCGGTGTTCGCCGAGGCCCTGGAGACCGCGGCCGCCCGCGCGGGCGAGTCCGTCCTGACCGTGCCCGAGGGGCCGGAGGGCGGGGAACGGCTCGTCGTCCTCGCCGGGGACGGGGGAGCGGTGGTCACCGCGTGCGAGGGCTACGCGAGCCGGGAGGCCGAGGAGGCCGGCCTGGTCGTCGGCCTGTCCGCGCCGACCGGACCGATCGCCGCGGCCGCCGCGTACAAGCAGGCCGAACAGGCCCTGTCGGTGGCCCGGCGGCGCGGCCGGGCCCTGGTCGAGCACGAGGAACTCGCGTCCGGGTCCGTGCTCCCGCTGCTCGCCGACGACGCCGTCCGCGCCTTCGCCGACGGCCTCCTGCGCGCCCTGTACGAACACGACGCCACCGGCCGCGGCGACCTCGTCGCCTCGCTGCGCGCCTGGCTGTCCCGCCACGGCCAGTGGGACGCGGCCGCGGCGGACCTGGGCGTGCACCGGCACACGCTGCGCTACCGGATGCGCCGGGTGGAGGAGATCCTGGGCCGGTCGCTGGACGACCCGGACGTGCGCATGGAGCTGTGGCTGGCGCTGAAGGCGACGGGGGACACGCCGCCGCCGGCGACGGGGGCGGCCCGCTCGAAGGGCTGAGGACGGGGAGGACGGGGAGGACGGGGCGGACGGGGAGGACGGGGCTGTGGCCCCGGATCCCACCCATCCTGCCCGATGCCGGGCAGAATTCCTGGCCGTGGAGGCCCTTGCTCCGTAATCTCCTGCGCATGACAAGCCCTGCCGCCGATCCGGCCGCCTCCGACGTCCAGTCGCCCACCCGAAAGCCCGCGACCGGGACCACCGGCCCCGCCCGGCGCATCCCCGCCGCCGTGTGGATGGCCCTCGGGATCGTGTACGTGGTGTGGGGGTCGACGTACCTCGGGATCCGGGTCGTGGTGGAGACCCTGCCGCCGTTCCTGTCGGCGGGCATGCGGTTCGTGGCGGCCGGGGTGATCCTCATGGGCGTCGTGGCCTGGCGGCAGGGGCCCGCGGCCCTGAGGGTGAGCGGGCGGCAGCTCGCGTCGGCGGCGGTCGTCGGCCTGTTGCTGCTGCTCGGCGGCAACGGCCTGGTCGTCCTCGCCGAGACGTCGATCCCGTCCGGCCTCGCCGCGCTGCTCGTCGCCGTCGTCCCCGCCTGGGTGGTGGTGCTCAAGGCCGCCACCGGCGACCGGCCGAGCCTCGGCGGCACCACCGGTGTGCTGCTCGGTCTCACCGGGCTCGGGGTGCTCACCCTTCCCGGCCTCAGCGGCGAGGTCGCGATCGGCGGGGTCGCCCTCGTGGTCGTCGGGGCGCTGTCGTGGGCGGTCGGCTCGTTCTCCGCGGGGCGGATCCCGATGCCGGCGAGCCCCTTCACCGCCAGCGCGTACGAGATGATCGCCGGCGGCCTGGCGTGCCTGGGCGTCGGTCTGCTGCGCGGCGAACAGCACGGCTTCGACCCGTCTGCGGTGTCCGGACGTTCCTGGGCCGCGCTGGCCTACCTCGTCGTCTTCGGCTCGCTCGTCGCCTTCACCGCGTACGCCTGGCTCATCCAGACCGCGCCGATCTCGCTCGTCGCCACGTACGCGTACGTCAACCCGGTCGTCGCCGTCGCCCTCGGCGCGCTCATCCTGGACGAGGCGCTGACCTGGCCGATCGTGCTCGGCGGGGTGATCGTCGTGGCGGGCGTCTGTCTGATCGTCTCGACGGAGCGGCGCCGCTGATCAACTACGCCTACGCTGTGGGCCGTCGGCGGCCGCAGGGGAGCGGCCGGGGAGTCAGGGGTGGGGATCGGTATGGCGGGGCGTACGAACGGCGACGGGGGCGACGGCGGGGCGCCGCCGGCCAAGTGGCAGGGGGTGCTCGGCTGCCTGGTCGTCATCCTCGTCGGGCTCGCCCTCGTCGGAGGGCTCTCCTCCTGTGTCGCCTCCGAGCTGGGCCGTATGCCCGGCGACTCGATGGAGCGCGTCTGGGACGCCCCGTACGACCGGACCGCCGCCGAGTACGGCAATCGCGCCTGGCTCGTCGACGGCACCGTCGTCCGCAGCCGCTTCGACGCCGTCACCGGCTTCGACGCCGGGACGGGGAAGCGGCGCTGGGAGTACGCCGTGCCCGGCCGGGCCGAGATCTGCGCCACCAGCACCGCTGCCGCCGACTCCGTCGCGCTGATCGGCCTCATGGAGGGCGGCAAGGGCTGCGCCACGGTCGTCGCGATCGACCTGAAGGACGGCCGCGAGCTGTGGCGCACCGGCCGCAGGCCGGGCAACGCCGACCCGAAGTACGCCGACGACGTCCTCGCCACCGGGGCCGGTCTCGCCGTGCTCCGTGACGAGGACGAGGAGTGGAACACCGAACCGGAGCGGCGCACGCGGCCCGTGCTCCCCGGCGACCAGGCGCTGCGCGCCTTCGACCTGCGGACCGGCGCCCCGCGCTGGAAGGCCGCCGTGCCGAAGGGCTGCCTCCCGCGCGAGGTGGCCGTCGCGTCCCGGCAGGTGCTCGCCGCCCTGAGCTGCGCGACCGAGGCGAAGCTGGCCGCCTTCGACCCGGCCGACGGCAGGGTGCGATGGACCGTTCCGCTGGGCGCCCGGCGCCCCGTCGCCCCGGACTCCTTCCTGTCCTTCCTGTCCGCCGAACCGACGGTGCTGACGGTCCAGGAGCCGGGGGACCACGGCGTGCACGCCTGGTTCGCCTTCGGGCCGGACGGCCGCCGTCAGGGGCAGATCGACGTCAGGAGCGTCGAGGCGGCCGTCGCCGACGGAAAGCTCTTCACCGCTTCCGGCGGCGTCGTCGCCTACGACCTGGCGAGCGGGAACGAAGTCTGGAGCTCGGACCGCCTCTATGCCAATCAGAGCGTCACGGCACTGCACGTGGGCGGCGGACGCGTGACGATCTTCACCCGCGAGCGTAGGGGCCTCGACGGGCTGCACGTCTACGACTCCGCCACCGGCGAGACGGTGGACGAGCGCACCTTCGACCGCGACACGGACGACGGCAACGACAAGATCACCGGCCTGTACCGGTACAAGGACCTGTACATCGCCGCCCGCTGGGGCAACGACTGGAACCGCCGGCCCTTCTCGGCGTACCGGACCTGGTGACGGGACCCGGCGACGGCGGCCGCCCCCGTCCCGCTCGGGCCCGCTTGGGCCAAAGCGGACAGGAGTATCCGCCACACCACTCCACCACGGACAAGCGCCTCTCCGCCCGCTTCGCCCTAACGTGTCACGAGAGCGCGAGGGCGACCCCTCGCACCACCCCATACGGAAAGGGCCGGGACGCAATGACGACCACCCACGCCTTCTGGCTCGCCGGCCGCAAGGCCACCGGCGAGGCCACCTTCGACGTCACGAACTCGTACGACGGACGTCTGGTCGGCAAGGTCAGCGTGCCCACCGAGGCCCAGGTCGAGGAGGCCGTCGCCGCCGCGCACGCCGTCGTCGACGAGTTCGCCGCGACCCCGGCGCACGTCCGGGCCGCCGCCCTCGACCACGTGTCGAAGCGGCTCGCCGAGCGCACCGAGGAGATCGCCCAGCTGATCTCCGCCGAGAACGGCAAGCCGATCAAGTGGGCCCGCGGCGAGGTCGGCCGTGCCGTGTCCGTGTTCCGCTTCGCCGCCGAGGAGACGCGCCGCTGGAACGCCGGCGAGGCGCAGCGCCTCGACACCGAGGCCGGCGGCGTGGGCCGGCTCGCGCTGACCCGCCGTATCCCCAAGGGCGTCGTGCTCGGCATCGCGCCGTTCAACTTCCCGCTGAACCTCGGCGCCCACAAGGTCGCCCCGGCCCTCGCCGTCGGCGCCCCGGTCATCCTCAAGCCGGCCCCGGCCACCCCGATCTCCTCCCTGATCCTGGGCGAGATCCTGGCCGAGACCGACCTGCCGGCCGGCTCCTGGTCCGTCCTGCCCGTGCCGAACGACCGCATGCCCGCCCTCGTCCAGGACGAGCGCCTCCCGGTCATCTCCTTCACCGGCTCCGACAAGGTCGGCTACGCCATCCAGGAGTCCGTGCCGCACAAGCACTGCACCCTGGAGCTCGGCGGCAACGCCGCCGCCGTTGTCCTGCCCGACTGGTCCTCCGAGGCCGACCTGGACTGGGCCGCGACCCGTATCGCCACCTTCTCCAACTACCAGGGCGGCCAGTCCTGCATCTCCGTGCAGCGCGTGATCGTGGACGCCTCCGTCTACGACCGTCTGCTGCCGAAGATCGTCGCGGCCGTCGAGGCCCAGGTCACCGGCGACCCGGCGGACGACGCCACCGACGTCGGCCCGCAGGTCGACGAGAACGCCGCCCAGCGCATCGAGTCCTGGGTCGACGAGGCCGTCGCGGCCGGCGCGAAGCTGCTCGCCGGCGGCAAGCGGGACGGCGCCTCGTACGCCCCGACCGTCCTCACCGAGCTCCCGGCCGGCGTCACCCTGGCCCGCGCCGAGGTCTTCGGCCCGGTCCTGACGGTCGCCAAGGTCGACGGCGAGGCCGAGGCCTTCGCCGCGGTCAACGACTCCGACTACGGCCTCCAGGCCGGTGTCTTCACCCACGACCTCCAGGCCGC
Organism: Streptomyces sp. NPDC048623; assembly: GCF_040650755.1. NCBI lineage: Bacteria > Bacillati > Actinomycetota > Actinomycetes > Kitasatosporales > Streptomycetaceae > Streptomyces > Streptomyces sp. NPDC048623. The sequence goes on from NZ_JBEZHV010000034.1 coordinate 49,028, forward strand.
CTTCCGCGCCCACCGCACCCTGGAGGTCGGCGGCGTGGTCGTCGGCGACGTCCCGTCGTACCGCGCCGACCAGATGCCGTACGGCGGCGCCAAGCGCTCCGGCGTCGGCCGCGAGGGCGTCAAGTTCGCCATGGACGACTACACCTACGAGCGCGTCCTCGTCCTGACGGGCCTCGCGCTCTAAGGCGTACGTCCTACGAGACCAGGCGGTCCGAGCCCACTGTGCGGGGGCTCGGGCCGCCTTTTCGTCCGTCCGGGCCAGTTGCCTTTCCGTACCCGCCGAAATCGGGTACGACGGACAGGAAGCCCAAGGAGGCGCAGGAGCCCGAGGAGGCGTCCATGTCCGCACCCGCACAGCGGCAGCCCAAGGTCACCGAACGCGAGGCCCGCCAGGTCGCCGAGGCCGCCCGCCAGCAGGACTGGCACAAGCCCAGCTTCGCCAAGGAGCTCTTCCTCGGCCGCTTCCGGCTCGACCTCATCCACCCGCACCCGCTGCCCGCCGACGAGGACGTCCGGCGCGGCGAGGCCTTCCTCGCCAAGCTGCGCGCCTTCTGCGCGACCCAGGTCGACGGCGCCCGCATCGAGCGCGAGGCCCGCATCCCCGATGAGACCATCCGCGGCCTCAAGGCCCTCGGCGCGCTCGGCATGAAGATCGACCCGAAGTACGGCGGTCTCGGCCTCACCCAGCTGTACTACAACCGCGCCCTCGCCCTGGTCGGCTCGGTCAGCCCGGCACTCGGCGCGCTGCTCTCCGCACACCAGTCGATCGGTGTGCCGCAGCCGCTGAAGCTGTTCGGCACCCAGGAGCAGAAGGACGCCTTCCTGCCCCGCCTCGCCCGCAGCGACATCTCCGCCTTCCTGCTCACCGAGCCCGACGTCGGCTCCGACCCGGCCCGGCTCGCCACCACCGCCGTCCCGGACGACAGCGACGGCGAGGACACCTACGTCCTGGACGGCGTGAAGCTGTGGACCACCAACGGCGTGATCGCCGACCTGCTCGTCGTCATGGCCCGGGTGCCCGCCTCCGAGGGCCACCGGGGCGGCATCACCGCCTTCGTCGTCGAGGGCGACGCGCCCGGCATCACCGTCGAGCACCGCAACGCCTTCATGGGCCTGCGCGGCCTGGAGAACGGTGTCACCCGCCTCCACCGGGTACGGGTCCCCGCCGCCAACCGGATCGGACCCGAGGGCGCCGGCCTGAAGATCGCGCTCACCACCCTCAACACCGGCCGGCTCTCGCTGCCCGCCGCCTGCGCCGGGGCCGGCAAGTGGTGTCTGAAGATCGCCCGCGAGTGGGCCGCCGAGCGTGAGCAGTGGGGCAAACCGGTCGCCCGGCACGAGGCCGTCGGCACCAAGATCTCCTTCATCGCCGCCACCGCCTTCGCCCTGGAGGCCGTCGTCGACCTCGCCTCCCAGATGGCCGACGAGGACCGCAACGACATCCGCATCGAGGCCGCCCTCGCCAAGCTGTACGGCTCCGAGATGGCCTGGCGGATCGCCGACGAGCTGGTCCAGATCCGTGGCGGGCGCGGCTACGAGACCGCCGAGTCGCTCGCCGCCCGCGGCGAACGGGCCGTCCCCGCCGAGCAGGTGCTGCGCGACCTGCGGATCAACCGGATCTTCGAGGGCTCGACGGAGATCATGCATCTGCTGATCGCCCGCGAGGCCGTCGACGCCCACCTCGCCGTCGCCGGCGAGCTCATCGACCCCGACACCGCCCTCGCCGACAAGGCGAAGGCGGGCGTCCGGGCCGGCGGCTTCTACGCCCGCTGGCTGCCGAAGCTCGTCGCCGGACAGGGGCAACTGCCCGGGGCGTACGGGGAGTTCGGCGAGCTCGCCACCCACCTGCGCTACATCGAGCGCACCTCCCGCAAGCTCGCCCGCTCCACCTTCTACGCGATGTCGCGCTGGCAGGGGAAGATGGAGCTCAAGCAGGCCTTCCTCGGCCGGATCGTCGACATCGGCGCCGAACTCTTCGCCATGAGCGCGGTCTGCGTACGCGCCGAACTGCTCCGCACCACCGGCTCCCACGGCCGCGAGGCGCACCAGCTCGCCGACGCGTTCTGCCGCCAGGCCCGGCTGCGGATCGCCGAACTCTTCGGGCGCCTGTGGGCCAACACCGACGACCTGGACCGCCACGTCGTGGACGGCGTCCTGGCCGGCTCGTACACGTGGCTGGAGGAAGGCGTCCTCGACCCGAGCGGCGACGGTCCGTGGATCGCGGACACCACCCCCGGCCCGTCGGCGAAGGAGAACGTGCACCGGAAGATCACCTGACCCCGATCGCCTGACCCCGATCGCCTGATCCAGGTCACCCGACCCCGAATCACTTGACTCCGGTCAAGTAATTCCGATCGCCTGGCCCCGGGCGCGCGGCCGCCGCGTCCACCCTCCGGACGCCGTCCCCGGGCCGCCGCCCCGCGCGGCAGACTGGCGCGCGTGACCGTCATCGAGATCCCCGGTTCCAAGTCCGTCACCGCCCGCGCGCTGTTCCTGGCCGCCGCGGCCGAGGGCACCACCACGCTGCTCCGGCCGCTGCACTCCGACGACAGCGAGGGCTTCGCCGAGGGTCTGAAGGCCCTCGGCTATGCGGTACGGCAGGAGCCCGGGGCCTGGCACATCGAGGGGCGGCCGGCCGGGCCGGCGCTCGACGAGACGGACGTCTACTGCCGGGACGGCGCCACCACCGCCCGCTTCCTGCCCACCCTCGCCGCCGCCGGACACGGCACCTTCCGCTTCGACGCCTCCGCGCAGATGCGCCGCCGCCCGCTCGGCCCGCTCACCACCGCCCTGCGCGAGCTCGGAGTCGAGCTGAGCCACGGCGAGCGCGAGGGACACCACCCCCTCACCGTCACCGGCCGCGGCATCAAGGGCGGCGCGATCCGGCTCGACGCCGGGCAGTCCTCCCAGTACCTCACCGCCCTGCTCATGCTCGGCCCGCTCACCGCCGAGGGCCTGGACATCACCGTCACGGACCTGGTCTCGGAGCCGTACGTCGAGATCACGCTCGCGATGATGCGGGCCTTCGGCGCCGAGGTCACCCGGGAGGGCCGCACCTACCGGGTCGCCCCGACCGGGTACCGGGCCACCCCCTACGCCATCGAGCCCGACGCCTCCACCTCCTCGTACTTCTTCGCCGCGGCCGCCCTCGTGCCCGGCGCCGAGGTCACGGTCCCCGGGCTCGGTACCGGCGCCCTCCAGGGCGACCTCGGCTTCGTGGACGTGCTGCGCCGCATGGGCGCGGAGGTCGAGATCGCGGACGACCGGACCACCGTCCGCTCCACCGGACGCCTGCACGGCCTCACCGTCAACATGCGGGACATCTCCGACACCATGCCCACCCTCGCCGCCCTCGCGCCGTTCGCCGACGGGCCGGTCCGCATCGAGGACGTCGCCAACACCCGGGTCAAGGAGTGCGACCGGCTCGACGCCTGCGCCGAGAACCTGCGCCGGCTCGGCATCGACGTCGCCACCGGCCCCGACTGGATCGAGATCCGCCCCGGCACCCCGGCCGGACCCGTGGAGATCGCCACCCACGGCGACCACCGCATCGTGATGTCCTTCGCGGTCACCGCCCTGCGCGCCCCCGGGATCACGTTCGACGACCCCGGCTGCGTACGGAAGACCTTCCCGGACTTCCACCCCGTTTTCGCCCGCTTCTCCCAGGGTCTGTCCCAGGCCCTGTGACCGGCCCTGTGAAACCCGCACAGTCTTTGCGGCAAGAATGGGGGGCATGAGCGACCGCCCTTCTCCTCTCGCCGACCCGCACATCGCCTTCGACGCGTCGGAAGGACGCCGGGACATCGTCGTCCTCGGCTCCACCGGGTCCATCGGCACCCAGGCCATCGACCTGGTCCTGCGCAACCCCGACCGGTTCCGGGTGACCGCCCTCGCCGCCTCCGGCGGCCGGATCGGGCTGCTTGCCGAGCAGGCGCACCGGCTGCGGGTCCGGGCCGTCGCGGTCGCCCGTACCGAGGCCGTCGAGGAGCTGCGTACGGCCCTGAAGGCGCTGTACGGGTCCGAGCCGCTGCCCGAGATCCTGGCCGGCCCCGACGCCGCCACCGAGCTCGCCGCCTCGCCCTGCCACACCGTGCTCAACGGCATCACCGGCTCCATCGGCCTCGCGCCCACCCTGGCCGCCCTGGAGGCCGGCCGGACCCTGGCGCTCGCCAACAAGGAGTCACTGATCGTCGGCGGCCCGCTGGTGAAGGCGCTCGCCAAGCCCGGCCAGATCATCCCGGTCGACTCCGAGCACGCCGCGCTCTTCCAGGCCCTCGCCGCCGGCACCCGCGCCGACGTGCGCAAGCTGGTCGTCACCGCCTCCGGCGGCCCCTTCCGCGGCCGGACCCGCGCGGACCTCGAAGGCGTCACCCGCGAGGACGCGCTCGCCCACCCGACCTGGGCCATGGGCCCGGTCATCACGGTCAACAGCAGCACCCTCGTGAACAAGGGCCTGGAGGTCATCGAGGCCCATCTGCTCTACGACATCCCGTTCGACCGGATCGAGGTCGTCGTCCACCCGCAGTCGTACGTGCACTCCATGGTCGAGTTCACCGACGGCTCCACGCTCGCCCAGGCCACCCCGCCCGACATGCGCGGCCCCATCGCCGTCGGCATCGGCTGGCCCGAGCGGGTCCCCGACGCGGCCCCCGCCTTCGACTGGTCCAAGGCCTCCACCTGGGAGTTCTTCCCGCTGGACAACGAGGCCTTCCCGTCGGTGAACCTGGCCCGGCACGTCGGCGGCCTCGGCGGCACCGCGCCCGCCGTCTTCAACGCCGCCAACGAGGAGTGCGTGGACGCCTTCCTCGCCGGAAGGCTGCCGTTCAACGGAATCATGGATACGGTCACCGCAGTCGTCACCGAGCACGGCACCCCCGCCACGGGAACCTCGCTCACGGTGTCGGACGTCCTGGAAGCGGAGACCTGGGCACGCGCCCGGGCCCGGGAACTCGCGGCGAAGGCAATCGCGGAGGCGCGCGCATGACCACACTCCTGACCGTCCTCGGCATCGTGCTGTTCGCGCTGGGACTCCTCGTCTCCATCGCGTGGCACGAGCTGGGCCACCTCTCCACGGCCAAACTCTTCGGCATCCGGGTGCCGCAGTACATGGTCGGCTTCGGCCCCACCATCTGGTCGAGGAAGAAGGGCGAGACGGAGTACGGCTTCAAGGCCATCCCGGCCGGCGGCTACATCCGGATGATCGGCATGTTCCCGCCCGGCAAGGACGGCCGCATCGAGGCCCGCTCCACCTCCCCCTGGCGCTCCATGATCGAGGACGCCCGCGAGGCCTCCTTCGAGGAGATGGAGCCCGGCGACGAGGACCGCCTCTTCTACACGCGCAAGCCGTGGAAGCGCGTCATCGTCATGTTCGCCGGGCCGTTCATGAACCTGGTGCTCGCCGTCGTGCTGTTCTTCGGCAGCGCCATGGCCATCGGCTACGAGACCCAGACGACCAAGGTCGCCGGCGTCCAGAAGTGCGTCATCGCCGCGGACGCCAAGCGCGAGAAGTGCCAGGCCGGCGACCCGGTGTCGCCCGCCTTCGCCGCGGGCCTGAAGGAGGGCGACAAGATCGTCGCCTTCAACGGCACCCCCGTCTCCGACTGGAACACCCTCTCCGACCGCATCCGCGCCACCATCGGCCCCGCCACGGTGACCGTCGAGCGCGGCGGACAGCGGGTCGACCTCCAACCGAAGCTCATCCAGAACGACGTCTACAAGAAGGACGCAGACGGCCGGGTCCTGCAGCCGCTGCAGACCGAACCCGCCGGCTACCTCGGCTTCGCCTCCAAGAGCGAGGTCCAGCCGCTCACCTTCGGCCAGTCCGCCGACCGGATGACCGAGCAGATGAAGGCCGGCGTCGAGTCCGTCATCGCCCTGCCCGGCAAGATCCCCGCCCTGTGGAACGCCGCCTTCGGCGACGGCGAACGCGCCAAGGACTCGCCCGTGGGCGTCGTCGGCGCCGCCCGCCTCAGCGGCGAGCTGATGGCGATCGAGGCCCCGCCGCAGACCAGGCTGGTCTTCTTCCTCAACCTCGTCGTCATGTTCAACGTGTCGCTGTTCCTGTTCAACATGCTCCCGCTGCTCCCGCTCGACGGCGGCCACATCGCCGGCGCGTTGTGGGAGGCGATCCGCCGCCACACCGCGCGGATCTTCAAGCGGCCCGACCCCGGCCCGTTCGACGTGGCCAAGCTGATGCCGGCCGCCTACGTCGTCGCCGGGGTGTTCGTCTGCTTCACCCTGCTCGTCCTCGTCGCCGACATCGTCAACCCGGTGAAGCTGACGTAGTACGCCCACGGCCGGACACCCCTGCGGTGTCCGGCCGGCCGCCGCCGGGGCGGTAATCTCGAAGGCCTGAGCGCGATGCGCGCCCGATGCGTCCGTTGAACCCGATGAACCCGATGAACCACACCTTGGGGTTGTACAGCTGATGACCGCGATCTCTCTCGGTATGCCGTCCGTTCCGACCAAGCTCGCCGAACGGCGCAAGAGCCGCCGGATCCAGGTCGGATCCGTGGCCGTCGGCGGCGACGCCCCGGTGTCGGTGCAGTCCATGACCACCACCCGCACCAGCGACATCGGCGCCACGCTCCAGCAGATCGCCGAGCTCACCGCCGCCGGCTGCCAGATCGTGCGCGTGGCCTGCCCCACCCAGGACGACGCCGACGCGCTCGCCACCATCGCGAAGAAGTCGCAGATCCCGGTCATCGCCGACATCCACTTCCAGCCGAAGTACGTCTTCGCCGCCATCGACGCCGGCTGCGCCGCGGTCCGCGTCAACCCGGGCAACATCAAGCAGTTCGACGACAAGGTCAAGGAGATCGCCCAGGCGGCCTCCGCGGCCGGCACCCCGATCCGGATCGGCGTCAACGCCGGCTCCCTCGACCGCCGCCTGCTCCAGAAGTACGGCAAGGCCACCCCCGAGGCGCTCGTCGAGTCCGCCCTCTGGGAGGCCTCCCTCTTCGAGGAGCACGGCTTCCACGACATCAAGATCTCGGTCAAGCACAACGACCCGGTCGTGATGGTCAACGCCTACCGCCAGCTCGCCGCCCAGAGCGACTACCCGCTGCACCTCGGCGTCACCGAGGCCGGCCCCGCCTTCCAGGGCACCATCAAGTCCGCCGTCGCCTTCGGCGCCCTGCTCTCCGAGGGCATCGGCGACACCATCCGGGTCTCCCTCTCCGCCCCGCCGGTCGAGGAGATCAAGGTCGGCAGCCAGATCCTGGAGTCCCTCGGCCTGCGCCCGCGCCGCCTGGAGATCGTCTCCTGCCCGTCCTGCGGCCGCGCCCAGGTCGACGTCTACAAGCTCGCCGAGGAGGTCACCGCCGGCCTGGAGGGCATGGAGGTGCCGCTCCGCGTCGCCGTCATGGGCTGCGTCGTCAACGGCCCCGGCGAGGCCCGCGAGGCCGACCTCGGCGTCGCCTCCGGCAACGGCAAGGGCCAGATCTTCGTCAAGGGCGAGGTCATCAAGACCGTCCCCGAGTCGAAGATCGTCGAGACCCTCATCGACGAGGCCATGAAGATCGCCGAGCAGATGGAGAAGGACGGCGTCGAGAGCGGCGAGCCGACGGTGTCGGTCGCGGGGTAACGAGTCACCCCGCGGCCCCTGCCGGTACCGGTTGGTCCGGGCCCGCCCCGAGAGACCGCCGAGTGAGCCGAAGGGCGCGCCGGGGGAACAGTCCCGAGCGCGCGCAACCTCCGAGGTACGAGGGGGCGAGCACGGTCGGGGCTGTGAGCCCGGCTCAAAGCGCCCGGAGGCGAGCGAGGCAAAAAGAGGGGTTAGAGTGCCAGGACCAGCAGAAACCGTACGGTGAGGCCCTCGTGTTGACGCAATCATCGACGCGGGTCCTCGAACCCGCCGACCTCGGCGCCGCGCTCGCCGTCCTGGAGAGCGCCCCCGTCGAGAACGCCTTCGTGACCGCCCGCGTCCAGCTCGCCGGGCTCGACCCCTGGCGCCTCGGCGGCGAGATGTGGGGCTGGTACCGCGACGGGCACCTCACCTCGCTCTGCTACTCCGGGGCCAACCTGGTACCCATCTGCGCCACCCCCGAGGCCGTCCGCGCCTTCGCCGACCGGGCCCGCCGGGCCGGGCGCCGCTGCTCCTCCATCGTCGGACCCGCCGGACCCACCGCCCAGCTGTGGCGGCTGCTCGAACCCGGCTGGGGCCCCGCCCGCGACGTCCGCGCCCACCAACCCCTCATGGTCACCGACCGGCCCTCCACGACCGTGAAGCCCGATCCGCTGGTGCGCCGGGTCCGCAAGGACGAGATGGACGTGATCATGCCCGCCTGCGTGGCCATGTTCACCGAGGAGGTCGGCGTCTCCCCGATCGCCGGCGACGGCGGACTCCTCTACCAGGCCCGGGTCGCCGAGCTCGTCGGCTCCGGCCGCGCCTTCGCCCGTATCGAGGACGGCAAGGTCCTCTTCAAGGCCGAGATCGGCGCCGCCACCCGCCAGGCCTGCCAGATCCAGGGCGTCTGGGTCGCCCCCGAACACCGCGGCAAGGGCCTGTCCGAGACCGGCATGGCCGCCGTCCTGGAGTACGCACTCGCCGACGTCGCACCGGTCGTCAGCCTCTACGTCAACGACTACAACGCGCCCGCCCGCGCCGCGTACCGGCGCGTCGGCTTCGAAGAGGTCGGCGCCTTCATGAGCGTGCTGTTCTGACCGGACCGTCCGACCGGCCTGTCCGGCCCTATAAGGTGCGGCGCATGGATGACACCGAGGTCGTGATCGCGCCGGTCAATCTCGCCGAACGGGTCGACGAGGCCCTCGCCGTCCAGGCCGTCGCCTTCGGCCTCGACGCCGCCGAGGTGGCCGTCCGCCGCCACATCGTGCTGCGCCACCTCCTCAACCCCGGCGCCCTCGCCTACGGAGCCACCACCCCCGACGGACGCCTCGCCGGCTTCGTCTACGGCATGCCCAACGACCGCAGCCACTGGTGGTCCACCGTCGTCGAACCGTATCTGCGGGCCGGCGGCCACAACTCCTGGCTGGACGACTCCTTCGTCATCACCGAGCTGCACGTCCACCCGGCCTTCCAGGGCCGCGGCGTCGGCCGCGGACTGATCACCACCATCACCGACCAGTCCGACCTGCCGCGCTCGATCCTCTCCGCGATCGACACCGAGAGCCCGGCCCGCGGCCTCTACCGCTCCCTCGGCTACACCGACCTCGCCCGGCAGGTCCACTTCCCCGGCGCACCCCGCCCGTACGCGGTGATGGGCGCGCCGCTGCCGCTCAAGCGCCGGTAGGGGCTCAGACGCCGGCGGGGCAGCGGAACTGATTTCTCGGAGCCGGGGCCACCCGGCTAACCTCCTAGCCATCACCCTTACCCGGCAGGAGTACGAGAACCATGGCCAACGCACCGGTCCAGCGCATGTCCCAGTTGATGGCGAAGACGCTGCGCGACGACCCGGCGGACGCCGAGGTCCTCAGCCACAAGCTCCTCGTCCGCGCCGGATACGTGCGCCGCACCGCCGCCGGCATCTGGAGCTGGCTGCCCCTCGGCAAGAAGGTGCTCTCCAACGTCGAGCGCATCGTCCGCGAGGAGATGGACGCCATCGGCGCCCAGGAGGTCTCCCTGCCCGCCCTGCTGCCCCGTGAGCCGTACGAGGCGACCGGCCGCTGGGACGAGTACGGCGCCGAGCTGTTCCGCCTCCAGGACCGCAAGGGCGGCGACTACCTCCTCGGCCCCACCCACGAGGAGATCTTCACCCTCCTGGTCAAGGACCAGTGCTCGTCCTACAAGGACCTGCCGGTCACGCTCTACCAGATCCAGACGAAGTTCCGCGACGAGGCCCGCCCGCGCGCCGGCATCCTGCGCGGCCGCGAGTTCCTCATGAAGGACTCGTACTCCTTCGACCTGGACGACGAGGGCCTCACCGCCTCCTACGGCCTGCACCGCCAGGCGTACCAGCGCATCTTCGAGCGTCTCGGCCTCGACTACCGCATCGTCGCCGCCACCGCCGGCGCCATGGGCGGCTCCAAGTCCGAGGAGTTCCTCGCCCCGGCCGAGGCCGGCGAGGACACCTTCGCCGACTGCCCGAACTGCGACTTCGCGGCCAACACCGAGGCCATCTCCTACGAGCTGCAGCCCGTCGACGGCTCCGCCGTCCCGGCCGCCGAGGAGATCCCCACCCCCGACACCCCCACCATCGAGACCCTCGCCGCCTCCCTCGGCGTCCCGGCCTCCGCCACCCTGAAGAACCTCCTGGTGAAGGTCGACGGCGAGATCGTCGCCGTGGGCGTGCCCGGCGACCGCGAGGTCGACCTGGGCAAGGTCGAGGAGCACGTCGCCCCGGCCGTCGTCGAGATGGTCACCGAGGCCGACTTCGCCGAGCGCCCCGACCTGGTCCGCGGCTACGTCGGCCCGCAGGGCCTCGGCAAGGTGAAGTACCTCGCCGACCCGCGCGTGGCCCCCGGCACCGACTGGATCACCGGCGCCAACAAGGACGGCATGCACGCCAAGAACGTGGTGGCGGGCCGTGACTTCGAGGTCGACGAGTACGTCGACGTCGTGGTCGTCCAGGAGGGCGACCCGTGCCCCAAGTGCGGCACCGGCCTGAAGCTGGACCGCGCGATCGAGATCGGCCACATCTTCCAGCTCGGCCGCAAGTACGCGGACGCGCTCAAGCTCGACGTCCTCGGCCAGAACGGCAAGCCCGTCCGCGTCACCATGGGCTCGTACGGCGTCGGCGTCTCCCGTGCCGTCGCCGCGCTCGCCGAGCAGACCGCCGACGAGAAGGGCCTGTGCTGGCCCGCCGAGGTCGCCCCGGCCGACGTGCACGTGGTCGCTGCCGGCAAGGCCCTGCAGACCGAGCTGGCCCTGGAGGTCTCCGACAAGCTCGCCGCGGCGGGCCTCCGGGTCCTCGTCGACGACCGCGCCGGCGTCTCCCCGGGCGTCAAGTTCACCGACTCCGAGCTCATGGGCGTCCCGAAGATCCTGGTCGCGGGCCGGCGCGCGGGCGAGGGCGTGCTGGAACTGAAGGACCGCCGCACGGGCGAGCGCGAGGAACTGACGGTCGACGAGGCGATCGCCCGCCTCTCCGCGTAACGCCGCGCCCCCGCCCCGTGGGCTGCACCCGCGGGGCGGCCCCCTCTGGCGCGGGCTGCGGCGGTGCCCCCGCGTGGGCCTGCGCCCCCGCGCCACCGCCGTGTGGGCATTCGTCCCGCTGGGGCGGGACGGGTGGGCACACGGGACGGCGCCCATGCGGGCGCGTTCCGCACCTGCGCCTGGACCCGCACCACCAGTGCGGCGCCCTACGGGCGAACGTCCAGGCGC
>NZ_JBEZHV010000035.1:0-58465 GCF_040650755.1 Streptomyces sp. NPDC048623
GTCGGCCGCGGCGGCGACCCGCTCCTGCACGATCGCCGCGGCCGCGTAGGCGACCGCGGAGACCAGGGCGAGGAGCACGGAAAGCGCGAGGGGGCCGCTCCCGCTCCGCGTGAGCGGAGGCGGCTCGCTCCGCTCACCGCCAGCGGGCACGCGCTCCGCGCGACCCGCCAAGGGCAGGGCATCCGGCCCGCGTTGCGGGCCGGGGCCGGCCTCCGGCCGACCCGTGGCCTCCGCTGCGCTCCAGCCACCCGGGGCGCGGGCCCCACTCCCCCACCGGCCAGGCGTGCCACGCTCCGCGCGGCCCACCCACGGACCTCGCGGCCCGAGCAGCAGCAAGGGGAGGGAGGGGTGACAGGTAGTCGGGCGGGTGACGAGCCGAACGGAGGTCCGGGAGGGGGAAGGTGGGCGATCCGGGAGCGTGCTTCAAAGATATCAGCTAGCTTAGGTCTGGAATGGATGCGCACCACCACTGACCAGGAAAAAGCGGGTCATGGGTTAGCTCTCAGGTGCAGCAAGTTCGGAATAGACAAAGGCCGGGAGATGACGAAATGCGAGCCCCAGTAATAGCGGAAGAAAACAACCGTGAATGCGACTCGATAAATCCGCTCAGGCGAATTGGTAGGCCCCACCGGTGAAGGTGAGCGCCGATCGGATGCCCAGGCCCGCAGAACGCCCTGGGCGTCCAGCGAGCGGTGCGTCGCGGTGGCAGGCCCTCACGCGCGCGAGGGGGGTCGGTTGAGCCTACGGATAGGTGCGTATAGAGGGAACACGCATCGTCGCAGGTCAGCGGCCATGCCATGTATCAATCGAGGCTATTTGAGTGTCAGATCGGGACGCACCTTTCCCCTAGAGGGGAAACGCTGGCCGGTCTGGATCGCGGGTCCGGTCGGCGTGGCGGGTTCCCCTGGAGGGGAAATGGTCGCTACCGTCAGGCCGCGTACATCGTTCCCCTCTAGGGGAAATCCCAAGGTGAGGAGCGGTATGAGCCGGGCAAGGCCAGCGGTCAACACCAGCACGGGCGAGTACGTCCAGCTGGAGCTCCTGAAGGAGGACGACAAGCCGTACGACTGGAGCGGTGGCGGGCGGCACGTCAACGCCAGCAAGAAGCTGGGCGCCGCGCTGTGGAAGAAGGGCAGCGGCTACACCAAGAACGACAAGCTGGTCTACGGCTACTACCTGTTCAACGCGCCGCCCGGGGACGAGCCGCTGCGCATGAGCTTTCGCGAGATCGGCAACGACCTGGAGTTGCGTCCGAACGCGGTGAGCAGGTCCGTGGGTAACCTCAACAGGGGAGGCTTCCTCCTGGAGGCCGAGCAGGTGGGCCGGGTGAAGTTCTACAAGCTGAACTCCCGGGCCGCCTTCGACGGCTCCTCGGGGCAGCAGCGCTGGGCCACGCAGCACGCCCGACACCCTGTGACCACGTGCCCGCCGGAGAAGAAGGAGAAGGAAGCGTCATGACGTCGCCGATCGCCGAGTCGTTCGCGCCGCACTTCATGGAGGCCGGCGAGCTCAACAACCTCCTGCTGCGGTCGCAGCTCAAGCAGGGCGCGGACCTGAAGGTCCTCATGTACTACGCGACCGCGGTCCCGGTCGGGGAGCCCGTGCGCAGCACCGCCACGGACATCGGGAAGCTGGTCGGCCTGAGCACCACCAGCGCCTCGCGGAGCATCGGCCGGCTTGTCGAGAACGGCTGGCTGACGCTCGCCTACACGGCCGTCGGCGTGAAGTTCTACCGCCTGGGCTCCAAGGCCACCGGTCAGCCGGCGCCCACCGAGCCCGAGGACGACGACGCGCCCCTGGCGACCGTCCGGCAGCTCCACGCCTCGTAGCCCGCCCGTTCGCACTGCGGCGCTGCACCTCACGGTGCGGCGCCGCTTCTGCGTGCGCTGAGGGCGATACATCGTTCCCCTGGGCGGGAAACCAGCAGGTCGGCACCCATCCCCGAGCCGGAGTTTGTCCACGTGGGGGTGGCCAAAGGGGCCGCGTTTGTCCACGCAGAGGTGGAACAACGTTCCCCTGGAGGGGAAAACCGCAGGTGACGGCCCATCCGCGTGGTGTCGGCGGCAACACCACCGCTGCGGACTGCGCCAGCTCACGGGACCGCTGCAGAGTCCCGTGAACATCGTTCCCCTGGAGGGGAAACCGGGCTCCAGGCCGGGCGCGGCACCTCGTCCCGTGCGCGGGACGCGTATGTCAGCTACGCGCACACGGTTCCCGCGGGCGGGAAACGCGCAGGTCACAGCCCCGCGAAAAGAATCATGAGCGGACCCTCTTGCGCCCTCCCGCTGTATTAAGTTCAATACATGTATTGAGTTTCATACAGGGGAGGAACCCGCCGTGTTAGTCACCCTCGTCACCGCCGCCCTCGCCATCGTCGGCACCCTGCTCGGCTCGATCGTGTCGGGGCGCTTCCAGGAGCGCGCCGCCGAACGGTCTGTCCGCGTCAGCCACGGCGAGGCGATCCGCCGCGACCGCCTGGAGGCCGTCACCGCCCTCGCCTGCGCCATCAGCGACCACCGCCGGGCGATGTGGATGCGCGGCGACGCCGTCCTCAAGCAGGCCGGCCGCGAGCGGATCGAGGCCCTGCGCGGCGAGAGCCACATGACCCGGTCCGCCGTCACCCGCCCGCTGGTCGCGCTGCGGGTGCTGATCGAGGACCAGGCGGTGCGCGCCGCGGCCGACGAGATGGTCACGCTGACGTACGCGCTGCGCGACGCCTACGCCACCACCGAGGCCCTGACCGCCGCCCGCGAGGCCGCGAAGGACGCTCACGACCGGTTCGTCGACGTCGCCGCCGGCTACCTCAGCCGCACCGCCTGAACCCCCGCCAGCCGAGACAGGAGCCCGTCATGGAGCGCACGTCCACGGAGATCGTGAAGGCCGCCGACATCACCGCCATCGAGACCAGCGCCGACCGGGGCGGGGTCGACAGCGAGCTCGAATACCTGGCGCCGGCGGCGGCCGCCGCGCTCGGGCTGCTCGCCGACGCCATCAGGCGGGGCACCGCCGACCGCGAGAGCGTCGTCCAGGCCCTGAGGGAGGCGGCCGTCCACGAGCGGTTCGCCGACGTCCTGGCGGCCGCGTCCGAGAACGTGATGGACGAGACCGAGGACCCGTACGACTTCGACGCCCGCCTGGACGCCGACAACCTCTCCGGCGCGGCCTCTCAGGTCCGCGACCTCTTCCGCTGGCTGTAGCCCCGCCCGCCGACCCCGCCCCGCCACCATCAGGGAGACACCGTGTTCACCGGAACCGCTGAGGAACTCCGCGCCCGACAGGAGCAGGCCCGCGAGCTCGCGGAGCGGGCCGCCGCGCTGCTGGACGAGATCGACGCGCTGGGCCTGGGCGTAGGCGGCGGGCAGCTGCACACCCCCGGCGGCGTCATCCGTGTCCGGCCCGGCGAGGGCTGGACCGTCACCGACCGCTGACCCACCCCGACCGAGGAAGGAGACCGCGGTGAGCACCGACCCCGCGTCCGACAACCACCGCCAGGAGCAGCTCCTGGTCCCGCTCGCCGCCGAGGACGTCGCCGCGCTCGGCAGCGACGGCGAACAGCTGGCCGCGCTGTTCGCCGCCGCGCTGCACGGCCTGGCGCTGCTGCGTGGGGGCCGGGCGAGCGCCGCGGAGCTCGCGGCCGCCATCGAGGGCACCACCGGGCTGCTGGAGCGCCTGGAGGCCGTACGGGACGCCTCGCTGCGCCTCCCGGCGGCCAAGGGCGTCTCGCACGGCGACCTGGCGAAGGCGATGCACCTGGAGAGCCGGGCGACCGCGCAGTCCCGCCGTCGCACCCTGCTGAAGAAGCCGGTGAGCGACCTGGAGCGATGGGCCACCGGCGCCACCGACTGACCGGATGCAGCGGGGTCGTGCAGCAGCCGAACGACCGTTTGCTGCACGGCCCCGCTGCCCTGTGCAGCACGGCCTGCTACCCGAGCAGCAGCCGTGCGGCGCCTGGGGCCGGCCTTCGGAATGTCATCACTCTCCGGCACCCCGAACCACCACCAGCAGCCACCGAGCAGCAGACACAGCAGCGCCCCGGACCCAAGCGGATCCGGGGCGCTGCTGCACTGTTCAGGCTTCGACGTACGCGACGATCGTGATCTGTCGAAGGGCCGTGACGTAGTAGATGACGCGGACCCCGTCGACGTCGTCGACGTAGTCGCGCAGCAGGGTGTCGGGCACCGGGGTGCCCAGCTCGGGGTTGACGCTGATCGCGACGATCGCGCGGTCCAGGCGGTGCGTCTCGCTCGCCGTGAGCTTCGCCAGCTGGCTCAGCGCGGGCTCCACCAGGACGACCTGGGAGCGGCGCGGGGCGTGGTCAGGCGACACGGGGCTGCTCACCGGCCAGGCGGTCCAGGTGGGCGTCGCGGGCTTCCTCCCACAGCACGCCCGTCTCCGGGGACGGGTAGCCGTTGGCGGCGATGTCCTCCAGCACCGAGGCGAGGACGTCGACTCGCGCGCGCTGGTCGGCCGCGTACGCGCGGGCGGACGCGGCGGCGTGCTCATCGAGGGGCTGGCGGTCGGGCACGAGGGCCGGCTGCTCGCTCATCCGGGGGCTCCTGGCTGTCATCTGGCGTGTGTCACCACGGTATCGCCGGGCCGGGCCACCGGACCCCGGTACGGACGAACCGGACCGGTGAGGGCTCTGCAGGGCCGGGGCCGGCGCTTCCGGCCCGATGCCGACCGACACGGAAAGTAATCACCGGCCGGTGGGGTGTCACGCTGTCGCGCCTGTCACGCGGAAACGGCCCGGAGAGGGGGTTCCGGGCCGTTTCCGCGTCCGAATGCCCGAATTAGTCGGTTTTCTAGGAGGTGCTGTCACGCGGCTTCCCGGCGGCGTGACAGGCGACGTGACAGGGGGCGTGACACCTGATTGTCACGGTCGGTGAGCGTGACAGGGGCGATCAGGTCTGGAGCGGTGGCCAGACGTGCGGGCCGGTGCACTGCCCGCAGGCGGCGCAGCCGGCGCACTCCATGCAGAACTGGCGCGGGGTCAGCGGGCAGTGGCAGATCGGGTTGTAGTCGGGGTCGTCGTCGCCCTCGAAGTACGGCTCCCCGAGCGGGGGCGCGTAGTCGACGTGGACCTGGCCGTCGGCCGTCAGATCCTCGTACCGGGTTCCGCAGCCGGTCGACTGCACCCAGGTGGCCACCACGTGGTCGCCCGCGCTCACCGGTCGCCCGCTTCCGCCAGTTCGGCGGGCGCGAGGACGCACTCCAGCCAGGCGGCGAGCGCGCCGGTGGCCTCCGGGTCGGCCTGGGCGAGTCGGCCGGCGAACTCCAGCTCGCCGTCGGCGGCCGGGGCGCCGGTGCGGATGAGCGCGGCGAGCAGGGCGGCGTGGGCTCGTACCGCGGCGGGCAGCGAGCCGACGGCGTCTGTGCGCGCGGCCGGGTCGGCGTAGTGGCCGGAGCGGTCGGCGAGGGCGCGGGCCAGCCAGCCGTCGACCACGGGGTGGTAGTCGCCTCGGTGGACCAGGAGGTCGCGGGCGGCCTCGTCTCCCGGCCGGGTCTCCACGGTCCGGTCGAGTCGGCCGGCTCGCATGTGCGTGGCGAGTTCGTCGGCGCGGGCGGCGAGCTGCTGCTGCTCCTGGAGGCGCTGCTGCTCGGCTTCCTCGGCTCGCCGGTCGGCGGCGAGCTCGTCCTGGACGGCGGCGTCGGTCTCCGGGTCGTAGATGCCGCCGGCGGTGACGAGCAGCTGCGTGATGCGCTCCCACTCGGCGACTTCGGCGGGGCCGCGTTCGTCGTCGGCCAGGTCCTCGCGGTCGCGGTCCATGTGCTGCTGCAGCCGGGCTTCCTCGAGCGCGGCCGCGGCCTCGGTGGCGGTCATGCCGGTAGCGCGCCGTCGCACCGCACGGCGGCCGACCTTCGCCTGGTCGACCGGCTGGCGGGGCGCGGCCGCGCCGGGCGCGGGAACGCGGGGACGGCGGCGGAAGCGGGGCGCAGGGGTGCTCACACGAGCCTCTCAATCGTCATGGGATAGAAGCGGGATATCGGGCCGTCACACATCGGACGCGGCGGCACCAGACAGGTTTATCGCACCCGTGAATTCCGTGCTGCTAAAACTCGATGTCGAGCGATTGAACGTCCCGAAATTTCACCTCCAGGCTCGCACGACCGCCCCCGCCTTGACGGAAATAGGCGTCCGCGATGGCCTCCGCGACGGCCTTGTGGAGGTCGCTGTCCGTCGCACCCTCCTCCCGTGCCGCCAGGATGAGGGCTGCGTGGGAGGGTGACACGGCGATGGAGAGGTCTCGTACTCGGGTGTCGTCCGAGGACCCGTTCGCGGTGAATCCAAGGGTGGCCCGGAACTTGATGACGAGTCCGCCCGAGGTGGTCGCGCGCTGCCTCGCCTGTGCTCTGACCTGCGGTTGCCACTCTGACTCGGTCTCCTTGACCAGCACCTCCTGGAGGCGCTTGTTCGGCTTGCTGGACGCGCCCGAGAGGTAGCGCTGCACCGTCTTACGGGAGACGCCCAGGCGCTCCGCCAGGCTCTTGGTGGAGCCCTTCTCTCGCGTGCGAAGGAATTTCATCTGGGCTCGCGCGGATTTCGGTGCGGGGCGGGTGAACAGGGCGCGCTCGGCGCGGGCGAGGCCCTCCAGGAGCTTGGAGCGGGTACGGGCCGCCTGCTGTGCCTTCTCTTCTTCAGTCATACGAACACTTCATCGGGTCTGGCCTGTGGACAGAGCCCAGCGGCCAGCCGGGCTCCCTTGCCCGTCGAAGGGTTGACGGCGCAGGTCAGCGCGTCTTGGGTGGAGGCCACGTGCAGAGCAAGGGGGCCGGCCATGGAGCTGCTCAGGTTGTCCGACCGGCTGCCGCAGTGTTCGCGCTGCGGGGGCGATCTCATCATGAGCGGGGTGGCACCGCAGGACGACGAGCACGGTCGGCCGATCCACCTGGAGCTGTGCCCGGCCTGCGACGCCGGCGACGTGGACCGGCCCGCAGCGGGCCTGTTCGTGCAGTTCTTCGCCGACGCCGGCGGCCACGACGAGAGCCGCCTGCAGGAGGCCGCCCACCTGCTGATGGAGTGGACGAAGGAGTGCATGGCCGTCCACGGCTGGTACTTGAAGGACGCCCCGCCCGAACAGCCCTGAGCGCCACCAGGCGGCCCGCCGACGGGCCTCTCCACGACGCGTAGGGCTGCGGTCGGCTGCCGTGCGCTGCGCGGCCGGAAACTGCCCGGTCAGGTGCCCGGCGCCGCTAGAAAGGAGGCTGACACAGTGTCGGCCGACCGGGGTGACGCCATCTGCTGAGGCGGAGGCGGGCTCACCGACGGCCTGCGAGGGAGGGAAGACCCGCATGGCAGAGACCCCACTGGCTGGCGCGCTCAAGAACGCCATCGGCCACTACGTGACAGCTGTCGCCGAGAAGCTGCTGGCCGAGGGGGCGCCCGTCAGCTCTGTCAGTGCTTGGGGCCGATTCGACGACGACGAGGACCGGGAGAGGCACCACAACGACGTGGAGGGCAGCGTCAACCTCAACGAGAGCTTCGTCCGCCGGTTCCTTCCGGACGCTGAGGCCGGGCTGCACTGGTCCGGGACGTCCGGCTGGTGCCTGTGGATCCTGCCCAAGGGCCGGGCGGGCGCCGGCGGCTCCTTCTACGACGGTGCGCGCTGGCTGGGCGCCGGGCTGATCCCCGAGCCCGACCGCGTGGCCGCCTTCCTCTCCGCCGTGCAGCTCGACCCGCACTCCGCGGGCAGCGGCGACCGCCCCTTCTACCGTCAGCCCCTCGAGGACCTCCCCGACCTGTGCGAACGGCTGCAAGCGCACAAGCGCCTCTACTACGGCAACCCCAGCTACGAGCTGCGTTTCGACAACGCCCGCTGCGGGGCCTACTACGACCGCACCGCCCAGGCGCTGACCTCCGGCGCCGACGACATCGTCAACGTGCCCGTACGCAAGAGCGAGCTGGAGGCGCTGCTGCACCTGCTGGAGTTCGCCGAGGGCAGCAGTCACAAGCCCGTGCGTCTGTTCGCCGACTACCTGGCCGGGGACATCGCCCAACGCCGCGGTGAAGGCGGCAGCGTCAACGAGCACCGCAGGGCGCTGGCGTACGCGATCGAGGCCAAGGAGCGCAGGGAGCAGGCGAAACGCCAGCAGCAGAAGGACAACGACGGGGAGTAGGAAAGCCGGGCCGTGACCCTTGGCAGGACGGCACCGTTGGACACGGCAGCGCGTGCATGAACATCCGATCCCCCGCGGATACGCGTGTGAGGCCCCGCACCGGCGCAGCAGCGCAGGGCGGGGCCTCACGGCGTCCCGGCCGCCGCCTCTGCTCTTGATCGGCAACGAGAGGGTGCGGGTTGTGCGTCAGGTGCGCAACGGCCCGGACGCCGGGGCCGGCGCGCGGTCAGCCTGTGGGGATGGACAAGTTGATCGAGTTGGCCAGCACGCTCGTCTCGGGGGCGTTCATCGCCGTCCTCGCGGCATGGCTGACCAACCGCTCCCGCAACCGCCAGGAGCAGCAGGCCGAGATCGGCGCCCTGCGGGTGCAGGCGGATGCGATGACGGTGGCGGTGATGGAACTGCAGAGCGCGGCCACCACCAACCGGCTGCTGTGGGAGGGGCCGGCCGAGCGCGGCCGGACGTTCCTGCTGGCCGTCCTCGCCTTCACCGGCGGCGCCGCCCGCGCCCGGATCGCCGGCGGCACCGACGCGCAGAGCGGGCTCGTGGGCTTCGGGCGCGCGGCCGAGCTGCTGAGCCGGGAGCGGGTGGCGAGCAAGCAGACCGTGGCCGCCGTGCGCGAGCCGCTCACCCGGGCCGCCACCGCCGCCGCCCCGCTCATGCGCTCCTCCGACCCGGCCGTCGTCACCGCCACCGAGCAGCTGCTGAACGCCCTGTCGGACGTGGAGAGCACCGCGCGCCTGGAGGCCGCGCTGGAGGCGTTCGGCCGGGCCGTCAACGCCGCCACCTCGCCGCGGCTGTCCTGGTGGGCGCGGCGCCGTGCCGCGCGTACGACCTGACCGTGACACGCCTTCCGTAGGATGCGAAGCGCCGCGCCCCCGGCAGCTCCAATGCCGGGGGCGCGGCGCTCGTGCGAGAGCCGGCCTACAGGTCGATGTCGAGCCGCTCCACGTCGGTGAACTCCACGTCCAGGCCGTGCGCGCGGGTGTTGTTGGCGCGGAAGTACATCCGGGCGAGGCCCTCGGCGGCGATCTGCCGGAGCTGGTCCTCGCCGGCGCCCTGCTCCCGCGCGGCGAACAGCTGGTCGGCGTACTCGGGTGGCAGGGCCTGGGTGATGTCCCGGATCCGGGCATCGTCGGTCGTGCCCCCGGCGGCTTCGAAGCCGAAGCGGGCCCGGGTGGAGACGACCAGCCCGGTCGTGGTCGCCGCCTTCTGCCTCGCCTTCGCGCGAACCTGCGGCTGCCACCTCTTCTTCACCTCGCCCTCCAGGCGGGCGCGCAGCTCCTGGCGGGGCCGCTTCAGCTTGCCCGAGACGTACCGCTCCACGGTGCGCTGGGAGATCCCGAGGGCCTGGGCAGCGGCCTGGGTGCCCTTGAGCTGCTTGACGAGGTACTTCATCTGGGCCTGGGCGCTCTTGGGAGCGGGGCGGGTGAACGCCTTCTCCAGTGCGCGGTCCAGGCTGTCCCCGAGCGAGTCCACCACGGTCTACTCCCCTTCTCCGGCGCTCTGGTCGGTCTTGATCAGGTTGGAGATGTTGAAGACGCCGCCGCGCTCCTCGAACTGCTGCTCCGCCCACAGGACGGTCTGGGTGCCCTGGTGCTTGACCATCCCGGGCGAGACGCCGAGCCGGAAGCCGCCGGGCACCGGCTTGCCCTCAGGCGTGGTCGGCAGGACGTCCAGCGGGGACGGTCCGGGCGAGGGGTAGACGATCGCGTCCGTGCCGATGGAGGTCGGGTACAGGTCGGCGGCGGCCGCGGTCTTCATCAACTTGCGGTGCAGGCCTGTGCGCTGGCTGGCGAGCACGGCGGCCCGGATGTCCGGGCGCCAGTTCACCCGCTCCAGCGCCGGGTAGGGCTCGTAGTACGGCACCTGGCCCCGGGAGCGCTGGCGCAGCTTGCCGATCGCCCCCTTGGCCGTGGCCTTGATCGCGGTCTCCAGCAGCGCCATCGTCGGGTCGGTCTGCTTGCGCCGCGCCATCGCCTCGAGGAACTCCTCGCCCTGGAGGTCGGTGGTGACGCCCATGTCGGCCATCGTCTCCACGTACGCGTCGCGCAGCCGCTTGTACCAGGAGTCCAGGTAGCGGCCGGTCCGGGTGCGCACGTACGCCTCGATCGGCGCGACGTCGAAGCCGAGCTCCACGGCGTAGGCGACGGTGGGCGTGGCGTACCAGGCCGGGCCGGTCGGGCGCTCGCCGGTCGGGGTGAACGGCGAGGGGAGCCGGTCGCCGTCGACGGTGCGGCCGTTGATGCGGACGCGGGAGAGGTCGACGTGGGACAGGTCGACCAGCCACGAGCCGGGCAGCGACGCGTCGAACTTCGGGTTGCCGGTCAGATGGGTCGGGCCGTTCAGGCCGACGGTGAGGCCGTTGACGGCCGCGGCGTACGACATGTTGATGTCGATCGCGACCAGGTACGGGTTGGCGCACTCCTCATCCGTCAGCGGCCGGCACCAGTCGTACGCCTCCTCCATCAGCATCTCGGCCGGGGTGCGCAGGTGGTGCCGGGCGAACTTGTCCTTGAGGATCGGGTGCTCGTCGGGGACCTCGCACTCCACCACCGGGTAGAGCTGGGTGAGGGCGTCGTCGTTGAAGGCCCGCTTGAACTCGCCGGTCGCCTCGTCCTTCTCCGCGCGGGTCGGCGGGCGCAGCGCGGTCATCAGCTCCAGGCCGGTCGTCGCGGTGGAGCCGCGCGGCGTGGTGACCCGGGCCGCGTACAGGCCGAGGTAGCGGGCGAGGTCGGCCGGGTGCATCGTCAGCAGCAGCTCCGGGTCGTCCTTCTTGCCCCACTCCCGGGTGTTCAGCGCGTCCCACGGCAGGACGCACAGCTGGACGCAGCGCCGCCTGGAGCCCTCGGGGTCGCGGTAGAGCCGGGCCCACGGGCCGAAGCCGCGCTGGGTCATCTGGAGCCCGGCGCGCTCGATCTGCTTGACCACCTTGTGGCCGGCCGCCAGCCGTCCCGCGCGGCGCTCCTCCTCCGACAGGGCGGCGGGCAGACCGAAGCGCTTCAGCGCGGAGGCGGTCAGGACGAGGATCGGGTCGGCGTCGCGGCCGTTGCGGTGCAGCCGGCCCTGCCCGAGCTTCGCCTCCGCGAGGGTCCAGTCGACCAGGGCCGGGATCGTCTTGGCGGGCACGTCCAGGACCAGGCCGCCGACGCAGTACGCGGAGACCTGCCCGTCGGTGTCGACGTCGATGACGGCGAGCGGACCGTTCTCGAAGCGCGGGTCGTCGGCGGCCGCCGACGCCGTGGTCTTCTTCGCCACCGCCTTTTTCGCACCCGGGCGCCGCGACGACGCGGCGGGCCTCGAGGCGGGCGCCGGTCGTACGGCAGCAGCCGGTGCCGGGGGCGCTGGTGCTTCGGCCGCCGGGGCGGGAACGGGCGCGGGGCCGGTGAACGCCTCCGGCACCCTCGGCGCCGGAGCCGGGGCGGGCTCGTCGGCGGCCGGGGCGGGGAAGCGGGCGGCGAGGCCCTCCAGGAGCCGGGCGTACGCGGCGCGCTTCGGCGGCCGCGGCTCGGTCTTCCCGGTCTCCCAGTTCCCCACCGCCTCCCGGCGGGCGTCCAGCGCCTTCGCGATCTGCGCCTGGCTCAGGCCCGCCGCCTCCCGCAGGCGCTTGCGCTCCTCGGGGACCGGCAGGTCGTCCTGTGCGACTTGCTCCAGCAGCGCATCCACGGCGCTGAACAGCTCGTTCTCAGTGGACACAGAGGTCACCTCCAATAGACAGCATACCCGATCGCGCATTGATTCGCGCACTCAATCGCGCATGAATCGCGCATCGGTTGGAGTGCAACACGCGGGCGGGTAAGCGGCGCAACAGCCGTTCGTGCAGGTCAGGACCGCAACACGGGTGCGTTGCAGTCCGGTGTTGCGCCGCGTGTTGCAGGCTCGCCGCCCCGAAGGCCGGGTGCGGCATGGCGACGTTTCAGAACCGGGGCCGGCTGCCAGGCTGGGCGGGTCCAGCCCATGAGCTGACAAGGGAGCTCCACCGTGTCCGTCGCGTTCCGCATCAAGTGCTGCCTGTGCGCCAAGAACATCCCGCTCGCCGGGGACGTCATCGCCCTCGATGGCGAGTGGCAGCGCCGCTACCCGGACATGCGCGGCACCCTCGCCTGCGATCGGTGCGTCAGCGACTACGGCTGGAACTGCTGCACCACCGCCGAAGGCGGCTTCGTCGACGGGCACATTGCCGCGCCCGAGGACCAGGTCGACGACGGCTCCTGGAGCCACCACCTCGAACGTGGCACCCACCGCGCTCTGGTGCAGGCACACCCCCGATCCGGCCTTCTCCAGGGAGCCGAGGTGTACCTGCGCAGCATCGCGGCCCGCGACACCGACTCCGAGTACGTGGACATGCTGCGCACGGTCATCCAGGAGTGGGACGAGCAGCAGCGGCGCTAGCAGCCGGACCAGCCCGCCGACCAGGCCGCGCCGACCGGCCAGCCGCCGCCGACCTGACAGGAGGCGGCTACCGGTCGTCGGGCCGGGCGCAGACGGGTAGCTCGTACGGGCGATCCGACTGCCTGGCCGCCGTGTTCTGCCCTTCACGGTCCGGGCCAGGGAGTACATGTGGGCTGTGCACCGTGACCCCAACGATCTCCTGATGGAGACCTTCGCCGAGACCTTCGGTGAGATCCCTGCCGACTGGCCTGACGGCGTCCTGCTGTCCGTGCCCTACTTCGGGATCGTCCTGGGGTGCCTGGGGGACGAGGACCGGGATGAGGACGAGGCGGTCGACTTCCTGCGCCGCGCGGAGGCAGCCCTGCTGGACGACACCCCCGCGCTCTTTCCGTCGACGGCGTACAGCGACCGGCTCGCCGCGAACCTG
Organism: Streptomyces sp. NPDC048623; assembly: GCF_040650755.1. Lineage (NCBI taxonomy): Bacteria > Bacillati > Actinomycetota > Actinomycetes > Kitasatosporales > Streptomycetaceae > Streptomyces > Streptomyces sp. NPDC048623. Next base: position 12,935 of record NZ_JBEZHV010000035.1, read on the forward strand.
CCGTCCTGGTGGTCCGCGCACTGCGACCGCTCTCCCCGCCGGCTGTCGGCCTGGATCGCCCTGACGGGAGCTCACCGGCTGCTGGACGGCGACGAACGGGACGTCTTCCGCTTGTGCATCGCGGCAGCACTCAGGGCGTGCGAGCTCATCGAGGAGCGGATGGTCCGCGCCAACATCCAAGCGTTCTCCGAGCGGGTGGCCCAGTTGAGCGCGACCCGCGGGTAGGACTGCGGCGACTCCCCAGCGTGGTTGATCACGCCACCTCACCGGCCCTCTGCCGGGAGGTGGGCACCGAGGGCGCGATGTCTCCGGCTCGTTCGGCACGGGCCCGGCGCAGCGCGGCGGCCTCCGTCGCCGCGGCCTGGCGGCGCCGCTGTGCGCGGGCCTGCTCAATCGGGGCCGGCGCATCCTCCAGCACCGCAACGTCGGGCTCGGGGAACGCCCTGCGGGACAGCTCCCGCATCACGGCGGCCTGCCGCTCCACCGCCTCCGCGATGGCCGGGTCTACCCGGCGCGGCCCGGCGACCTCCTGGTGCGCGGCGAGCGCGCGGCGGTAACCGGCCGATGGAGAAGGACGTGGCGCGGGCGCGGCCGGTGCGGACGGAGGCGAGGCCGGGGCGGCGGCCGCCGTGGCGGGGCCGGGCTTCCCGGGCGCGGGCGGCAGGACGTGCATGGTACGCACGTTCGCACCGGGCGCCTTCTCGTTGGCGGCCGCGATCAGCTTCGGCGCGATCCAGCGGACCTTCGTGCCGTACGCCGGAGCGTCGGGGACGACGTCCAGGCGGCCGGACTCCGTATCGAAGCCCACGGCCTGGACGTGCCCGGAGAGCTCGGGCGCGGCCGCGGCGAGGATGGTCTCCCACTGGGCCAGGACGCTGCCGCCGGCGGCCGGGGCGACCAGGCCCCGCTCGGTCATCATCATGCTGATCGCCGCACCGAGCCCGAGCGGCTCGCGGCCGTCCCTCCGTACGGCGGTGCCGGTGCGCCGCTTCGGCTTCTTGGTCTGGGCGCCGTTCTTCTTCGCCGCCTCCCGGGCCGCGAGCAGGGCCTGGCGCGCGAGGTCGACGCCGGACAGCTCCGGAACGGCGTTCACGCGATCACCTCCAGGGCCTCGCCACCCAGCGGGCGGGCAGCGAGCTCGGGCAGGCGCCGAGACCACGACGCGGGCCGGACCGGCTCCGGGCGGGCCTGGGTGTGCAGCTGCTCCAGCCGCACGGCGAGCAGGTGCTCGGCGGTGCGGGTCTGCGCCCGCGCGGCGGCCTCGGTCGCCGCACGCTGGGCGTCGTCGCTGTCGGGCAGAGCCTGGAACCACGGCTTGGCGAGCTCGGTCGCGTACGCCTTGCGGGCCTCGGCCTGGGCCTCCTCGCCGCGGCCGAGCATCACCAGGGCCTCGTGCCGGTACTCCGCGGCCGCGCTCTCGGCGGTCAGCATGGCGTTGTGCGCGGCGGCGTCCTCGACGGCGTCCGGGCCGGCCGCCTCCAGGACCTCCGGGTCGGTGATCTGCTGGAACTGCTCCCACGCGGCGGCGATAGCGCCCTCGATGGCCGTACGGACCTCGGCGGCGACGGCCGCGACGGCGACCGGATCGCTCGGGTCGGCCGACCAGGTGGCCGCGAGGAGACCGGCCTCGCCGATCAGGACCTCGGCCTGCCGCCGGTGGCCGCACGCCTCGCACAGCCCGGCCGAACGCTCCCGGCCGCAGTCCTCGCACGCCACGGCCTGCCTCGCCGCCGCCTCGGCCGCCGCCCGCTCCCGCTCGACCAGGGCCTGCGCCTCGGCCTCGGCACGGGCCGCCGCACGCTTCTCCGCACGCTCCCGGGCCTCGGCCTGACGGGCCACGAAGTCGGCGGCCTCGGCCTCGGCGTGACGGCGCATCCGGGCCTCGATCTCCCGGTACCGCGCATCCTGGTCCAGGCCGGGCAGCTCCCGGTCGACCTCGGCCGCGATCCGCACCCGCCACGCCCGGCGCGAGTGCAGGATGTTGGCGCAGTTGTCGCAGTCGGCGCCGGTGTCGAGCCGGACGCCGTCGTCGCACCGCACGTCCGAGCACGACGGCCGGCGCACCAGCCCGCGGCGGGTGATCCAGCCGAACGGGCGGGCGATCAGGGCCTCGCCGCCGGTCTCCTCGAGCCGGGACGTCAGCCGGGCGGCCAGCACCGACGGGGCCTGCCCCGACCACTCCAGCACCTGGCGCAGCTGGGCGAGCTCCGCCTTCGCGGCCTCCACGACGCGGTCCTGCTGCCAGCGGTTCAGCCCCTGCCACAGCCAGGACACCGGCGTCAGAGCCACTCGCAGATCAAGATCGGCCGGAAGCTCCGACCGCCCCTGCTGCCGCGTCTTTCCACCACCCACGACAGTCAGCCGGGCACCAGCACCAGCGGCGACGCCGCTTGCCTGCTCCTGTTCGTCGACCGGTGACTCCTTGGGCTTTTCACCGCGAAGCGGGCCGACCTCCGCCACCAGCGACGTCGAACCGGCAGCGGCGGTCTCGCCGTCGGCGGCCTGGTCCTCGCGCACGCACGCGCGTCCCGGCCGACGGCCTTCACCCCCACGGCCTTCGCCGGAAAAGCCACAAGAGAGCTGCGGGGGAACTACAGGAGTAACCCCAGAAGCGTGAGAGGCGTGAAGGTGTGCAGCATCGGCGCGGTCTGCCGAATCGGCCTCCAGGTCCTCCCCGGCGCCCTGAACCCCAGTAATCACAGGGGTCGCAGCCTCCACTGTCGCCTCATGATCGCCGGATGCAGTAACGGCGAGGTCTGAAAACACCGCGTCGGCGGCCTTGCGGGCCTCCCGGACGGCGATCCCGTGCGCCTGGGCGACCGGCAGCAGCCGGACCCGGCTGCGCGCGTTCAGCCCCGACGCCGTCTCCCGCCGGTCCACCGACACGACGTTCTGCTCCTGGAGCCGGGAGAGCACTTTTGCCCCGCCAGCCGGTGAGCACCCCAGCAGCCGCGCCACCGTCGCCGCCGGACGGCCCCGCTCGCTGTCCACGCTGCCCGAGCACAGCTGCAGCCACCCCTTCGAATTCGAGGACAGCACCATCAGCAGCAGCCCGAGCCGGTCCGTCGCCGCCCCGCGCCCCGTACGGTCCGCGAGCATCCCGGCCGGCGTCACCCGGCCGTCCTTGTGCTCCCAGCCCGGCGCGAACAGCGCCTCGATCAGCGCCAGGAGCACGACCAGCTCCACCCGCGACAGCGCCAGGGCGTGGCGACGGTCCCCGCCGTGCTGCGCCCGGTACATCGGGATCACCCAGCACTCCAGGCCAGTCACCCGACCGGCCGCGCTGACCGTCTCATTCGAGCCGAGCACGCCACGGTCACGCAGCTGCGGAAGGACGTGGTGCGCGATCCGGGACGGCTTCAGCCCGACCCACCGGCCGAGCTCCGTCGCGGTGATCGTCGCGCGGTAGTTCGTCGCCACCTTGGCCTTCGCCATGAGCACGACGGCCGCCAGGCGTACCGGGTCGTCCGCGTCCTTCAGACCGGGGCCCGCCAGCAGCGCGCGAACCGCCGCGAGCAGCCGGGTGCGCATCGTCTCGGTCAGCTGGAGCGGGTTGCCCACCTTCAGCTGCGCGACCGGCCCGGCCTGTGCCGGGACCGACCGCAGCCGCCGGCGGGCAGCCCCGCTGGCGAACGTACGGGGGCGCGGGAGCACGGCCGGTGCCGCCACGGCGCTCATCGGCCCACCGCCCCGGCGAGAGCGGAACCCCCACGGGCCGCCATCTTCTGCGTCTGCATGGGGCCGGTGTACACGCCAAAGCGGACACCCCCCTGAGCAGCCGAAACGCTCGAATCTTCATCCACCTGCCGAGCCTGCACCGGGAGCCCTGTGGACAAAGTCCGCCGAGTCCCGATCGGCCCCTGCGCTCCCGCACGGCGGGCAACAACCTTGGATCGCGTCCCGCCACACGGGAAGCCGCCCCCGAGGACGATCCCGTCGAGGGAGTCGCGGACGACGTCGACGAGCGGGTGCACGAGCCGGACGGCCGACGCCGCGACCGAGCCCGGCGAGACCGCTCCGAAGACGCCGCGCTTGTAGCTTCCTACCGGAAATCCAACTTCCGGTACGGAACGGAAAAAGCTGGGCGAACGGTACGTCGATCCCGTCACGCGGGACGACCGCCGCGCCTGAACCGGGGTGAAACGGACAGGGCCGAGCTGACAGGGGGACACCACTTCGGGCACTATGAGAACGACCGACCTTCCATATAGCTGAACCGAACCGAGCCCCTCGGGGCCGGACGGCCAGATGTGCGGATGTGTTCGGACCGCCCCCTTCGTGAGAAGCGGGCGGACCTGGATCAGGTGGGGGGAGATTTCTCCTCCCCTCCCGGTCCTGGTGAGCCGCAGGGCCCCCGTCAAAGGGCCCCGCGGATCGGCGGGACGTGGCCGTTGTCAGCGGCCGGGTCTTGAAGTAGGGCGCCGACCGCGTCAACGGTCGGGGTGCTGCTGGTGGCCCTTGTCAAAGGGGCCGACCCGCTTGTCAAGGCGGGGTATTGCATAGGAACTGGCTCGATGAGCCGAAGCTCAGGACCGGCGTCAACCGGAACTGAGCAGCCGAACTGAGGTGTCACGCCCCAGTCGGTGCGAAGGGTCGCGCTGGCCGAAGCGGATTGTCAGTCCGCAAGGTGGCCGCGCGGCCGGTGGCGGCTACGTCACCCCGACCCCCTTGAATCCGAGGCTGGCGTCGGCGTGCCCTCATCCGCTTCCGCGGCTTCGGGGAAGCGTTCTGCGAGGCCCTTGAGGAGACGCAGGTAGTTCTCGCGGTGCGGGCGCCGAGGGCTGGTCTGACCCAACTCCCAGCGCGTGACCGCGACCCTCTTCACGCCCACGGCGTCCGCGACGTCCTGCTGAGTGAGGCCGGCCGCCAGGCGCAGCTTCGCGCGCACACGCGGAGACGGCAGAGCCTCGGGCAGGCCGTTCAGCAGAGCGTCCACCCGCTGCGAGCGGTCCGAGTCGGACATAGCCACGCCTTCCATGATCGTTGTAACTACGAAAGATACACGATCTGATCTCCGCGTGGGGGAGGCGCCTGCCGCGAACTGAGTTTTGTTCGACGCCCGGTAGGGTCCGTGCCCGTGTCCCGCTTCGCCTTCTTCGATCTCGACGGCACGCTGGTCGACCGACAGTCGGCGCTCAGCGACGCGTTGACGAGCCTGTGCCGCTCCCGCGTGCTGTGCCCGGATGCCGAGCGGTGGCTGCGTGCCGAACTGGCAGACCGCGCGACCGTGAACAACTTCGCCCGGCTGCGGGACGCCTTCGGCCTGGAGGCATCGGCTGCGGACCTGTGGCAGGAGTACGTCGACCTCATGTCGGCCGCCGTCACCTGCCGCCCCGAGGTCCTCGAGGGCCTGGTCCGCCTCCGCGCGGCCGCCTGGACGATCGGCATCATCACCAACGGGGCCGGCGACATTCAGCGAGCCAAACTCGCCGGGACCGGCCTCGCCTCCCTGGCCGACGGCGTCGCCGTCTCGGGCGACCTGGAGATCCGCAAGCCGGACTTGAGGCTCTTCGAGCTTGCGGCGTTCCGGTGCGGCGTCAGCCTCGCGGACGGCGGCTGGATGATCGGCGACAACCCGGCCGGAGACATTGGCGGAGGACATCAGGCCGGCCTGCGCACAATCTGGCTGCGCGGCCGACCGTGGCCCGACGGACTCCCGGCCGCGCACCACGTCGTCGACGACGTCACCGACGCCATCACCATCCTGCTCAACGAGACGGAGTAGAACCGTGGCCGAGCCGACCGTCGGCATCCTCCACCCCGGCAGCATGGGCGCCGCCGTCGCCGCCTGCGCCACAACCAACGCGGCCGCGGTCCTCTGGTGCGAGACGGGGCGCAGCACCGCGTCTGCGGCGCGCGCCGCCCGGTTCGGCCTGACACCGGTGGCCGAGCTGGCCGAACTGCTGGACCGCAGCGACATCGTCATCAGCCTCTGCCCGCCAGCGGCCGCCGAGGACTTGGCCCGCGAGGTCGCCGGGCACCGCTTCGCCGGGGTGTACGTGGAGGCGAACGCCATCAATCCCGAGCGGGCGCAGCGGATCGCCGCGCTGCTCGAACCGGCCGCGACCGTCGTGGACGGCGGCGTGGTCGGCTCGCCGCCGGTGCGCGGCAAGACGCCGACCTTGTACTTGTCCGGCCCGGTCGGAGAGACCGAGCGCATCGAAGCGCTGTTCGCAGACACCACCGTCCGAACCGCGGTACTGGGTACGAAGGTGGGGCAGGCGTCCGCGCTGAAGCTGTCGTACGCCGCATTCCAGAAGACGAGCCGAGTGCTGGTGGCGCTCGCGGTCGGCATGGCGCGCGAGCACGGCGTCGACCAAGAGCTCATCGAGGTCGCCTCCCGGCGCACCGACTCGTACCTCGCGGAACCGGAGTACGTGGCCAAGACGGCGGCGCGCGCCTGGCGCTGGGGCCCGGAGCTGGAGGAGGCCGCCGACACGCTCGCGGCCGCCGGCCTTCCACCGGAGATGCTGCGCGCGGCCGCGTCCACGTTGGCACGGTGGAACGACGCCAAGGACGACGAGCTCACGCTCACCGACGCCTTGGACCAGCTCGCCCAGCCGTAGCCGACGTTCATGCCGTCGTCGCTCCCGTTCGCTGCGTCAGCAGCTGGTCGATGAGCCGCGCCGCATCCTGCGCGGACGCTTCCGTGGTGTCGATGGTCAGGTCCCAGGTCGCACCCGGGTGTGCGTCCAGGTCCTCGCGGGTCGCGTCCCACGCCGCCAGGCGCGCTGCGGTGTCGCTGTCGCCGCGTCCCGCCGACCGCTGCTCGGTCACCTCGCGCGGGCACCACAGCAGCACCACTGACCAGTCGGCCGGGTAGCCGTCGACCAGCGCGCGGATGCCGTCGACCTGTCCGAGGTGCACTACGGGCACCCCGGCCGCGAACGCCGTGTCGACGCCGGGCCGGTCGATCGCGTACGTGTTGCCGTACCGCGCGTTCGCGTAGATGACGTCGCCCGCGGCCTCCAGCTCGTGCAGCTGCTCTGGTGTACCCATCCGGTAGCCGGCGGCCTTACCCGTCCCCACCTTGAGCCGCGCGAACTGCGCGTACCTGGGGTCGAGGTTGCTGAGCGCGGTGGTGACGGTGTCCTTGCCCGAGGCCGGCGGGCCGTACAGGATCACGCCCTGCTTCGGGTTCACGAGTACATCGCCCCCATCGCTTGCCGGGCCTGGTCCGCGAGCGTCACCGCGGTGCCCAGCCGGTTGTCCACGACCAGGTGAGGCACTGCCGGGCGCAGCTCCAGGTCGATGGTCGCCATGTACTCGTCCCAGCGCGCCAGCTTCCATGCGTCGCGGGCCGCGGACCGGAAGCCGATGTACTCGCGCATCGACTCTTCGTCGCAGCGCACCCACACGGGGAAGACGTCGACGCCCATCGAGCTGGCCCGGTTGGTCAGACGCTGCATCCAGGCCGGGTCGGTCATCTCGGCAATGAACGGCGCGGTGAGCACGGTGGAGATGCCGCACTTGATGTTGGCCATGGCCGACTGCATCAGGCAGTCGTACTCCACCGGCCGGACCTGCTCGCGGTAGAGGTCGGTGTGCCGGTCGTTCGCGTCGCCGCCCAGCGCGACGAGGAGGCGTTCCACGAGCGGGCGGGTGAGCGGGTCCTTGTCGAGCAGCGGCCAGCCGGTGAGCTGGACGAAGAAGCGGGCGAGCTCGGTCTTGCCGCTGCCGGCGAAGCCGCCAACGAGGATGAGCACGGGACGGTGAGGATCGCCGCCGGTGTGCCGGCGCTTCCACGCGTCGATGATTCGCTGCTGCAGGTCGAAGTGGTCGGCCTCGTCCGAGCCCGGCGCGATGCGGTGAATAGCGCGCTCAACAGCCAGGACGTGTGATCCGTTGAGCCGGTCGTCCAGCGGCGTGAGCTTGAAGGAGGACTCCTCCCCGGGCAGAGCCGTACGGAATCCCAAGTCCGGTTCGGTGGCCCGGTAGAGGAGGCAGTAGGCCCGCCGGTAGTGGGGGCCAGGGAAGACCTCGCCCTGCTCGTGCTGCCACAGGGTCTGAGGATTCGCGGCGGGGATGCCCTTGAGCTTCGCCTGCTGGGCAACCGCTCGAAGGCGTTCGCCTGCCTTCTCCAGGGTCAGGCCGTGGGCCTCACGCTGCTCCCGTAGCCGGTCCGGCCTCCACCCTGCGCGCTGCTTCCCCACCCTCTGCCCCTCCGTCATCGTCATGGCCGCGAGCCTAGGGCTCGGGCTGCAAATCGCATGTATACGCGGATGTTGAAAACGCGTGAATGGCGGTGCGTACGAGCTTGGACAAGCCCCTGTGATGGTTCGTCCTGCCCAGCCCGAGTGTGATGGCCCTCACGAGATCAGCCGACGGGAGGGATGCCATGACATGTGAGGTGCTGTCAGTTGTCGTCGTCACCATCTCCGTCGTCATCAGCGAGCCGAGCACTCGCATGGCGTCGGATGGAGTAGCCGATCTCGAACTCTTCGGCGCTCATCCTGGTGTCATTCAGCTCGACGACCTCACCGCTGGGGCTGGTCGTGACTCGCACGACGCGCAGGAGCGGAACGCCAACGTCGGCTGGGAGGTCCAATGCCTCCGCCTCCTCAGGCGAGGGCATGCGGGCGGAGACGCCTTCGCTCCAGCGGAGAGGGCGGTGGCCCATCTCCTCCAGACGGTCGTAGATGCCTCCGGGCCCCGTGTCGGCCTCTGCGAGTCGAGTTCCTCGAGCGAGTTCGGCCGGCAGGTAACTGGTGGCCAACTGCTTCGGCTTCCTGCTCTCGGGATCGCCCATCACACGGTCGCGAACGAGGACTTCGGATCCGGTGGGGAGGCCCATGAGGGCGGCGAGATCGACCGGCACGATGCCCCAGCGGAGGGTGGGAGGCTCCAAGGCCACCCACGGCTGCGCAGTCGGATCGAAGTAGTAGCCGATCTCGTCACGGAAGACCTGGCGGGACCGGGTGATGCGCCGCTTCTCAGGGCGCTCTCGCACGATGGTCCCCCTGCGGCGTACTGCAACGACCAGACCCTCCTGCTCCAGGAGCGAGATGGCGCTTCGCACGGTCTGGTAGCCAGCGCCGTACTGGGCTTGGAGCTCGGTCAGCATCGGCAGCTTGTCGCCCGGCATGTATCGCCCCTCGCTGATCTGCTGTCGCAGGTCAGCGGCGATGTCGCGATACGAGACGGGCATCGAAGCCACCTTTCAGAGAGCTACGCGGATCTGATTCTAGGGCTAGCTCTATCAGGCGGCGATGCGCGAGCACAACCGATCGACACGAATAGAGCTATCGCTATTGACTCGGCGGCCTGGCATGGTCTCTACTAGGCGATAGCGATAGCCCTAACGCTCCGTTGAGCAGGGGTTACGCCCCTCAGCACCATGCAAGACCGCAGTAGTCGTCCGCCCTTCGGGGTCGGCCGGAGTAGTCCTCCCCAGCTCGCTGGGAATCCGAGGACGCGAGAGCACCATCGAACTCCTCCGGAGCCTGACGGCCGCGACCACTGCGTGCACCTCGCAGCGCTGTGCGCTGTCTGTCCTGCGGGACGCCGGCCTCGGCCGTGCGGCCTGGAGGGCGGAGAGAGCATCGCGACGCTCCCCCTGCCGCTCCGTCACGAGGAGTTCAGATGTCTGCTTCGACCGTTGAGCGCACCGCCCGGCCCCGTAAGAGCCGGACCCGCTCCCGCACCGTCAACGCCCGTCCGGCGCTCGCCCTCTCCACCCTCAAGCCCCACCAGTACGACCTGCGCCCCGCCTGCGCGTCGCTGGTCTGCCCCGACTGCGAGACGTGGGTGCCGATCACCGGACTCGGCACCAAGACGACCAAGGTCGTGCCGCACGACACCGGCCGTACGTGGAAGGACGCGGCCGTCCGCTGCCGCCTGGGCAGCAACCGTCTGGTCACGGTCGACGTCACGGCCCGGAAGTGGGCGGAGCGCCTGGAGGACGGTCACGCGGAGACCGGCCACCGCCGCCGGACCACCGTGCGGCGCAAGCCCAAGGTCGCGGTCGCTCCGGCTGTCAGCCAGATCGCCGCGCAGCGGCAGGCGCCGGCGGGCGACGAGCGCGGCAACGGCCGGCCCCTGTGGCGGCTGCGCAAGGAGCAGTGGGCGGCGACCGAGCCCGCGGTTCGCGACGCCGACACCCGCCGCGCGCAGCTGCCCGCCGGTGCCGCGCCGCTGGGAGCGCCGCCGGTGCCGCTCAAGACGCTGCACCCCGAGCGCCGCGCGAGCTGATCCGCTCCGGACGAACGCCCACGGCCCCGGCCACCCCGACGAAACCGGGGCGGCCGGGGCCGTGGCTGCTCGTACGACCAGCCGAGTTGACCTCCAGCATGAAGGGACAGCCGCATGAAGCTGCCGTTTGTACGACGCACGACCGCCGACGCGTTACGCGACAAGCTCGCCCGTGCCGAGCAGGAGGTCGTCGCCCAGGCCGTGAGCGCCGAGGCGAAGGACGGCGAGGTGACGCGCCTGACCGGCGAACTGAACGAGGCTCGCCTCGCTCGGAAGTCGGCGCTGGCCGCGTACGAGGTTGCCGACTCCCGGGCGAGCAGCGCGGAGAAGAAGGTGGCCGAGCTGGAAGCCCGCCTTCGGGCGGTCCAGGAGCAGCCGGACGCGGGCGAGGCCAGCACGGCCGAGCCCCGGGCGGAGGACAGGGACTACGCCTTCCACTACCTCAACCTCGTGCTTCCGCAGTTCGCCGACGTCGTTGCGCAGAACGGCGGGGTCCTCCCGGAGGACCACTACGAGGCCCTGTCGAACTACGTGAACGGCGCTTCGCGGTACGGCCTCAGCGACGCGGAGGTCGAGGAGCTCCGAGTGCGGCACGGCCTTCCCGCCCCGGTCTTCCAGAGGGCGAAGGACTTCGTGCCCCGCGCTCTTCCGGCCGGCGCTTCCTGACCCACCTTCCGGACGAACGCCCACGGCCCCGGCCACCCCGACGAAACCGGGGTGGCCGGGGCCGTGGCTGCTCGTACAGCGGCCGACTCCCCAACTGGGGAGTGAACGGCGACAGCCCCAGGGATTGGGCCCCCGGGGCTGTCCAGGACCTGACTCGGAGGACCTGATGCTCAGCATGATGACACGTTCCCTTCCCGCCGCTCCGTCGGCCGGCCTCTACAGCGACATGGAGGAAGAGGACAACCAGCGCGGCCCGGAGCGGGACGAGACGGACACCTTCTACCAGCTGGTCCGCCTCCTGATGGCCGACGACCCCACCGAGCTGAGCCGGAAGCTCGCCGAGGTCAACAAGCGCTCCTCGCAGGGCAGCGGCCGATGACCGCCCGCCCGACCGACGACCTGTACGTCCGCTACATGAAGTCGTTCGAGGACTCCACCACCCACCTCGGTGCCTGCGCGGCCTGCCAGGCCGAGGAGCCCTGCGAGGTCGGGACACCGATCCACGAGCGGTTCGCCCGCCTCCAGGACGCCTACCTCGCACGACAGAACAAGCAGCGCTGAACCCGGCCCTGCCCGTCGTCCCCGCGCCGTCCCGGCCGGGGCCGGCGGAGAGCGCCGGGAACTCCCGCCCGCTCCGGCCGTCCGGCCGCCGTACACGCAACAGCCCCGGGGTGGCCGCCCCGGGGCTGTCCTTCGCTCTGGACCTTCTGGGAGGCCCTGATGAATCGCACGTCCATCGTACGCACCAGCTACGCCCCCTCCGCCGACCTGCCGGTGAACACGAACTGGCGGGAGGACAGCGCGTGCCGCGAGGAGGACCCCGAGCTGTTCTTCCCGATCGGCAACACCGGCCCGGCCCTGCTGCAGATCGAGGAGGCCAAGGCCGTCTGCCGTCGCTGCCCCGTGATGGAGACCTGCCTCCGGTGGGCGCTGGAGCAGGGCGAGGACAGCGGCGTCTGGGGCGGTCTGAGCGAGGACGAGCGCCGCGCCATGAAGCGCCGCGCCGCCCGCCAGCGGGCCCGCAACGCCTCCTGATCCGCTCTGGCGGCTGCCTGATCCGCCCGCACCGACCGCCGACCACGGCGGCCGGGACGGGCGGTGAAGGGGAGCCGGACAGCCCGGACCGAACAGTTCGAGGGAGGCCCTCATGGCCACGACGATCACCCCGCTCCAGCCCGGCACGGAAGCCGCCGCCCAGGCGTGCGCCTTCGCGATCTTCGGCACGGACATCCCGCCGATCGACCCCGAGGACTACGACGGCAGCTGGCGTACCACCCTCCACGTCATCGCGGAGGAGTGGGTGGGTGAGGGCCGCGTCGAGCGGCACGCCGCCCGCACCGCGACCGCGATCAACGACCTGCTGAACAGCCAGCGGCTGTTCGGCGAGGGATCGCCCGAGGCGCGCTCCGCCGGCACCGCGCTCAAGCCGCTGATCGACAAGTGCCGGATCTACGGCATCACCACCGACGACCTCCGCCGCCACGGCGCGCAGCTCCAGAGCTGACTTCGCGCCCGCCCGGCGGGAGCCGCACCGAGTTTCGAGCCCGCCCCGTGGCGCTTCGCGAGTACGGCTGCCCGCCCCCCGGGCCGCCGGCCTTTTCGTGCGCTCGGAGCGGGTAGAGCCGGTGTCCGGTTCGCAAGCCACCGTCCCCACCACGGGCCGTTTCGGGAACGCCTCGCCGCGTTTCGGGAGCAGCCCCCGCCGTTTCGCGCACGCCCTGAACGACCCCTCTCGGAGGCCCTCATGACGATCACCGACATGCCGCAGACTGCGGCTCCCGACACCCCCGTTTCGCGCCCGCCGGGCCGCGCTTCGGACGCGCCCGAGAAGGCTTCGGGTACGGCCCGGGGCGTTTCGAGCCCGGACAAGCGGAAGACGATCAAGCCCACCCGCGACCGGCTGATGACCGCGCTGTCGCTCGTCGCCGCGGTCGGCGGAACGCTGGTCGGCGTCATCGGCTTCGCGATGTCCTACAGCACCCTGGCCAAGGTCGCCCTGAGCTGGGGATTCAGCCAGGAACTGGCCCCCTGGTTCCCGGTCGGCGTCGACGCGTCGATCATCGCGTTCCTCGCGCTCGACCTGTACCTGATCCGCAAGAACACCGCGTGGCCGCTCCTGCGGATGGCCGCGCACGCGATGACCGGCGCGACGATTTGGTTCAACGCCAGCTCACAGGGCCAGATCGCCTCCGACCCGGTGCAGGCCGCCAGCCACGGCGTCATGCCGGTGCTGTTCGTGATCGGCGTGGAGGCCGCCCGCCGCCTGATCATCCAAAAGGCCAGGCTGGAGGCGGGCACGGTCGCCGACCGGATCCCGCTGCACCGCTGGATCCTCTCCCCGGTCGCCACCCCGCGGTTCTACCGCCGGATGCGGCTGCACAACGTCACCTCCTACCCGGAGATGATCCGGCGCCAGCAGGAGCTCATCGCCTACGAGCAGTGGCTCAAGCGCAAGTACAAGGGCGACATCTCCAAGGCCACCGAGGACGAGCTGCTGCCGATGAAGATGGCCCCCTACGGCTACACCGTCGCCCAGGCCCTGGCCATGCCCGACGACCAGGAACGGGCAGCCCAGGAGCGCAAGGCGGAGGCCGAGCGCCGGCGCCTGGAGGCGGAGACCCGCAGCGAGGTCGCCAAGGCCAAGGCGGAGGCCGAGCGGCTGCGCGCCAAGGGCGAGGTCGACCTGGTCCAGGCGGAGGTCGACGGCCAGACCGGCCAGGCCCGCGCACACGCCCGAGCCCAGGTCAGCGCCGCAGAGCGGGCCGCCGAGCTGGAACTTCAGGCCCTCGACAACGCCGTGGTCGCCGAGGCCCGCGCCCGCGAGGCCGAGGCGGAGCGCCAGGCCGCCGAGCAGCGCAAGGCGGCGGCGGCCGCGGACCTGGAGAAGGCCGAGCTCGAGCGCCAGGCCGCCGAGCAGCGCAGGGCGGCGGCGGAGGCGGACAAGGTCGCGGCGGCGGAGGCCGGCGCGATCGAGACCGAGCGGATCGCCCAGGCGCGCAAGGCGGCGGCCGCCGCCGACCTGGAGGCGGCCGAGCTGGAGCGCCAGGCGGCGCAGAAGCGGAAGGAAGCGGCGGAGGCCGACCAGGTCGCCGCGGCGGAGGCACAGGCCATCGAGACCCAGGCCATCGCCGAGGCCCGCCGGGCCGCTGCCGAAGCGGACCGGCGTGCTGCCGAAACGGAGAAGGCCGCCGCCGAAACGCGGCTGGCCGCTGCCGAAGCCGACCGCAAGAAGGCCGAGGAGGACCGCCTCCGGGAGGCCGCTCTCGCCGACGCCGCGCGCTCTCAGCAGGAGGCCGCCGAAGCCGAGCGGGCCGCTGCCGAAACGCGGCGGGCCGCCGCCGAAATCGAGCGGCGCGCGGTCGAAGCTGAGGATGCCGCGAAGCTCTCCCCGCGCGAGCGGGCGGTCCGCAAGGTCGCCCGGCTGATCCTCGCGAAGGCGGCCGGCGTCGCCGGCCAGCTGCCGCTCTCCGACATCCAGCGCGAGCTCGAAGTCTCCCCGGGCACGGCTTCGGAGTACCGCCAGGAGGCGGCCGAGCTGCTCGCCGGCGGCTACCGCCCCTGACCCACCCGTCCGGCACACACCAGTGAGGGCCAGCCCATCGGAAGTGGGCTGGCCCTCGCTGCGACTGCCGGAAGCAGTCACAGCCCCATCAGTACACCAGGAGGGAATCCACGCCGTGAACAGCAACAACGACCCGAACTACTCCCCTCTGCGTGACGTCGCGCAGAGCCCGGAGGCCACCGCCCGGTACCTGGCCGACGTCCAGCGGGTCCTGCTGGACATCGGCAAGAACCTGGAGACCCTCGCGATCGAGACCCAGGTGCACCTGCGCGACACCCACGTGGAGGGCGACCGCTGGTACCACGCCAGGCTGCGCGCGATGCCCGTCGAAAGGGCCCTCGGAAACGTCCTCAAGAACCTCAAGAACCTCACCGAGGGCCTGGAAAAGAGCGCCTACAAGCGCCGGGCCCACGACGAGGCCGTGGTGAACACGCTCAAGGAAAGGAAGGAAAAGGAGCTGGAAAAGCAGCGGAAGAAGAACCCGCCGGTCCTCCAGGCGGCGCCCAACCCGCCGCAGCAGGGTGCGCAGCCGCAGAATTCCGGCTACAGTGGTCCCACGTCGATTTACGACCTCGGTAAGAGGGAGTCGGCGTGACGCGCCCCCTCAGCAGCATCGAACGCTCCATTCAAGGGCGGAACGGCTGGCTGCAGGCAGAAGAGCGCAAGGCGATTGAAAGTCGCGGCGAAACCGGCCGGATGGAATTCTGGCTCCGAGTCACCCGGACTGAAATCACCCGCGAAGTCAAAGCCGGTCGCAGCGATGTCCTCACCGCATTCACGCTGGTCTGCCGCCTCTTCAAGCTGGTCCTGGAGAAGCGGCAGGCGGGCGACCCGCGGCTGTTCGACCACCTCATGAAGTACGCGGACACCGTCCTGAAGCAGCACGGCCCGCATCACTGAGCGTCACCCACGAAGGCCCCGCCGGGCTCCGGCGGGGCCTCGCGCGCGTAAAGCGTGCACACGTGCACGTGCACGCGCGTGCACACGAGACCCCACTGTCTGTCAAGTCCCCAGGAGGGGAGGTGCCCCGTGTCCGACGAGTCCGACGAGACCGGCGGCGGGACCCTGGTCCACGGCCCGTGGAGCGGTGATTCCACCTACGAGCTGCCGCCGATCCCGGATTTCATCGACACCATCCCGCCGCCGGAAGACATCCCGGCCGCTCCCCCGGAAAGCCCGGAGGAGACCACCATGGAACTTCCCGCAGTTCCGGCGGCCCCGGACCCCGCACTGGCAATGCGTTCCGAAGGAATCGCCCCGCCAGTGGCCGAGGAATCCGAAGGCGAATACGCGGAAGGCGAATACGGACAGCGCCGCTCTCTCGCCGACCGCCTCGGTGACTGGTTGGAATTCCGGCTGGAAATGGCGCGGGCCAATCACGAAAGCGAGGCGCCTTTCCGCGAGGCTGAAATAGCGCGGAAGGCGGCGCTGATCGAGGGCCGCACCGCGCAGGAAGTCGCGATGATGGAGCAGAACGGAAAGCTCCACGCCGCGATGATGAAAGCGAAGGGCGACAAAGCGGCGGCACGCGGAAAGGCCGACGCCGACCGCACGAAGTCGACCGGCTCCGGCATGGGCGCGGACAAGGGCCGCTCGAAGGCCGGCGGCGGTGGCGGCGGGTCCTCGCGCGGCGGTGGCGGCACGGGGCCCTCCCGGACCAACTCCTCCGGCACCGGGCCGAACCGGTCCGGGCCGTCGCGCGGCTCCAACTCCGGCGGCCCTGGCGGCCGTTCGGGGTCCGGAGCGACCGGGGGCGGCGGAGGCGGCAAGGGCGGCGCGAAGGGCTCCGAACGGGGCTCTGGCGGCCGCGCAGCCGGTTCCGGGCGCAACGGGCCGTCCGGGGGCTCGAAAGGCTCTCAGACGGGCTCTGGCGGCTCCGGCCGCAGCGGCGGCTCGAAGGGCGAAGCCAACGGCCGGGCCGAGCGCGGTCCGGCGTCCAGCGCCCGTGCCGAGCGGGCCCGCGGCCGCCAGGACCGCGCCGGGGCCCGGCAGGCCGGGCGGCAGGAACGGCGCAGCGCCGGGCACGCCGCCGATGTCGCGGACCGGTCCAAGGACCGCGACCAGGCCCGCGCGCAGCGGCAGCAGGCGTGGGAGGACCGCCGGGCGAAGCGGGCGGAGCGCGACGCGGCACGGAAGGCGAAGCGGGAAGCCGCGGCGTCGGCCGGCCCGGGCCGCACCACGCTCGGCCAGGCCGTCGGCGAGGAAGCCCAGCGCCGCTGGGACAAGCGCCGCGCCGACGCGAAGGCCGCCGCCGACGCGAAGGACGCCAAGGAGGCCGGGGCGGAGAAGGTCAGCCTGACCAAGGAGAAGGACTCCAAGGACTCCAAGGCCAAGGGCACCGACGGGAAGGACTCCAAGACCGCCAAGGACGGCCCTGACGGGGCCTCTGGCGCCGCGAAGGACGGCAAGGCGGGCGACGAGCCGGGCAAGGACTCAAAGGCCGCTGACGGGGCGTCTGACGGCGCGAAGAAGCGCCGCCGGTTCCGGCGCCGGCGCACCGCCGGTACGGGCCGGGCCGGACGGCGCGGACGTACCAGCCGCGCCGGTCGCACCGGCCGGACGGGACGCGGTCGTACGGGACGCGCCGGACGATCCGGCCGCACGGCGGACAGTCCGTTCGGCGCGGAGGACTCCACCCCGACGGTGGAGTGGCCCGACCGGCCCACCCGCCCGCCGCGCACCGACACCAAGGGCAAGAGCGGCGAGGACGACATCGTCGACGCCGACATCGTCCCCGACGCCCCCGCGGCCGTCACGACCGGCGTGCGGGGCCTGCCGCCCGCGCCGGAGCCGCACACCGCACGGCCTGGCACCAGCCGGCCGACCAGCACGGAAGGGAGCAGCATGGGCAGCTCGCAGGTCAGCAGGCCGTCCGGCGCGAGCGGCCTGGCCGCCCAGCACCGGACGGACATCACGTTCGACGAGTACCTGATGGGGATGGCGAACATCGCCATCAAGGCCGCCTCCGACCAGGAGCGCGCCGAGGCCCTGATGGAGGCCCTGGCCCAGGTCGCGGATGCGCTGCGGGAGATGGCCGCCGACCTGGTCGGCGACCACAACGTCTCCACCACGGTCACCGACCTGATCGCGGACCTGGCCGACTCCGCCGCCCGCATGAAGGCGCAGGCCCAGCGGTGCGCCGAGCAGTGCGGCTTCGCCAAGGAGGCCGCGACGCTCGCCGCCAAGGAAGTCGCCCGCGTGTACGGCCAGGACATGGCCGCCAAGGAGGACGCCGGCCTCGCGCACGCGTCGGCCGCGGTCCACCACGACTAGAACGACCTGGAGGAATCCCGCCGATGAGCGACCTCACGCCCCGCGGCACCAGCGCGGCACCCGCCCCGGCCGACGGCGACAACCGGTACAAGGCCGTGCAGGCCAAGCTCGACAAGCTCGGCAAGGCCATGGACGACGCCACCCTCGAACTGGAGGGGCTGCGCCGCAGCATGCAGGCCAACGCCAACGACGCCGGCGACATGGCCCAGGACATCGCCAACGCCATGCTCGACCCGAAGTTCGTGCAGCTCACCAGGGCCGTGGAGACCGCCCTGGACGGCGCCACCCGCGAGGTCCGCACGCTGTGCGACACCGCGCAGGAGACCGCCGACCTCACCCACCAGACCCGGCGCACCCACTCCAAGCTCTACGGCGCGCTGGACGACATCCGCTCCAACCGGCGCGAGAGGACGCCCAAGCCCGGGTTCTTCAACCGCTGACCCCTCCCCCACCCCGCCACGGGCGGCCCCGCACACCAGCGGGGCCGCCCGCGTTCGTTCCCGAAGGAGTACACCGGTGGCCACGCCGCGCAGTGTCACGCTCGAACGCCTCGCCTACACCCTCGCCGCGCCCGTGCTGGCCGTGGCCCCGAACATCTACCCCGACAGCCCCGTCAACCAGGTCGTGCAGCTCGCTGGCGCCGCCGGGATCGGCGGCTGGGTGCTCGCCGCCAAGAGCGACGAACCCGGCGCCGGCCGCAAGATTCTGCGCTGGGCCCCGCTGGTCTTGGCCGCCGCCGTCGACGTCGCCGCCAAGACGACCACCGACTGGGGCCCGTACGGGATGGACGGACTGCTCGCCGCCGGATGGGCGGTCGCCGGGTACCTGGTGATGCCGTACTCCCGGCACTCCCGCCGCCGCCACCGTCCCGCCCTCGCCGCCCCCGCCCCGCAGCCGGCGCCCGCCGAAGTCCTCGAGGAGCCGGTGACGGTGGTCGACGACGGCGCGGACCTGCTCACCCGCGAGGTGCGGATGCTGTGGGAGAACGCCGGGATGCCCGGCCGCACGCACGTCGTCAAGGCCACCCGGCACCCCGGTCAGCGGCACGACATGACCATCCTGCTGCGCGCCACGGAGACCGGACGGCCGATTACCGGCCTGACCGAGGCCGCGGTCGCCGCCCCGTTCGCGGTGCCGTCCAGCGACGTCGTGCTCTCCGAGGTCGCCATCCAGCCCGGCCGCCAGGGCGGCCCCGGCTGGATGGAGGCCCACATCACCCCCGACGCCAACCAGCGACGCCGCACCAAGCCGACCGACCAGGAGAAGTGGACGGACCGGGTCGCCAGCCCCAAGTGCGGCGCCCCCGGCTCCGAGCTGGTCCACACCACCCGCGACAACGAGCGCGGCGTCACGTTCTACCGGGCCAAGATGGCCGACCCCACCGACACCCCGCGCATCGACCTGCCCAAGGTCTGCCGTGCCCTGGGCCTGCCCGAGGACGACAGCCGCGTCTTCGTCCTGACCGAAGGAGCCGAGTTCTTGATCAGCGTGTTCGACACCCCGCCGCTGTCCCCCACGTTCCCCGCCACCCGCGAGCTGCTCACCCCGGACGCGAAGACCGGCATGTACGTGTGCGGGTTCAGCATCACCGGCCAGCCGGTGCACAACTTCGTGTTCCAGCACGACAAGAACGCCGCCAAGCACGGCCTGGTCCTCGGCGTCACCCGCGGCGGCAAGACCCAGTTCTTCGCCGTCACCATGGTGGCCGAGTCCAACGCCGGACAGATCGTGTGGCTGTCGTCCTGCTTCAAGGACGAGAAGACGACCGCCCTCGGCGAGTACATCGACCGCCAGGGCATCAGCCCGATCTACATGGCCCGCCAGCTGCGCGCGGCCAAGGCCCTGTGCGAGATCCGGGCGGAGATGCCGTGGGCGCACGACGGCAAGCCGCACGACTACAAGCCCGGCGACCCGCGCTGCCCCTACAAGCAGCTCAACGTCTACGCGGACGAGTTCATGACCGCGAGCCAGGACCCCGAGTACGGCGAGTTCATCCAGGCCGACGGCGACGCCCTGACCGTCATGGGCCTCAAGTACGGCATCGGATTCAACCCGGCCGGACAGAGCCCGTTCGCGCACAACGGCTTCTCCACGGAGATGAAGGACAACCTCCGGCAGAACAGCCGCCCGGTCATCTTCAACATGGGCTCGCCCGGCGCCACCCGCAAGGCGGCGGAGGGCACCATGGAGAACGCCTACGACGTCCCGACCATCCCCGCCCGCTACGCCCCCAAGGAAGGCAGCGCGATCGAGCGGGCCATGGCCGGAGAGGCCGAGCCCGAGAACGGTGTCTCCACCGGCGGTGTCGCGGTCGTCGTCCTCGACAACGGCCGCGCCGTGCTGATGAAGGCGCTCTACGTGGACTTCGACACCGACCTGGCCGACCTGTTCCCCAGCGAGGTCAACCGGCTCACCGACCACGAGATCGCGGAGCTGGAGAAGCGCGGCCTGTGGTTCGACTGGAGCGAGCCCGAGCCGCGGCCCGGCGAGTTCTGGCCCGAGCCCGACGAGGACGACGACGGCGACGGCAAGCCCCGCCGCCGCGGAGGCGGCGGCAAGGGCGGAGGCGGGCGCGGCTCCAAGAGCGGCCGCCGCGCCGAGCCGAAGGTCACCTCACCCCGCCAGGCGCTGGAGGCCATCAAGAGCCTCACCGACGCCTGACCCACCCACCCATTACCCGGGGCCGGACCGCCCGAACGGCGGCCGGCCCCCAACCGTTCATGAAGGAGCACCCCGTCGTGGGCCTGTCCATCTCCGCTGCCGCGCTGCTCGCCATCATCGTCGTCGTCCTGGTCAAGGGCGGACACGTCCGTTTCGGCCCCGCGCTGACCTGCACGCTGTTCGGCTTTACCCTCGCCGCGACCGGCCTGGCCCCGGCCATCAACACCGGCCTGGCCGCGCTCGCCGGACTGCTCGCCAGCTTCTGACCTACGCCTCGGTCCACGGCGGGTCGGGCGTGTAGTTGAGCCCGTCACAGAAGCGGCAGTCCCACTCCGAGGGGATCTCCCACTTGTCGACCCACCAGCCGACCTGCCGGCCGACGAAGTAGTTGTCCCCGCCGCACCAACCGCACTCGAAGACGAACTCCACCCGATTCCCTCCACCGCGCACCAGCCGGATCGAGGATGCCCGGGGCGCCGGTGCCGTGACTACCCACCCGCCACCCCCAAATCACCTGCTGCACGGCGCCCTTCGCGTTCCCCTCTGGAGCCCGCCATGCCCGACACCGCCCCCTCCCCCGCGATACACCCGCCCGCCCCGGCCACCGGCCAGGCCGACAGCGCGCCGCCGGCGGTGCTGACCCTCGAGGAACGCCTCGCCCTCGTGAACATGGAGATGACCGCGCGCCTGAACGAAGCGGCCCTCGCCCACGCGGTCAACACCGCGCACATCCCCATCGAGCCCGTGGACCTGGCCGACGTCGTCACCGTCCCGCTGACCCCGACGCTCCAGCCGCCACCGGCCTCCTACCCGACCCCGGTCGCCGCCCTCCTCCAGCGCGCCCACCACCGCCTGCTCACCGGCGGCTGGTGCTCCGGCGCCCTGGTCGACGAGGACGGCGCCCACTGCATGATCGGCGCCATCCGCGCCGAGGCCGGAGGCGACAGCGGCCTGGAGGCCGACGCCGCCTCCGTGCTCCTGGACGCGATCCGCCGCACGTTCGGCGAGCACGTCGACTCCGTGCCGTCCTTCAACGACGCCCACGGCAGCAGCCGCGTCCCGATCCGCATGCTCGACCAGGCCGCCGGCCTCGCCGACGCCCGCGGCCTCTGACCCCCTGCTCCGGACCACCTGCCTCGCACCCGAACCCTCGCGGTCGGGTGCGGGCCAGGCCGTCCGGCCTGCGCACCACCACCCATCACACCGAACCCGAGCGAGGGAGTCGCCCCGCCATGCAGTCCGACGACAAGCCCATCAACGGTCAGCACAACCCGAACTTCTTCGACCTGTTCAACCAGCTGCCGCCCGAGCCGCCGGCCCCCGAACTGGACGGCCAGCACAGCGCCGGGCGCCTCGCGTGGCTGCGCGCGGCGTGGAAGCGGTCCTGGGACCAGGGCGGCTTCCTCCACCAGCGGTGGGACGAGGTCGGCCAGGCCCGGCACGCCAGCTGGCACGAGGCCGCCAACTGGATCAAGGCCGCCGTCCTGTTCGGCGGGCTCAGCCTCATCGTGCTGATGCTCGACGCCGCCGGCGACATCGCCTCCGCCACGCTCAAGGGCCTGTCCGACGTCCCGGCCTCTGGCGCCGGGGACGGCAGCGGCCTGTGGGGCACGGTCGACCACCCGATCAGGGTGTTCCTCGCCGACCAGGCGGCGCACCTTCCCGTCGCCCCGGCCGCCCTGTACGCGTTCTGGCAGATGACCGGGCTGGTCGGCCTGGTCGGCGGGTTCTTCGGCAACGCCGGAGCCCGCATCGCCTGGCTGCTGTTCGGGATCGGCTCCCTCGCCATGATCTGGTCCGCCACCCCGACCGGTGGCCGCGCCGCCGCCACCGGGCTGGCCGCCCTCATGTGGTCGCTCGCCAGCATCTTCGCCCTGCGCGGCCTGAGCCTGCGGCCGATCGTCCACAACCACCCGCCGCAGTTCCAGCCCCAGTTCAGCCCCGCCCTGCACCTGCACGCCACCCTGCCTGCCCCCACCCCGCCCGGCGACGACTACGGCGACGAGCCGGACAACGTCCACCCGCTCCAGCGTTGATCCCCGCCCCGCCGCGCGTCCCGGGCCGGAGCGCGCGGGCCTGAATCCCGAAGGGACATCCCATGCAGATGAAGGACACCGAGTTCCGCATCGGCACCTTCCACGGCCGCCACGACGGCGCCCCGGTGAAGGTCACCTCGGTGCGCGACGACACCCGCCCCGACCCGTACTTCTGGCTGTGCAGCTGCGGCGCCACGCGCTCGTTCCCGACCGAGGACGGCGTGTTCCCCAGCGCCTGGCGGCACGCCCACCCCACCCGCCTCAACCGGCTGCGGCAGTGGGCCACCCGCCTCCTGCGCACCCGCCGCGCCCGCTGACCTGACGCCCTGCCTGGCCCTCGCCCACCCGCCCGCGCGGGACGGGCGAGGACCGGACAGGCCGCCCGGCCGCACGCACCACCCCGCCCGCGAGAGAAGGAGACGTCGTCTTGGCGAAAGCGCCGACCGTCATAGGAGTGCTCACCGAGCCCCCGGCCCCGACCTGGTGGAAAGCCAACCGGCACAAGGTCTTCGGCATCGGCGGGCTGCTGATCGGCTACCTGATCGGCACCCACCTGGCGGGCGCCCCCGAGCAGCAGCCGGCCCCGCCCCGGCCGGGCCACAGCACGCCCGCGCCCGGCGAGCAGCACTCCACCCGCACGGCCCACGGCCTCGCCGCATAACCCAGCCGCACCACCTGCCGCGCCCCGCCGACACCCGCACCCCGTCGGCGGGGCGCGGCGCTGCCCGCCCGACGACTGGAGGAGACCGCTCGTGCTCGTACCCCGCCCGCGCCGCCGGATCGGCCGGCCCCGCCCGCAGCGCCCCGGCCCCCGCTACCCGCAGCGTCCCGCCCGGCTGCCCGGCGCCTGGAGCAGGTGATGGACGACCAGGACGAGGACCTGGTCGACATCGACCCGAACGACCCCGGCGACGGCTCCTTACCGGTCTTCCGGTGGAAGCAGGCCGGACGTACGAACCTCGCCACCCGTCGCCAGCTGCGGGAGATGGGACTCCGCCCCGGAGGAGCGGAGCCGGTCGCCCGGATCGAATGCCGCGGCGGGAAGCGGTGGGCGTGGCTGTACCGGATCGACCTGGCCAAGCCCAAGCTCCCGATGACGCTCGCGAAGGAGGCCGCGCTCGACGCCGCGATGGCTGCTCGCCAGACGTGCCCCGGCCCATGTGGCCGGCGCTATTTCCACTGCCTTCCCTTGCGCACCTTGGGCTCGTGTCTGGAGTGCTACGACGGCACGCCCGCCGACCCCACCTCCTACATCGCTCCCCCGGCGCCGGACCACCGGCTCGCCGCATGACCCGAGAGGACACCAGCCCATGAGCACCGCCGTGCGTACCTCCGCCTTCACCGAGCCCGACCGCCCCAAGGGCCTGCTCATCCGGTTCGTCACCACCGGCGGCTCGTACGTCGACGTCACCGGCTCCGGCGAGAACGCCCACGACAACCGCTGGAGCTGCCACGGCTGCGGCGACTCCTCCCACGGACCGGAAGTCAGCTACCTGTTCCGCATCCGGCCGGACGCCAACGAGCACGCCACCGCCTGCCGCGCGATCCCGCTGACGTGACCGGCCGCCGCCTGCGGACCGTCCTGCTGCTCGCCGCCCTCCCGGCCGCCGCAGCCGGGGCGGTCGCCGTCGCGCTCAAGGCCGGGCACCGGAGGCTGTACGTCGACCGGCACCGCATCGAGCTGCAGCCCCAGCCCCGCCGCTCCTGCCCCGACTGCCGGGGCGACGGCGGCTGGTGGGTCGACGGCGCGAACCCCGAGATGGAGGCGTGCGGCTGCTGGGCGAACCGGCACACCTGGTGCCTCTCGCTCCTGCCCGTCCCGGCCTGGGCGGACGAGCCCCCGTTCTGAGCGACCCGACCCCGGCCGCTGTGGCCGGGGTCGGACCTCGGGCGGCCGCGCATCGGCAAAGGGCCGGCCACCCGCTCCCTCACCCTTCGAGATCAGGAGAACCCCAGCATGACGCACCGCCCCGCTCTCTTCGCCGCCGTCCTCGCCCTGGGCCGCGCCGGGTCCAACGTCGGTGACCACTGGGTCCAGAGCGACTACTGCGCCCGGGTCAAGGGCGCCACCGACGCCAAGCCCGTGTACCTCACCACCGACGACCCGGACGACGAGCCGACCGTCCACGGCACCTCGGACGGCATCAAGGCGTGCGCCTGGCACTGCCTGACCTACACCGCCACCCAGGCCCTCGCGGTCGGGGCCGGCGCCCGCGTCCTGGGCATCCGGCTGCACCCCGGCGCCGCCGCGGCCGCGCTCGCCCTGTCGTTCGTCACGCACTACGCCGCGGACCGCCGGGTGGAGGGCGGGCTCCTGGAGACGCTCGCGGAGAAGACCGGCAAGGGCAACTTCTGGCGCCTCGCCTCGCACGGAATCAACGGCGCGTACTGCCTGGACAGCGCCTGGCACCACGGCTGGGAGACGGCCGCCGCGCTGGTCGCCACCATCGGGGCGAAGACCCGGTGACCGGACGCCCCCGCACTCGCCTGGACCGGGTGCGCGCCTCGCTCGGCATCGCCCAGCTCGCCCTCCAGCAGATCGAGGACGACCTGACCGCCCACGACCTCGACGCCTCCGAGCTGGCCGCGATCCTGCGCGAGCTCCAGGAGGACATCGCCCACCCCGGCGGCCTCTTCCCCGCCCTCGCGCAGCTCGTGAGCACCGCCGCCCGCCGGGCGGCGGAGTTCGAGCCCTACCGCGACGGCGTCGCCTCCCGCTCCCTGCACGAGGCCGCCGCCCTGATCACCGACAACGCCGGGCAGCGCATGACCTGGGCCGCCCGCGCCCTTGAACCGCAAGGAGACGACACGTGAGCCAGATCCACCCGCAGCTTCCGGAGAACGCGCTCGTCGTGCTGATCGGCGCCAGCGGCGCCGGGAAGTCCACCCTGGCCCGCACCTGGCCGGCCTCCCAGGTCCTCTCCCTCGACGGCCTGCGCGGCACGGTCAGCGACGACCCGGGTGACCAGGCCGCCACCGCCGACGCCGCCGACGTCCTCAAGCTCATCCTGGAGCGCCGGATGGCCCGCCGCCTGAACACGGTCATCGACGCCACCAACGTGGACCAGCCCGTGAGGGTGGAGCTGGTGATGACGGCGAAGCGGTACGGCGTGCCGACGGTCGCGGTCGTCGTCTCCACGCCGCTGTCGCTGTGCCTCCAGCGGCAGCAGCCGCGCCCGGCGAACCGGCGCGTGCCCGACGACGTCGTCCGGCGCCAGCACGAGGCGATGACCTTCTCCCACCAGAGCCTCGCCCGGGAGGGCTTCACCCAGGTCCTCTTCGCCCACGACCTGAACCGGCTGGAGCCGTACCTGCGGCGGCTCAGCGCGGCCCGGCAGGCCGACCTCGGCCTGGACGGCGGCGACGGCCTGGGCCACCTGCTCCTCGTACGCCGGTTCTTCGGCGAGGAGATCCTGCCGATGTGGCGGTGGAAGGACGGCTCCGACATCGCCGGCGGTGACCGCGTCGGCGAGATCCGCCTCGGCCAGCAGCACCTGACCCTCGCGCTGCGCCTGGACGTCGACGGCGAGGGCGACATCGGGTTCGACATCGCCGTGCGGTGCCCGTTCGACCCCCAGTGCAGCGCCACTGCCTGGACGCCGGCCTACAGCGTCACCTGCCTGTACCGCGCGCTCACCGGCGACCTGGACCACCGCGGCGACATCGTCTGCGACGTCCACGGCGGCTACGGCGACGTCGACCAGGAGGCCGACGACCACGCGGCCGGCATGGACGACGACCCCTACGGCCGCGCCGACCTGGAAGAGCAGTTCGCCGCGGCGGTCCGCGAGTGAGCCGCGCCGCCGACGGTCCGCACCCGCACCCGCTCACCCCGGCCGACCTTCCGGCCGGGGACGAGTGGTGGCACGGCTGCGGCGAGTGCCGCATCCCGGTCCAGGGCGGCGCGGCCGGGCTCGCCGCGCACAACCGCACTGTCCACGACCCCCGCCGCGACTACGGCGACCGCCGCATCCCCATCACGGTCCGCCTCGACTTCTGACCACCGTCCCGTCCCCTGCCGGGCCGGGCCCGCCCCGGGCCCGGCCCGGCCCGTTGCATGAGGAGAACCCCTTGCACAGCGCCTTCACCGACCGGCTGCCCGAGATCCGGGCCCGGCTCGCTGCCCTGCCCGACGCCACCTGGCGTCAGCGCTCCGGCGACGCCGGTCTCATCGAGGACATCACCGGCCAGCCGGTCGCCGTCCTCGGCACCAGCGGCGACACCAAGCTCCCCGCCGGCGAGTTCATCGCCAACGCCCCGGCCGACGTCGCCTGGCTCGTCGCCGAGGTCACCCGGCTGCGCTGCCGCGACGCCATGGTCACCGCGCTCCACCAGCAGCTCGACCGGTCCGGTCACCTGCTCTCCACCAAGCAGATCGCCACCCTCATCGGCCACCCCGGCCCCACCACCGCCAGGAGCTCCCGATGACGTTCCGCATCGACAGCGCCGAGCCCGGCCGGGACGACTACGACCTGGCCCGCCGTCTGGTCTGGGAGCGCGGCTTCGCCAAGTACGCCGCCGACCCCGAGGCCGACCTCCTGCGCCGCGTCCACGAGCTGTTCACCGAGGCCGAGTACCACCGCGCGCTGGCCTACCTCGCGGCCAGCGAGCAGGACACCGACCGCCTCGCCGCGATCGAGGCCGGCCTTGGCGAGGACACCACCAGCGACGCCGCCTGGCTCGCCGGACAGCTCCGCACCGCCTGGGCCCGCCTCGACGAGCTCCGCGACCGGATCGACAACTCCGGCACCCTGATCGACCTCCACTACATGGCCGAAGGCATCACCTACGTCCGCGGCTCCCGCCGCCAGCACGAACTCCGGGACACCGTCCGATGACCACCACCGACAACACCCCGGCCATGAAGCCCGACCCGCTGGAGCGCCTCGGCGCCGCCCTGATCCAGCGCCTGGGCGGGGCCTGGGTGCCCGACACCCGACCCGGCGAGAGGGCGGTCACCCTCGTCCACGCCGTCACCGACCGCAGGATCGGCGCCGACCCGTACCAGGGCCGGATCATCCTGCAGGCGTGGACGAAGGGCACCACCGCCGTCACGCCGACCGCCGCCTACACCCCGGACCTGACCGGGCACGAGGACCTGGCGCACTGGCTGTCGGCCGGCGACCTCACCGACGCGAGCGCCGTGATGGCCGCCGTGGTCCACCAGCTCCTCGCCCAGCTGCCCGTCGAACCCGGCGACACCGCGGCCGAGGAGGTCCTCGCGACCCAGGCGAGCGCGCTCGCCGAGAAGGCAACCGAGTTCGCCGCCCAGATGATCCGCCGACAGCCCGTCCGGGCCGCCGCGCGCGAGCTCTACCGCCTGGCCGCCCAGATCGCCGAGACGGCCGACGCCGTCGACGACCGCCGCGGCTACTGACCCCGCCAGCCGCCGCGCCGCTCCCCTCTCTCTCCACCGTGAGGGCCGGGACGGCGCGGTGGCCCCACGTACCAGACAAGGAAGGAGAAGGGGCCGTCATGCCGAACCGCCGAGAGTTCTTCGAGGTAGACGTCCCGATACACGACACCGCCAACCCGGCCCTCAAGGGTCTGCACGTCTTCACCGGCGTCGCGGACTCCCCCGCCACGGCCCTGCGCCGCGCCCACGAGGTCTACGACGCCGCGCTCGCCGCGCGCACGGCGGGCCTCGAGGTCCCCGGCAGGCAGCCGGACGGCTGGGGAGCGTCCGGGATCCGGCCCGGCTGGGAGCTGGAGTGGACAGCCGCCAAGGCCGGCCGCTGGCACAACCCGCTCAGCTGCACCCCCCACAGCGACTTCGCGCTGTAGCTCCGCCCCGGGACAGGCGCTCACGGCGTCCAAACCGACCGCCTGCCCCGGGTCTACCCATCCCGTACGAGACGAGACGGAGAACCCAGTATGTCGTCCCTCCCGCGCGCTCGAAGCCGGTTCGGCCAGCGCACCCTGTTACTGACGACTGCCGCCGTGCCGCTGACCGGCTGGGCCGTCCACGCCGTCGCCCTGCACCGGCAGCTCGCCGCCACTCGCCGCGACCCGCTGACCGGCCTGCTGCGCCGCGACGCCTACACGACCCGCGCCCGCCGGCTCCTGGCCCGACACGGCGACACGGCCGTGGTCATGGTCGACGCCGACAGGTTCAAGGCGGTGAACGACACGATGGGGCACCCGGCCGGGGACGCCGTCCTCGCGGCGTTCGGGGCCCGGCTCACCGCCTGGGCGGGCCCGCGCGCAGCGGTCGGCCGCCTCGGAGGCGACGAGTTCGCCGTGGTCCTGGAACTGCCCGCCGACCGCCGCGCGCTCCGTCTGGAGCAGCTGGTCCGGATGCTGCACACCCCGGTCACGCTGGACGACGGCCGCACCGTCGACGTCGCCGCTTCGGTCGGCGCCGCCACCCCGGCCGCCGTCGGCAGCCGGGACCTGTCGCTCCTTCAGCGGGCGGCCGACGCTGCCCTGTACGACGGCAAGCACACCGGCCGCCCGGTCCTCGCCACCGCCGCGCACGCCTCCGTGCCGTCCGTCAACGGGCGCCGCGCAGGCCGGCCGGGCACGGCCGTCTGGGGGCGAGCAGCATGACCACTCCGCCCCTTCCGCCGACCGGCGACTGGATTCGCGGCATCACGATCCGCCAGCCCTGGGCCACTTGCATCCTCGCCGGGAAGAGCACGGAGAACCGGCCCGCGAACTGGCCGTGGCGAGGCTGGGTCCTCATCCACGCCGGGAAGGCGAAGCCGGACCCCGCCCTGCTGCGGGACCCGCTGGTGGCCACCGCGATCCGCGGCCGCGAGCTCCACCGCGGCGCGGTCATCGGCGTCGCCCGGCTCACCGACTGCCACCCCGACCAGGGCCCCGAGCGTTGCACCAGCCCCTGGGCGCAGCGCGACGTGCACCACCTGGTCCTCGACGACATCCGCGAGCTGCCCCTCCCGGTGCCCGCCACCGGCGCGCTCTCCGCCTGGAGACCGACGCCGGACCTCGTCGCCCTGGTCCTCCAACAGTTACCCGACCTGCGGCCGTGACTGCCCGGCGCCGCCACCTGCGCGCGGTGCCCGCACAGCCGGAGCAGCCCACGGCGCCGGTCCAGCTCCTGAACTGGCGCCACTCCGCGCACTTCGGGCCGCCCGCCCCGTGCGTGCTGTGCGGCACCACCACCCCGCTGAGGTCCCACGCCAAAGAGCCCGTCCACAAAGTCTGCGCGGAGCTCTGGAACGCGGCGCACCCCAGCGAGACCCGGTTCGTCTCCGACCCGCCCAAGGGCGGCGCGACGACCGACCACGCCTGAACCCCTCACCTCCAGCCGGAGGACCCATGAGCAGCACCGACCACGACGTCGACCACGCCCTCGCCTACCCCGAGCCGCCGGCATCCCCGCTCTGGCACTGCCACGGCGCGAAGGCCCGCCCGCTCACCGACGCACAGCGCCAGCGCAACCGCGAGCTCCTGGTCCTCGCCCAGCGCACCACCCGACCCCGCGCCCCTCGCACCACCGAGACCCTGGCGGAGGCCAGCTGATGGACACCAAGCACTGCGCCCTCGACGGATGGGTCGACGCGATACCCGCCCCCGGCCCGCGCGACACCGCCACCTTCGACCTGATCGTCCCCACCGACCTCGACGCCGTCGAGGAAGACATCCACGACACGGTCGTCACCTGCACCAGCGGCGACCCGAGGATCGTCCACGAGCTGCTGACCGCCATCCAGCCCGGCGACCTGCTGCGCGCGACCGGCACCCTGGTCCAGCCGTCGGCGCCCGGCGAGCCCGCCCGGCTCGTCGTCGACGCCCTGGAGGTCCTCGACACCGCGCTGGTCCCGGTCCTGCGCGACATGGTGCTCGACCGGTACGGCGACTACGTCGTCATCTTCGACCCCGACCGCGACCAGGTCCCCGTCTTCACCGCGTACGGGGCGTGGGTCGGCCTGGCGGACAACCCCGACGCCATCGCCCACCTCATCGACATCCACGAGCGCGTGAACGGCGGCGACTCCTGATGGCCACCACCGAGCAGCCCCGGACCGTCCTGGAGCGGTTCCCCGCCGGAGCTCCGCGCGGCTCGTGGCCGGCCGAAGAGTACGCAGCCGCCCAGCGCGCCCAGGGCACCAACGCTCAGGTCGTGATGGACCTGAGCACCGACCAGTTCCTCGTGGTCACCGACACCACCACCCAGTAGCACCACCCGGAGCGCCGCGCCCGCCCTTCCCGGCCGGGCGCGGCGCTCCCCGTGTTCCCGCACCTCATCACCGAGCAGGAGGCTCCCTTGCGTACGATCCGGCTGATCTCGTTCGGCTACCTGCACCTTCCCACCGGCCCGGACGGCTCCCCCGTCCCGCCCGCCGACCGCATCGAAGACGTCCGCGACCGGCTCCGCGACCCGGCCGCCGCCCGCGACATCCTCGACCTCGACGGCCTCAACCCCCGCGTCCAGGACGTCGTCCTCAATACCCCCGGTGCTCGCGAGCTGCTCGCCAATCTCGCCGACTACGCGACCCTGCCCGCCGGCCCCCGCCGTATCGCCATCGGCTGTGCAGGCGGGAGGCACAGGGCATCTGGCCTCACCGAACTCCTTGCCCGAGAAGTCCGCGCCCGCGGCCTCCAGGTCGACGTCGAACACCTCCACGTCCATCTGCCGCGCGTGCTCAAGGCGACCGACACGACACTCGGCCGCGCCGGTGACCGTCGCCGGCATCCCTGACCCCGAGGCAGTCGCGCCCGCGACCTGGACAGCCTGACAACCGAAGGCCCGGTACCCCGCAGACGATCGCGGGGTGCCGGGCCTTCTTGCGTTTCAGGGCCCTCCCGCAAGATCAAAGCCATGGGCCGGTCTCCTCCGGGAGGGCGATGGGGCGGGCGTTTCCCAAATTTGGGAAACGGCGGACCGCTACGCTGCCTCCCGTACGCGCAGGTCAACGCCACGCCTCCCGCCACGCTGATTTGCCTGGAGGGTGCCTGAGCAGCGACGATCCGGCGCGGAAGTGATCGCACAGGTGGAGGTCGGGCGTGGACACAGTCGCGAACTACTCGGAGAAGGGAGGCGTCGGGAAGACGAGCAACTCCGCGGGCATGGTGGCCGAAGCCGCCGAACGCGGACTGAACGTCCTCGCCGTCGACCTCGATCCCCGGGCCACGCTCACCGAGGAACTCGGAGTCAAGGACCCACGCTTCACCCTCAACGACCTCCTCTACATCGACCCCGAGGCTGACACGCCTCCTGGTGATCCCGCCGAACTGATCCACGACGCGATCGTCCAGGCAGGCGACGGGTGGCCGTCCAACGTCTGGGTGCTTCCCTCCGAGCGGCCTCTCGGTCGCCGGGAGACCGACTCCACCATGTTCGAGGCACGGCTGCGCCGAGCCCTGGAGGGCTTGGACGGAGAGATTGACCTTGTCGTGATGGACGTGCCGCCACGCGCAGGCGGGAAGCTCGCCACCTGCGCGCTCATCGCCGCCAAGAAGGTACTCATCCCCGCCACCCTCACCGCCGACGGTCGACTCGGTGCCGAGCAGGCGCTCCGCACCATCCGCTTCGTCAGCGCCCCCGGCAGCGGGATGAACGAGAACCTGGAGATCGCCGGGGTGGTGAGGAGCATCCTGCCGAAGAAGGACGACATGCGTGCCGTCAATCACTTCGTCAACCAGCAGCTCGTGGAAACCTTCGGCGATAAGGTCCTCGACTCCCTCACCGCTGACGAAGGGCAGTACCCGGGAATCGTCAGCTACTCCGTCCGGGAGGAGTGCCGGGTGGCCTGCGCGCCGATCACCTCCGCCCCCGGCCGCGAAGCCAAGAAACTCCGCCGCTGGTACGGGCAGCTCCTGGACCACGTCGTCACACAGAAGGGCGCCTGATGGCTTCCAGACTCCTTCAGAAGGCCGCAGCCGCCGCGCCCCCCGCGAAAGCCGGCCGCGGTGGCCTCCAAAAGGCCGCGGACCGAGCCGACCCGGCCGATACGCCTGTCGGTCTCGTGCCGCTCCCGCGCGCCGCGCACGAGGGAACGGCGGCGGAGCGCCTGGCCGTCCTCGAGGGCATCATCGGCAAGGCGCAGGACAATGCGGAGCTCACCGTCCGGCAGGCGAAGGACAGGTTCACTCGAGAGGCCGGCCCCGCCCTGGCGCTCATCCACGACGACGAGCTGTGGCGCCCGGAGTACGAGAGCTTCGTCGACTACGTGAAGCGGCGGTGGGACTACTCTTCCACCCACGGCTACCTCCTGGTCGCCACGGCCAAGGTGCAGAAGGCGCTCCCGGAAGGAGCGAGCGCCAACACAGGCCACGTCCAGGTCCTTGCCCCGGTACTCCGACACAACGGCCTGGAAGCTGTCAGCGAAGCGTGGGCGAAGTCCGAGAAGAAGAACGGGCAGCCCACCGCGGCGACCCTCAAGGCAGCCGTCGACGAACTCGGGTACGGCAAGGCCACGAAGGCCATCCAGGGAGAGGTGCTGAGCAGCACCAACCACACCACCACCTCGAGCGCGGTGGGCCAGCTGGAGAACGCGGTGGCCCTCGCAAAGAAGCACCTCACCCGGGCGCTGGTGAAGAAGGCGTTCGAGGAGAGCCCAGAGGACGCCCGGCGCCTCACCGAGGAGATCGCCTCCTGGGCGACCACCATCACGAAGGCAGCCCCCAAGTAGCGCACCAGACGCGGGCCGGTTTCCCAAACTTGGGAAACCGGCCCCGCCGCAAAGAACCGGTCCGCACCACACAGCGGGCCGGGTTCTCTTGTCAGCCCTTGGGGCGGGCCAGCTAGCGGACGATGCCCTTGTATCCGGACCCGAGCCCGCGCCGCTTGCCACGTGGCGTACCGCCGGGCCGGGCCGTGAGGGCCGCGACCACCGCCTGGGCTGCCTGCGGCGTGAGGCCGGCGCTCACCTGCCCGGAGGTCAGGACCCGCGCGTACGCGCCCGTGCCGTGCGCGCGGAGAGCGTCTGCGAGCGCGGCGGCCGCAGTCTCCGCCGGCCCGGACCCCCAGCCGTCCTTGTCCTCCGGCGGTGCCTGCCGCGGGAGGGCGTCGCGTCGGCCGAGGAGCACGGCCAGGGCCTGCGCCTCGGGTGCGTCCAGCGTCACGGTGACCAGCGCGGCACCGAGCTGGTGCACACGGTTCCGAGTCAGGCCATGAGCGGCGAGGGCTTGGCGCAGCGCCGCACTCGTCCCTGCCGTCGCCCTGCCGCCGGCGGCTTCGCTCGTCCCGGCCGCAGCCTGTTCAGCACGCTCGACGACGGCGGCCGCGGCGACCGGCACGACGGAGAGGATCTCCGCGCACTCGGGACCGAGCTGGGCGAGCGCACCGGCCAGGACCTCGAGGGCGGCGGCCGCATCCTCCACCGCGTCCGCGCTCCAGCGCGACGGGCCCGCGGCGTCGGCCAGCGCGCACGCCGCCACGACGGCCTCCTCCGCCAGCGCCTCGACCCTGCCCGGCCCGGAAGTCAGCTTCATGTCCAGCCCAACGAGATGTGACCGCGCGAGGTGGTGCGCGCTGATCACATGATGGCGTCCGTGATCCGCACCATCCCCGCTCGCCCAATGGAACGGACGCCTGACCGGGGGTCGGAGTACCGGAAGACGCTCGGGCCCGGCCGGGCGTCACTAGTTGACCGGATCCGTAAGGCGTCGGATGGCTGATCGTCATCTCGTGCGGGTCACGTGCCGCGCGGCAAGGTTGCCCGATGGATGCAGGACTTGCTGCCGTTCTCGGTGCCACCGTCGGGGCTCTCGGCACAGCGGCGGCGGGTGCTACCGCCGCCCTCCTCAGCCGCAGTACCGCCCGCCACCAAGTTCGGACCGAGACACTCAGGGCTCTGCGAGAGTCGAGACGAGCCACATACGCCAGCTATGCGAAAACGATCGACCACTACCTGGACAGGCTTGCCACCACCCTGATTCCCCTGGAGCGGGTGGAGCGCTTCCCGGATCAGCGTGAGGTCTGGACCGAGAACGCGCACAAGCAGTGGAAGGAGGCGCTCAGGTACCGGCAGACCGAAGTCGACACTCAGCGAGTCCTTCTGCAACTGGACGCCACCCGGCCGGTGGCAGAGGGCGCTCAGCAGGTAGCCAAATGGTGCGTCCTCCTCAGCCGGGCGACTGGCCGCGCAATCGCTGATCTGAAGGGACAGGACCTGGACACCGGTCCTCTCTCGTCGCCATCACCGAACTACGCCCAGCTCTTGATGGATGAGGGGTTCGACCCGGAAAAGCCAGACCTTGAGCGCCTGCGATCAAGGGCACGCGAGGCGTATAACGCCTTCCTGAGCACGGCAGCAGCTGACCTTGGAGAAGCCAGCATCCTCGCCTAAAGGCACAGCGTGCGGCTGCTGGGCCGCTGAGGCCAGAGAGCGATGACATTCCCGCCCGGTCCGGGGCCGCGTCCCGCCCGGCGGGCACCTGAGAAGAAAGTCCGGCCGCTGCTCCCGCCTGGCGGGACGCGCCGCTGATCGGTCTTTTCTTGCAGGTCAGAGCCGTGTGGCGTGGTCTGCATGACAGTGGATATCAGGGTGATCCGGGCCGGTCAGATGTACCGCTACTACCTGCGCGAGACCGTCGTCGGCGACGGCCGCCGCCCGGCGCGCACGCCGCTGCGCGCTGCCCAAGAGCAGGCCGGCGTCCCGGTCGGGCGCTGGATGGGCCGGGGACTCGCCACGCTCGGGCTTGCGCCGGGTGAGGAGGTCACCGAGGCGCAGCTGCGGAACCTGTTCGGTGAGCGGGGCCGCCACCCGGACGCGGACCGGATCGAGGCCGAGCGGCTCGCCGCGGGCGACTCCCCGAAGAAGGCGTATCGGGCCGGCGCCCTCGGACGCCGGGTGACGGTCACGGGCGTGGACTTCGTGTTCCGGCCGCAGCCGACGATCTACCTCCTGTGGGCGTTCGGGGATGAGGAGACCCGTCTGGTGATCGAGGCCGCGCACGAGCGGGCGATCGAGCGGGTGCTGGAGTGGATCGAGGACGAGGTCGCGGTGATCCGGTACGGCAAGGACGGCATCTACCGGGTCCGGCCGCCGGGCGGTCTGGTCGCCGCGCGCTTCCGCCATTACGAGGCGAGATCGGGCCGACCCTTGCTGCATGACCATCTGCTGCTGAGCGTGAAGGGGCAGCGCTTGGACGGGAAGTGGGGGTCGATCCACACCACGGCCCTGCACGAGAACACGGTCGCGGCCTCCGCGCTCTACAACGAGATCGTGGCCGCTGAGGTCTGCGAGGAGCTCGGGTTGGCGACCGAGCCGCGCACCGTCACCCCGGGGCGCCGGCCCGTGATGGAGATTGCCGGGGTGCCGCACGAGCTGATCCGTTGGACCTCCCGGCGCAGTGACCAGATCGCCGCCTGCCTGACCGAGCTGGAGCACGAGTACGTCACCGCCGTCGACGACGACGGCGAAGCGCGGTTCCTGCCCGTGGTCTCCGAGCGGGCCCGCGCCAAGCTGAACGCCATAGCCGCCCGCAAGACCCGCCCGCCCAAGCGGAAGACCCAGCCGCTCGCGCAGCTGCGCGTCTGGTGGAAGGCGAGCGCGATCCTCACCTCCGGTGTCGCCGCCGACGTCATCACCTCCCTCCTCGAGCACGCCCGCGCCGCGGCCGCCGCGATCCGGGCCCGGGTCGCGGCCGTGGTCGACGTCGCCCTGGCGGCCGTCGACGTCACCGCGACGGTGTTCGTGATGAACGAGGGCGGCCGCTTCCACCGCCGGCACCTGCTCGCCGAAGCCCGCCGCCACCTCGCCCTCGTCCTGCGCGGCCGCCGCCGCGACCCCGGCCTGGACGAGGAGATTGTGGCCGCCGCCATCTCCACCCACTGCCTGGACATCAGCGAGCCGAAGACCACCATCGGCCTGCTGGCGGACTACCGCCTCTACACCGCACGGTGGGACCTGGCCGACCTCCCCGCCCGCCGCCGCCCACCGGCCCCCGCGCCCGACCTGGACCGGCAGCCCCCGGCCGATCCCGGCGAGCCGGCCGCGCTCCGGCCGCCGGGCCAGGACGCGGGGGAGTGGGAGATACCGCGCATCCCGCTCCAGTACGACCGTGCCGTCCTTGCCGGCGCGGTAGTCCGGCAGAAGCTGCGCACCACCACCGCCGTGCGGGGACGGGCGTACGACGTCGTCGCCCACCAGCAGGCGGCGATGCCCGAGCAGCTCCTCGCACCCGAGCCGGCCGACCCCGACCACGACGACCAGGAGCCGGAGGCCGGTCGCGGGGACGCGATCGACATGACGGCGCTGCGGGCCCTGCGGAAGTCCCGCACGGACGTGGAAGCCCTCGATCTCACCGCCGACCGGCTGCGCCGCATCCGGGAGGCGGGCACCAAGATGGTCAACGACTCCCGCGCCCGCGCGGACCGCCACACCGCACCAGCCGACGCCGACGCGGTGCGCCCGGTGCGCCCGGACGACCAGCAGACGCACCGCCCACAGCAGCCCGCACCGCACCGCGGCCGGGAGGCCGGCCACTGAGTGGACCCGATGGTGCGCACCCGGTGCGGTGGTGCGCACCGACGACGCCCGGCTCCACTCCACCGAGTGGAGTCCACCGTCCGGGAGTGGACGCCACCGTGCTCGCCATCCACTCAACCGAGTGGAGCCCACCGAGTGGAAGTGGACGCCATCGACGGGAGTGGGGCCGCGCATCCCCCCGGTGCGTTTCTCCTTGACCTCGGCTCAGGTCAAGGAGAAACGCACCGACGTCACCGTCTCCACCCGGGCCCACTCACCGAACCGAGTCCACCCGATGCGCCCCACTCCCGCGCGCCGGCCGCACCGGCGCGCGCACCGCCCACCGAGTGGAGCGCACCGGATGGACGGTGGTGCGCATCGTGGTGCGCACCGGCTGGACTCGGTGCGCACCGGATGGGCGCACCACCGCACCAGTGCGCACCCGATGGTGCGCTCCACCGCACCGGTGCGCTCCCACCCGGTGCGGTGGTGCGGTTGGTGCGGTCAGCGGTGCGCACCGGGTGCGGAGTGCACCGCGTGCGCCAGCGCCAGGTGCTCGTCGCGCACCGTCTCCAGGGTGGCGCGGGTGTCTCCGTGGTCGTCGGGGTCGGGGATCACGTTCTCGACGAAGCGGATGATGCTGCGGGCGATGCCGAGTACCGCCGTGGTGGGGGAGTCCCGCGCCCAGTCCCGCAGCGCGGACAGCAGGACGCACCCGACCTCGTCCAGCACGAAGGAGTCCGCGCACAGGTGGGTGGCCTTCCCGTCCACGGTCGTGACGAACCAGATGATGTCCTCGGCGAGCTGCAGCAGGACGAACGCCAGCTCCGGGGTCGCCTCCACCCGCCCAGCGGCGTAGGTGCCGCCGCCCGTCTGCAGCGCCAGGAGGTAGTCGAAGCCCTGCTCTACCTGCTCGGGCGTCAGCGGCGTACGGGTCGGGATCAGGTACGGCATGGAAGCCTCCTTTAACTGGGTGCCGCCGTGCGGATCACGACGACTCCCAGCAGCCTCGGACGATCGACCTGTGGACAGAGGCCAGAGAACTCTCCCCCCGATCCGAAAGCGGCGAATCGGGTCTGCAAGGGCCAAACCGGACCCCCTTGTCCAGCTTGGTTGGTCCGACCTCGAGCCCGACCATGACCCCTTGTCCACCTCTGCTACCGGCCCGCCCACGGCCACGTTTCCCCTAGACAGCGTCCGCTACCGGCCTCGGTCAGACCGCGGACAAGGGGGGTCCGTGCACGCTGCTTCTTCGCCCCGACCGCCCCGGCCGGGGCAGCGAAGGAGAGCAGACGATGACGACCACCCACCCGAGGGCCGGGCAGCGGCGCCGCGCGGGCCGATGGGACGTGAAGGCCGGCCCGGACTGGGCAAGCCCAAGGGGCGTCCCTGGGTGCCCCCTTTGGAGGGCCCTTGGGATCCCCCTTTGGTGCCCGGCACCCGAGGCCGGGGGAAACCCCCTTGTCAGGGCCGTAATCGGCGCGAAAATCGCGCCGTCACAACCCTCTTCTCTCCTCTACATGTCCGTAGTGGAGGAGAGCATCGGGTTCCGGGGGGCCCGGACGCCCTCCCAGGCCGGGCGCGGCCAGCGCCAGCAGCGGCGGCGGTCGGCGGGCGGCCGGTCGCGAGCAACGAGGGAGCAGAGCTGATGACGGGGAAGCGGAAGAACAACCCGGCGGGGTCGACGAACAACTACCGCGGCGACGTGCTGCGCGTGCTCGGAGCGCTGAAGGTTGCGACGACGGATCAGATCCAGCGGATCGGCGCTCCGCACCTGACGTTCCGGCACGCCGACAAGGAGACCCCGTCGAAGCAGAAGCAGGCCCGCACTGCCTCGCACACCGCTGCACTCTCCGACATGCGGGGGCACGGCCTGTCCGAGAACGGCGGCTCCACCGAGACGGGCGACGCCCTGCGGAACCTGACCCCGAAGGGCCTTCTGGCCGCCTCCTACGAGCTGAACCGGCCGGTGACGGAGATGGGCTCCACCGCGCGCGGCGCGGGCTCCAGTGGCGCCTCCCACCCGATGGCCGTCAACGAGACGGTGATCGCGATGCTGCGCCCGAAGCCGAACATGGCCAGGCTCGCCAAGGACTCGGCCGAAGTCCGGGCCGCCGCCCAGGCCGCCGTCGACTCACCGGACGGGATCGGCACGATCGCCTCGTTCTGGACCGAGGTCCCGCTCCCGGCGACCGGCACGTGGAACGCGCCGGGCAAGGGCGGCGCCCAGGCCGACATCGTGCTCACCGCCCCGCAGGACGGGGTGCCGCTGCTGTTCATCGAGGTCGACAACTGCCACGAGACCGCCGAGGAGCTCGCCGACAAGCTGGAGAAGTACGCGAGGTTCTTCAAGCGGAAGGTGAAGGACACCGACGGCAAGGAGCGCCCGATGTGGCGTACGCGCTGGACGGTCCCCGAGGGCCGGCCCGGCGATACGCCGCATCCGCCCGTGCTGCTGGTGTTCAACCGCATCGGCGAGCGCAACCCCAACCGCACCATCCCGCGCCTGATGGAGCTGACCCGTCACCTGTGGCAGGGGCAGCGACTGCCCGGCGGCCACCACCTCTACGACCGGAAGATCCCCATCATCGCGGTCGGGCTGAACCAGCTGCGTGAGCACGGTCCGGCCGGGCCGGTGTTCGCCCGCTTCGGCCGCAGCGGCCCGCAGACCCTCCTGGAGGCGATCGGCAACCCGCGCCGCGAGGCCGCCGACGCCCGGGAGCAAGAGGAGGCCAAGGCCCGCGCGGCGGCGTACCAGGCAGAGATGCGGCGGGCAGCCCAGGAACACGCCGCGAAGCAGGCAGCCGAGCGCGAGGCACGCCGCCCCGTCTGCACCGGCTGCGGGGCGAAGTTCACCGACACCCGCTGGGAGGCGGTACAGCCGAAGGACTGGGGCACCCCGAAGGACTCCCACCCGCACCTGTGCGACGACTGCAAGGCCGGCGCCGTCGTCAGCACAGCGGCTGACACCCCAGAGCGCCAGCCGATACGCGGTGAGGCCGGGTCGGACGACTTCTGGCCCGCCCCCGAGCGCCCCGTCTGCACCGAGTGCGGTGCCGCGTTCACCGACGAACGGTGGAAGGCGACCAAGCGTGTCGGCTGGGGTCCTTCCCCGGCGAAGCGTCCGTCTCTGTGCGGGGACTGCGACCAGCGGTCCGAGGACTTGGACCGGGCCTGGGGTGTGAGTTCCCGGCAGGAGGAGCGCGACCAGGAGGAGGACCAGGCCGTGCCCAAGCAGAAGGGCACCGGCTGGTTCTCCCGTCTGCGCGGCTGAGCCGGGCAAGCCGCCGGCACAGGGGAGTGGGCAAGCGTAAGGGGACCCTGGGCAAGCCGCCCCGGATGGCGGCTTGCCCACCCCGGCCGGCGCGCGCTGAGGTGGGCAAGCCAGGCCCGGACATCCCGGCTGCGGCTGGTGGAGGAGGACGTGGTGCGGAGTTTCGAGACGGGCGAGACGGTCGTACGGCGCGACGTGCACCGTGGGGGCCGGGTGTGGAGCGAGCAGGCGTTACGGGTCCTCGAGGACACCGGCGAGGCGCTGGTGGCCGCCTGCGCGCCCGGGGCGGAGGCCCGCTGGCCCGCCCTGTACGCGAAGGCCCGCGACGACCAGGACCGCTCCGTGCGCACGGAGGCGTTCGACGCGATGGCAACCGGCCGATGGGACCTCGCAGACGCGGTGTGGCAGGAGACCGACCTGCTGCTGTGGAAGCCGCCCGCGGCCTGGTTCAGCATCAACGCCTTCTTCGTCCCCGACAGCGCCAGCGGGCGCCGGCTGCGGAACTGGTACGTCAACTTCGAGCACCCCACCCGCCGCACCGAGGACGGGTTCGACACCTTCGACCTCACCGTGGACCTGGTCGTCACGCCCGACCTCACCCACTGGGAGTGGAAGGACGAAGACGAGTACGCCCACGTACGCCGCCTCGGCATCGTCACCGATACCGAGCACCAGGCCGTCGACGACGCCCGCGCCGAGGTCCTGGCGATGCTCGCCGAACGCGCCGGGCTGTTCGCGCACGCGGAGCGGTGGGCGGCCTGGCGGTGGGAGCCGGCCTGGCCCACGCCCCGCCTGCCCCGGCCCCGGCGGCCGTGAAGAGGGTTGCACCGCAGGGAGGCTGAACCGTTGCCTGGACGGTTGCATGCGGCGGGGGACCGGAGGTGTGACCGGCGGTGGGAGCCCGTCAAATCGGACACCGCTCGTTGTTCCTGGTCAGCGCCGGTGGGCAAGCCTCCCCGCGACGGCGACACCTCTTTCCACGCGATAGCCGTGGGAAGAGGTAGCTGGACTGCGACGGCGGCCGGGAGCGCGGGGGAGAGCAGGACTTCGGCGGACGAGACACGGGGCCGGACAGGATCACCTGCCCGGCCCCGCTGCTGGTTGCCCGGCTGCTCACCGGCTGAGGCGGATACGTGGCCCCCACGCGAACTCGAGGTCGTCCAGGAAGACGGTCTCCAGCTCCTTCTCCCACTCGCTGCGCAGACCGAACGGGTTGGTCTCCATCCGCTCCAGGATGACCAGGGTCTCCGGCTGCCCGATCAGTGCGTACCGGCCGTGGGAGGCGGGCCGACTGCCCGGCCCGTACGCCCGCAACAGCTCCTCCAGGCGCTCGCGGTACTGCTCGACGAACACCTCCAGGCGCTCGATGTACCCCTGGCGTTCCTCGGGGCGCACCGCGCTCAGCGCGACGTCCAGGAACTCCCCGTCCGGCCAGTGCCGCGTCCCCGGAGCGGCCAGGGCCCACGGGAAGCGTTCCGCCGCCGCCAGGACCTCCTTCGCGTCCAGCTCCACAGCCGGGCCCGGCTCCTCCGCCGGAGCCTCCTGCGGGGCGGGGGATGCGGGCTGCTGGAGGTGGGCGAGGAGCATGGCGCTGGACGCAGCGCGCCCCCGCCCGGTGGTGGCGGTGGTGTCGGCGATGCGCCGCAGGTGGCTGGCGACGTCGCGGACCCCGGCGAACCAGCCGTCCTCGAACCGCGGCTCGGCTCCGTGCGGCGGGCTGCTCTCGGAGATCCAGGTGTGAGCGCCGGCGACCGCCCCGGCCTCCAGGGCCGCGACGATGTCGTCAGCCTGCTCGTGCCCGATGCCGACGGCGGCCAGGGCCTGGAAGACCACGAACCGCGCGCTTGTGGCTTCGGTCTGGTGGTGGCTGACGGTGGCCAGCTCCTGGCCGTACGCGACCGGGTCGTACTGC
Source organism: Streptomyces sp. NPDC048623 (assembly GCF_040650755.1). Lineage (NCBI taxonomy): Bacteria > Bacillati > Actinomycetota > Actinomycetes > Kitasatosporales > Streptomycetaceae > Streptomyces > Streptomyces sp. NPDC048623. The sequence goes on from NZ_JBEZHV010000035.1 coordinate 54,891, forward strand.
TCGGTGCTCATAGGGTGCCTCCCTGGTCTGTCCGGGTGCGGTTGGCGACCCAGTCCGGATCGCGTACGGGCACCGGCACCGGGGCGTCGGTGGCCGGGGCGCGCATGATGCGCCAGCTGGTGCGCGGCGCGGTGACGGCGTGGGCCAGGACGACGACGGCCTGCCGCCCGGCGCCGCCCCGGGCCCACGCCCCGGCGTGGCGGACCTGATCGGCTGCCCAGTCGCCCAGGCGTCGCCGCGGGCGCAGCCGCCCGAGCAGATAGCCGGCCGCGAGCGCGACGGCCGCGGTGACGACGACGCCCACCATCAGGACCACCGCATCCCGATCGCGGACAGCTGCTCCACCCGCTCCGGCGACAGCGTCGCCGCCCTGCTGCGCTGGTTCCCGACCCACGCCCCGAGCCGGAGCTCCCGCTCCTCCTGGTCCTCGCCGACGATCGTCTCGACGTGCTTCCGAGGGACCCGCAGGTGGCCCTCGCGCTCGAAGAACTGCTTGGCGGCCTCGTAGTTCAGCGCCCACTTGTCGGCCTGCGTACGGCGCGGCTGCGGCTTCTCCTCCTCGGTCGCGGGGGTGATCCCGAGGACCTGCTCACACATCCACTGCTGCACGGTCGTCAGCTTGTCCCAGCCGAGCCGCTGCGCCCGCACCCACCGTCCGAGGTCCTCGCCCTGGTGCATCACCTCGCCGGGCTCGGTCGGCAGCGTGCCGCCGACCTCCTCCAGGTGGAGCCGGACGAGGTGGAAGGCGCGCTGCCACTCCACTGGCCAGGCCGGGCACCACGACGGGTCGATGTCCTCCAGCTGCTCACGCCGCTCCGCCGACAAGGCGCCGGCCCACGACTCCACCGGCAGCCCTTCGGCCTGGCGCTGCTCAAGCTCCTGGGCACGCCGGGCGGCGGCCCGCGCGTTCTTCAACCAGGTACCCACCCGGTAGCCCTGGAAGGTGGCGTCCAGCGGGGCCAGGAGGTGCCCGTTCACCTCGGCCCACCCGCGCGCCGCCGCGAGTCCTTCCTCCCACGCGACGTCGAAGTGCGACCACACCATGCCCAGCTTCTCCAACTGCTCGATGCGGTCCTCGTCCATGTCCCCGCGGGCGTAGAAGCGCCGGTTGTCGGCGATCCACTGCCCCAGGGGGAAGTTGGCGAGCGAGGCCGGCCACCCGACCCCCTCCGCCTCCTCACCCTCCGGCACGCGATAGGTGAAGGGCACCTTCAGGTCGCCGTGCTCGCGCGCGAAGATGACGGCGGCCTCCACCCCACGCCGCCAGTGCTCGTGCTCCGGGTTGAGCACCCGCAGGTTGATGAACGCGGCCAGCTGCGCCGGGTCGCGCGGCGTGCTGAACTTCAGCAGCTTCCGCGCGGGCGCCGACGGGCCGCCAGACCCGTTCCCCTCGCCCCGGCCCTCCTGGCCCTGCGCGGCCTTCTGGACGGGCCTGTAGGCGCTGGGAGCCTGCTGCTGCGCCAACTGCTCCACCACCCGGGCGTCGTGCGCCCTGAGCGCCTCCAGGAGCTTCGCCAGCCCGCCGAACGCCCGGGAGGTCAGCATGTTGTCCGCCGTCTCGCCGGGCCCGAGCAGGACCGGCACCACGAGCGAGGCGACCTTGCCCTCGCCCGGGTGCATCCGCAGCGCGCGGCCGACGGCCTGGACGAGGTCGGGCATGGAGCCGCGCACGTCGGCCCAGAAGACGGAGTCACACTCCCGGGTATCCACGCCCTCCCCGAGCACCTTCACCGAGCCCAGGAAGCCCTTCTCCACGACCGTGCCGTCCGTGGCGATGCCGTCGGCGAACTCCCCGAGGACCCGGCGCCGGTGGCCCGGCTTGTGGTCGCCGCACAGCCAGTCCGCCCAGATCGTGCGCGGGTACAGCTCGGGGTCGGCGGCGTGCAGCTGCGTGGCGACGCCGGGCAGGCCGGCCGCGAACGCTTCGGCTTCCTTGACGACGTGGTGGAAGACGAGCGTCCTGCGGAAGCCTTCCTCGGCCGATGCCTTGAGCAGGGCGGTCTGGAGGGCTGCGAGCCGGGCTCCGCGGACCTCGTCCGAGCGGCCCTCGGCGCCCAGGAGCTGGGCGGCCTGGAGCTGGGTGTCGGTGATGTCCACGCACACCACCTGGTAGGGGGCACAGATTCCCCGGTCGATCGCCTCCGAGAGGGTCAGGGTGAACGCCCTGCTGCCGAAGGGGCCCTCGGGGTCGTCTTCCATGCTCGCCACGAGCTCGCCCGGCGCGCCCTCGGAGTCCTCGTCCAGCTGCCACAGGCGGGGCGTGGCGGTCATGTAGAGGCGACGCAGGGACGGGATGCGGGTGTTGTCGTGGACGACCGCCCACGGCTTCCCGATCCGCCCCGACGTCCGGTGCGCCTCATCGACCACGATCAGGTCCCAGCCCGGAAGGCCGGCCTGGTGCGCACGCTCCAGCGTGCCGAGCCCGAGGGAGGCGTACGTGGCGAACACGGTGACCTTGTCGAACGGCCGCACCCAGTCGACCAGCTCGTCCACGTCCGTGGTGTTGGGGAAGGACACGTCCTCGCCCCGCAGGGACGACACCCCGATCATCGGACCCGTACGGCCGCCCTCGCGCCACGCGGCCTCGGTCTGGGTGAGCAGGTCCAGCGAGGGGACGAGCACCAGCACACGGCCCGCACGGAGCTTCTCCGCGCTGCGGGCCGCCACCCGGGTCTTGCCGGACCCGGTCGCCATGATCACCTGAGTCCGCAGACCCCTCTCGGGCGCAAGCGATCTTGCAGGCAATTCGAGGGCACGGACAACCGCGTCAATGGCTTCCTGCTGCGCCGCCTCGCGCTGATCGGTTCGGCTTGTGGTCGACATATCCGTCTGCCTTCTCCTGGGCTCTCGGTTGGGCCGGAAACGGGAAACCTGCACGTAGATGGCGTGCGATCGGCTACGGTGAACCTCACCGGAACCCGGTCACAGCCTCGGACCAGTAGCGGGGGAGCGTGATCGAAAACCGATCCAGGCCCCTCAGTGGTGGTGTTGTCTGAGTCCAGAGTCTATCTTTTGCTTCAAAGTGAAGCACTCAGAACGCAGAAAGTCCCTCGAACGTGGCTGAATTCTGTTACTGTTGCCTTATAGGCACCCCGGAAAGCAGCCTGACGGTCGGTCAATTCGCCCCCGCAACCCCCGGCTCAGCCCCCTCACCCGCTCGACCACCTGTCACCCCTCCTCCCTCTGCTGCTGCTCGTGCCGTGAGGCCCGTGGGCGGGCCGCGCGGAGCGTGGCGCGCCCCGTGGTACGGCGGGTGACGTGGGGTCAGGCGGTGGGGTGGTGGGTGGCTGGAGCGCAGCGGAGGCCACCGGTCGGCCGGAGGCCGGCCCCGGGCCGCAACGCGGCCTGGCTGCCCTGCCCTTGGCGGTGCGCGCGGAGCGCGTGCCGCCTGGCGGTGAGCGGAGCGAGCCGCCTCCGCTCACGCGGAGCGGGAGCGGCCGGGGAGCGCAGCGACCCGGCTCGCTGTGACGGGCGCAGCCCGGAGGGACCCGCTCCGCGGGTCCCGCACCGCGCTGCTCCACCAGGCCGGTCGCCCGCCAGACGGGCAGCCGGCCGTTCGCACGCCTCCCGCCCGG